>NZ_AP022673.1:3622500-3960455 GCF_013374115.1 Sphingomonas sp. HMP9 | reverse complement strand
CGATCCTTGCCACTTCGTCACGCGCACACTTCTCCGACCCCGCGAAATTGCTCGCGCGGGTGATATAGTTCCGACAGAAAATGGACCCCCGAAACAACCCAAGGGTCATCCGGCATCTTCGCCCTGTTTGTTTGATGCAGCGGTGGAAACCACCGTCGCTGTGAGCCCTGTTATGAAGCGATCGGCGATCCGAGCAAGGGCTGGATACGTCACATTTTCGAAATAAAGCGGGTTGACTTGATCAAGCCGCGGAAATGCGTCGATATTTTTATAAGTTGCTGTGTTTACGTATTTTTTGTGAATTTGGACTTGCCATGACGTAATCGCACATCACTCGAATCGTGGAGAATCCTCGGGTTATGCGGACTTATCCTAGGTTTCGTTCGCACACGCAAAAAACCCGCCGGGGAAGCCCCCGGCGGGTGATCTACGCAGCAATGCCGGAGCGCTTATGCGAGCCCGGTCACGGCCTTGGTCAGACGCGCGAACTTGCGGCTCGCGGTGTTCTTGTGCAGCACGCCCTTGGCGACGCCACGCTGCAACTCAGGCTGTGCGGCCGCGAGTGCGGTGGTCGCTGCGCCCTTGTCGCCCGAAGCCAATGCAGCCTCGACCTTCTTGATGAAGGTACGGATACGGCCAACGCGGTTGCCGTTCACTTCCGCGCGACGGTCGTTGCGACGGATACGCTTTTTCGCCTGCGGCGTGTTCGCCATGAAGCCCTCTGGATGTTCGAATGAATAAAAAGGGGCGCCGGATTGCTCCTACGCCCTCTCGAAGCCGCGGCCCTACCCACTTTGCTCTTGTGCGTCAACCAAAACGCTCAACCGCGTTGGCACTTCGCGCACCAGAACGTTGAGCGACCGCCCTCGGTACGCCGCTTGACCGTAGCACCGCATTCGCATGGCTCGCCCTCACGTCCATAGACTCGCCATTGCTTGGAGAAATAGCCGAGCTCGCCGTCCGGTCTGACATAGTCGCGAAGTGAGGAGCCGCCTGCCAGAATGGCGGCGGTCAGTACCGTGCGAATCGCATCGACGAGCCGCTCGAGGCGAAACAGCGAGATCCGCCCCGCCGCCCGGCTCGGCGCGATTTTCGCCATGTGCAGCGCCTCGCACACGTAGATGTTGCCGAGCCCGGCGACGATTCGCTGGTCGAGCAGCATTGCCTTGATCGACGCACCCCGCCCTTCGAGCGCTTCCAGCAGATACGCCGCGGTCAGGTCGGGCCCGAGCGGCTCAGGTCCCATGCTGAGGAACGGCGGGTAATTGGCGATATCGTCGGTCGCCCAGAGATCGAGAAAGCCGAATCGCCGCGGATCGTTGAGCACGACTGTCCGCCCGGCCTCGGTGCCGATCAGCAGGTGATCATGCGCGAGCAGCTCGCTCGGATCGACTCGCCAGCGTCCTGACATGCCGAGGTGAAACACCAGAGTATCGCCGCGATCGGTATCGATCAGCCCGTATTTCGCGCGTCGCCCAAGCGTCGTAACGGTCGCGCCTGTCATCCGCTGGCGCAGGTCGACCGGGATCGCCTTGCGCAGGTCGGCACGCCGCGGCTCGACCGAGGTCAGGCGCTGGCCCTTGAGCACGGGCTCCAGCCCACGCACGGTGGTTTCGACTTCGGGTAATTCTGGCACGGTTTGCAGCTAGGTTGCGTTTGCTCGCGCCACAAGGCGCGGCTAGAGCACAGGATATGAACGACTTGATCGCGCCCGCGCCTGCTTCAACGCCCGATACCGTCTCCTTCGGCTACGAAGACATTCCCGCCACCGAGAAAACCGCCCGCGTCGGCGGCGTCTTCTCGAACGTCGCGGGCAAATATGATTTGATGAACGATGCGATGTCGGGCGGCATGCACCGGCTGTGGAAGGACCGCTTCGTGCGCCGCGTGAAACCGCGCGAGGGCGAGCATATCCTCGACATGGCGGGCGGCACGGGCGACATCGCGTTCCGCATGGAGCCGTCGGGCGCATCGATCACGGTCGCCGACATCAACCCGCAGATGCTCGAAGTCGGCATGGAACGCGCGCAGAAGCGCGGCCTCGACGGCCTGGTCTGGACCGAAGCCAATGCCGAGACGCTGAGCTTCCCCGACAAGTTCTTCGACGCCTACACGATCGCTTTCGGCATCCGGAACGTGACCGATATCCCGAAGGCGCTGCGCGAGGCGCACCGCGTCTTGCGGCGGGGCGGGCGGTTCTACTGCCTCGAATTCTCGACGACGGTATGGCCCGGTTTTGCAGAGGTCTACGACGCCTATTCGCACAAGATGGTCCCGAAGCTCGGGCAGCTGCTTGCACAGGATGCCGACAGCTATCGCTACCTGATCGAGTCGATCCGGCGTTTCCCGGACATGCCCAAGTTCAAGGGCATGATCGCGGATGCGGGCTTCGTGCAGACCAAGGTCGAACCGCTGTTGGGCGGTCTGGTCGCGATTCACTCGGGCTGGAAGATCTAGTGATCACGCGAAGGCGCGGAGCCTGTCCTGAGCTGCGCCGAAGGGGCGCGAAGAGTGGTTCACGCGGAGACGCGGAGACGCGGAGGGTAAGGGTGGAGTCCGCGCGACAGCGCTTTGCTCCCTCATCGGTGATGATGAAAAGCCGCAGCCGCGGCGGGGCGCGCGCCCTCCGCTCCTCCGCGCCTCCGCGCGAACCCATTCTCCCTTATCTTCGCGCCTTCGCGCCTTCGCGTGAGCTAATCTCTTTATCCGGCGCACGCGGCCAGTGACCGCCTCGACCACCCACGTCTGGCGCCTCCTGAAATGGGGTCGCATCCTCGCTCGCCACGGCGCGTTGCGCGGGATCGAGCGCGACCCGAACACGCCCGCCCCGGTCCGTCGCCTTGCGCGGATTGCGCGGTTCGGCGCGCGCGTGCCGGTGGTGCCGCGCTATGCCGATGCGTTTCAGGCGATCGGCCCCGCCGCGATCAAGCTCGGCCAGACGCTCGCAACGCGCCCCGATCTCGTCGGCGAGGACGCGGCACACGACCTGCTCAGGTTGCAGGACCAGCTCTCCCCAGTCCCCTACGCGACGATCGAGGCGGCGATGCTCGCGAGCTTCGGCAAGCCGCTGGATACGCTGTTCTCCCGCATCGAGCAGGTCCCGGTCGGCGCCGCGTCGATCGCGCAGGTCCACCGCGCGACGACCACCGACGGCCGCCAGGTCGCGGTGAAGGTCCTGCGCCCCGGTGTCGAGGACGACTTCGCGCGCGCGATCGACACCTATGGCTGGGCTGCGGCGCAGCTCGAGGCGCTCAGCCCCGAGGCGATGCGCCTGCGCCCGCGCCTGACGATCGAGACATTCAAGCGCTGGACGATGCGAGAGCTCAACTTCCGTCGTGAAGCCGCCTCCGCCTCCGAACTCGCGGAGGGCATGACCGCCGAGCCCGATTTCGTGATCCCCGCGATCGACTGGGCGCGATCGACCAACAAGGTCATGACGATCGAGTGGATCGACGGCATCAAGCTGTCCGACCGCCCGGCGCTCGTCGCCGCCGGCTACGATCTGCCCGGCCTCGCCAACACGCTGGTCCGCGCGTTCCTGCGGCAAGCGATCGCCGACGGGTTCTTCCACGCCGACATGCACCAGGGAAACCTGTTCGCACTGCCCGGCAACCGCATCGCGGCGATCGATTTCGGCATCATGGGCCGGATTGACCGTCGCGCGCGCGTCTGGCTTGCCGAAATCCTCTACGGCCTGATCACCGGCAATTATAAGCGCGTCGCCGAGATCCATTTCGAGGCGGGCTACGTCCCCGCGCACCATGACGTCGCCGAGTTCGCGACCGCTCTGCGCGCAGTCGGCGAGCCGATGCGCGGGCTGCCGGTCAAGGACATGTCGATCGGCATGATGCTCGACAGCCTGTTCTCGATCACGCGCGATTTCGACATGGTGACGCAGCCGCATCTGCTCCTGTTGCAAAAGACGATGGTGATGGTCGAGGGCGTCGCGACCAGCCTCAACCCCGACATCAACCTGTGGGAAGCCGCCGAGCCGTTCGTCCGCGACTGGATTCGCGGCGAGCTCGGCCCCGAGGCGATGATCGCCGACCGGTTGATCGAGGATTTCCGCACGCTCACTCGCCTCCCCGAACTGGTCCGCCGGATCGAGGCGCATTACCCCGCCCCCGGTGGCGCGCCGCCGACGATGCCGCTGCGCGAGATCGAGGTCATCCGGATCGGCGGCGGCTGGCGCTACGGTCTGGTCGCGGTGCTCGCCGCCGCCGCCGGGGTCGTGACGACGCTGCTGTTTGGATGAGAACATGAAGACGCGCCGCGGCGCTCCGCTATGGGTCACCGGCGGAACCCGGTTCGCGGGGATGCCGTCGGCGCAGGCGCGGATCGGCCTTGTGCTGGTCCTGGTATTCCTGGTCGCCTGCCTCAGCGCGATCGTTTCGCCGGGCCCGCGGCCGAGCGTCGACGGAGGGGCCGCATCGACCGCGGTCGCACCCGACGCCCCGCCACCAGGACAGACCGACCTGCTGCTGTACGAGACGATCGTCGCCGGAGTCCGTGGCGGATCCCCCTATTACGCTGTCGCCGCCGAGACGCAGCGCAGCGGCCATTACCCGCTGAAACCGTTTTTCACGGTTCGCCTGCCGACGCTGGCGGTCGTCGAGGCAAACTTGCCCCCGCTAGTGGTCAAGCTGCTGTTACTGGCGCTGTGCGTCGGTACGATCCTCGCCTGGGTCGCGCGACTTCGTCCGGCGATGACGGGCCTGGTTCCGCTCGGCGCAGCAGGCCTGCTGGTGATCGCGGGCCTCTACGTGAACCTGGACGCGAGTTTCGTGGTGTTCCACGAGGTCTGGGCGGGTCCGCTGATCGCGCTGTCGCTCGCGCTACGCCGCCCCGGCCATTGGCTGCCCGCGGTCGCGGTCGGGCTATCGGCGATGCTGATCCGCGAGACCGCGCTGCTGTACGTCGCGATCATGACGGTGTTCGCATGGCTAGAGGGCGAGCGCCGTGAGACGCTGGGCTGGCTCGCGGGAATCGCGATCTTCGCCGCGGTCCTTGCCGCGCATGCGCACGCGGTGTCCCTCGTCACTGGCCCCCTCGACCGCGTGTCGCAGGGGTGGAGCGGGCTCGAAGGATTCGGCTTCTACGTAAGGCTCGCGACGATCTCGTCAGGTCTCGACATCCTGCCGCAATGGCTCGCCTCGCTCGTCCTCGGCATGGCGCTGTTCGGTTGGCTAGCATGGCGCGATGCGGTCGCACCACGCGCGCTGGTCGTATTCGCCGCCTATGCCGCGCTGATCTCGCTGTTCGCACGGAGCGACAATTTCTACTGGGCGCTGATGACCACGCCAGTGCTGCTCGTCGGGCTGGTGTTCGCGGTCGACGGCCTGCGCGACATGATCGCCGCCGCGCGCGATACGCGGCGCATTACGGTGACGCGCGTTATCCGCTAGAGCGGCGGCATGAAACGCATCCTCCTGATCGTCGGTGGCGGGATCGCCGCCTACAAGGCGGCCGAACTGATCCGCCTGCTCAAGACGCGCGGATACGCAGTCCGGTGCGTGATGACCGAGGCCGCGCATCATTTCGTCACCCCTATGACGCTCGCCGCACTTAGCGAGGACAAGGTCTATACCACGCTCTGGGATCTCAAGGACGAGGCCGAGATGGGTCATATCCAGCTCAGCCGCGAGGCAGACCTGATCGTTGTCGCGCCCGGCACCGCCGACCTGATGGCGCGAATGGCGGCGGGGCTAGCGAACGATCTCGCGACGACGCTGCTGCTTGCAACCGACACGCCGGTCCTTGTGGCGCCGGCGATGAACGTGCGCATGTGGAGCCATGCGGCGACCGTCCGCAACGTCGCCCAACTGCGCGCCGACGGCGTAACGGTGATGATGCCGGACGAGGGGATCATGGCGTGCGGCGAGTACGGACCCGGGCGCCTGCCAGAGCCACCCGCGATCGTAGCCGCGATCGAGGCGATGCTCGCCCCTGCCCCGCCAAAGCGCCTGGCAGGACGCCATGTCCTTGTCACCGCCGGGCCGACGCATGAGCCGATCGACCCGGTGCGCTACATCGCCAACCGGTCGTCGGGCAAACAGGGCTTTGCGATCGCCGCGGCGCTGGCACGGCTTGGCGCGCGCGTGACGCTCGTCGCCGGCCCCGTGACGCTGGCTACGCCGCACGGCGTCGACCGGATCGATGTGGAGACGGCACGGGAGATGGCGGACGCGGTCGACCACGCCCTGCCCGCCGATGCCGCAATCATGGTGGCCGCGGTCGCGGACTGGCATGTCGAATCCACGCAGCAGAAGATCAAGAAGGGCGACGTCACGCCCACACTGACCCTCGTGGAAAACCCCGACATCCTTGCGACCCTAGCCCGTAGCCCGCGCCGCCCGCACCTGTTGATCGGGTTCGCCGCCGAGACCGAGCGCGTCATCGAGCACGCGATGGCCAAACGCGTGCGCAAGACCGCGGACTGGATCGTCGCCAACGACGTATCGGGCGACGTGATGGGCGGCGCGGACAACACCGTCCACCTCGTTACCGAGGCCGGCGTGGAGAGCTGGGAGCGCCTGCCGAAAGACGCCGTCGCCGCACGACTGGCGGACCGCATCGCGGATGCGCTAGAAGCCGCGTCATGATCCGTATCGAACTGAAGCGCCTGCCGCACGGCGAGGGCCTGCCGCTGCCTGCCTATGCGACTGAGGGTGCCGCGGGAATGGACATCGTCTCTGCCGAAGCCTTGACGCTTGCCCCCGGCGCACGCGCCGCCGTCGCGACCGGCTTTGCGATCGCCATTCCCGCCGGTCACGAGGTGCAGGTCCGCCCCCGCTCCGGTCTCGCGCTGAAGCACGGCGTCACCTGCCTCAATACGCCCGGCACGATCGACAGCGACTATCGCGGCGAAGTGAGGGTGATCCTGGCCAACCTCGGCCAGGAGCCGTTCGCGATCGCGCGCGGCGACCGCATTGCGCAACTCGTCCCCGCGATCGTCCTCCGCGCCACGCTCGACGACGTCGCGACGCTCGACGACACCGCCCGCGGCACAGGCGGGTTCGGATCGACCGGCCGATGATCGCCGCACTGTTCCTGATGCTCCAGACGATGGCGCCGCCGGCTCTGGTTCCCGCCGCGCCGACCGCGCCGGTAAGCACCACGCTGCCGCCACAGGACTGGAGTATTCTGCCGGCCCTGCGCATTCGCGGGCTGGCGACGACGCTCGCCAACACCTCTGCTTACGTGCACGGCGAAGTGGTCGCCGGTCGCTGCGCCCGTGTCGTCCGCATGCCGCAAGGCTGGACGCTGACCGTCGACCTTGCCGTGCTTCTCACCCCCGACGGCCGAGTCCGGCGCGTGACGCCGCGCGCGATCGACTGCCCGACGGTCGAACAATATGCCGCCGGCGTGATCCTGGGCGCGCGCGATTCGATCGATGTCGTCGATGTCGACACCGACACCTGGTACCGCACCAGCCTGAAGTTCGCCTGGGGCGCATGATCCTCTCCGATGACGAACTCACCCGGTATGCGCGCCATATCGTCCTCAAGGAATTCGGCGGCACCGGTCAGGCGCGGCTGAAAGCGGCGACCGTTGCGGTCGTCGGCGCAGGCGGTATCGGCTCGCCCGCGATTCAGTATCTGGGTGCCGCCGGGGTCGGTCGCCTGATCCTGATCGACGACGACCGAGTCGAACCCTCCAATCTTCAGCGCCAGACGATCTTCACGACTGCGGATACCGGCATAGCCAAGGTCGACGCCGCAGCGGCCGCCGTAAACCGCCTCAATCCGCACGTTGCGGTCGAGACGCACGCCGTACGCATCGATGCCGGCAACGTCGCCGCGCTGCTGGCGCGTGCGGACGTCGTGCTCGACGGGTGCGACAATTTCGCGACGCGCTTCTGCGTCGCCGATGCCGCCCATGCCGCGAAGATCCCGCTTGTCTCGGCGGCAGTCGGCCAGTTCGAGGGACAGCTTGCCACCTATCGCGGCTGGGAGGCGGACAAACCGTGTTACCGATGCTTCGTTGGCGAAGATCCCGAGCGCGCCGAGACCAGTTGCGCAGAGGACGGCGTGCTCGGCCCGGTCACCGGCGTGATCGGCAGCCTCGCCGCGCTCGAGGTATTGCGGGGGATCGCACCGTTCGGTGACGATCCTGCCGGCAAATTGCTGCTGATCGACCTGCTTGCGCTCCGTTTTCGCACGATTCGTCTACCCAAGGATCCGGGGTGTACAGCTTGCGCCAAAAGCGGGACTTCGCGGTGAGTTAGCGGCGGGTTTCTGTTTCGCCGCGGACAGAATTGGAAAAATAAAAACTAAAGTCTTGTGAACGGCGAACAGTAATTCTTTTGCATTGCGGCATTTCGCGGTATCGGTTTGCGTAGGAGGGACTTCGCGTGCGTCCGACAAGTTCATGAATATGGAAAGCGGTGTCTTGAGGCGCGCTATGGTCCCATCGCGCGGCAAGAAGGCCGGGCGGACTTGGCGACCGAGCGCATCGTCGCTGCGGGTTCGCCTGATCCTCGGTATGCTGATCGTGGATACCACTTGCATTATTGTCAGTTATCTGGCGGCTGCCGCGTTGCGTGGGGTATTCGAGAACGACACCGCCTGGATCGTAATCCTTGCGATGCTGATTCCGGTCTTCGTTATTACGACGCTCAATAACGACAGCTATGCAGCCACAAATCTACGCGATCCTTTCCGGTCCGTCGCGCGCGGATTGCAGGCTTATGCACTCGCGATTTCCGCGGTCATCTTCATCGCCTTCTGCCTGAAGGCCAGCGATACGTTCCCGCGTCTTGTTGTCGCCACTGGGTCGGCATTCGCCATTGTTTCCCTTGCGTTAGGGCGGTTCCTGTTCGTCCGGCACATGCCGGCGATCATTGGCGGGAACCCGTTCAGCATCGTCCTGCTGTACGATTCCGGTCAGCAGATCCCCCGCGGGGACTTCTCGGCGGTCATCGCCGCGGACTCGTATTTCGACCCCGATCACCATGATCCCGTCATGTACGACCGCCTCGCGCAATCGCTGTCGGGTGCGGACCGGGTGATCGTCGCGTGCAGTCCCGAGCGTCGACTTGCCTGGGCACAGGCGTTGAAGGGTGCGAACATCCAGAGCGAGATCTTCATGCCCGAGCTCAACGTGCTCGCGCCGCTCGGCATCAGCGCGCACGGCGACACGCCGACGGTGATCATCGCCAACGGCCCACTGGTCCTGTTCGACCGCTTCGTGAAGCGCAGCTTCGACGTGATGCTGGCTAGCGGTGCGCTCGTGACGCTGATGCCGATCTGGATCCTGATCGCGCTATCGGTGAAGCTTGATTCGCCCGGACCGATCTTCTTCAGCCAGATCCGGATCGGTCGCAGCAACCAGATGTTCCGCCTGATGAAGTTCCGCAGCATGCGCGTCGATCATAGCGACGGCGCAGGTGCGCGCTCGACATCGCGCGACGACGATCGGATCACGCGCGTCGGCAAGTTCATCCGCCGCACCAGCATCGACGAACTGCCGCAGCTGCTGAACGTCCTCAAGGGGGACATGAGCATCGTCGGCCCGCGCCCGCACGCCCTCGGATCGCGCGCGGCGGACAAGTTATTCTGGGAAGTCGACCAGCGATACTGGCATCGTCATGCCGCCAAGCCCGGCTTGACAGGCCTTGCCCAGGTGCGCGGCTATCGCGGCGCGACGCTGTACGAGGACGACTTGCGCAACCGGCTCCAGGCGGATCTGGAGTATCTCGAGCATTGGTCGATCTGGCGCGATATCAAGATCATCGTCCTTACCTTCCGCGTCCTGCTGCACCGGAACGCCTTCTGACGTTCCGGTGCGCGCGCTGCTAATTCAGCGCGCCAGCAGGTTCGTCGCGAATTCGCGGATGCCCGGACCGATGTCGTCGCGGGCCAGAGCGATCGCCAGATTGGCCTGGATGTAACCGCCCTTGTCGCCGCAGTCGTAACGCTGGCCGTCGAAGGTGAAGCCGTGGAACGGCTGGTTGCCGATCAGCTGCGCCATCGCGTCGGTCAGCTGGATCTCGCCGCCGGCCCCCTTTTCCTGCGTCTCCAGGATCCGCATAACCTCGGGCTGGAGGATGTAGCGCCCCGGGATCATCAGGTTCGACGGCGCGGTGCCGCGCTTGGGTTTTTCGACCAATGCGGTCACTTCGGTCAGCCGACCGTCGATCGCGCCCGGCGAGATGATGCCGTATTTGTCGGTTTCCGAATCGGGCACTTCGAGTGCGCCGATCACGTTGCCGCCGACTTGGTTATAGGCTTCGACCATCTGCTTCATGAAGCCTGGCTTGCCGACCATCAGCTCGTCGGGCAGCAGCACCGCGAACGGTTCGTCGCCGACGATCTCGCGCGCGCACCAGACCGCATGGCCCAAACCAAGCGGCTCCTGCTGGCGGACATAGACCGGCGAACCGGGCTTCATCCGGATATTGCTGATCGCGTCCAGCGACTTGCCGCGCGATCGCATCGTATCCTCGAGCTCGTACGAGATATCGAAATGATCCTCGAGCGCGCCCTTGCCGCGCCCGGTCACGAAGATGATCTGCTCGATCCCCGCCTCGAGCGCTTCCTCGACGGCATATTGGATCAGCGGCTTGTCGACGACGGTAAGCATTTCCTTCGGCATGGCCTTGGTGGCCGGGAGGAAGCGCGTACCCAGTCCGGCAACCGGAAATACGGCTTTGCGCAGCGGCTTTATGGTCATTCGATGCTCCCTTTGATCTCGCGGGATCGTCTACCGGTCGGTACGCCCGCGCGCAAATCGGCGCAGTGAATTAGCGCGTCGTTAAAGACGTTGGTCTAGGGAATGCATCATGCCCAAAGTTCTCGTCATATTCGGCACGCGGCCCGAAGCGATCAAACTCTTCCCGGTGGTCCGGGCGCTGGGCGCGATCCCCGGCCTGACCGTCCGCACCTGCGTCACTGCGCAGCACCGCGGACTGCTCGATCAGGTGCTCGCGATCGCCGATCTCGTGCCGGACATCGATCTCGACCTGATGGAGCCCGGGCAGACGCTCGATCGTCTCACCGCCCGGCTGCTGGTCGGGCTCGGCGACGTCATGGATGCCGAGCAGCCCGACCTCGTCATCGTGCAGGGCGACACCGCGACCGCGATGACGGGTGCGCTCGCCGCCTATTATCGCAAGGTGCCGGTCGCGCATGTCGAGGCGGGGCTGCGGTCCGGCGATATCTACCAGCCTTGGCCCGAAGAGGTGAACCGCCGCATCGTCGCGCCGATCGCCGCGCTGCATTTCGCACCGACCGAGACCGCCGCGGAGGCGCTGCGGCGCGAGACGATCGCCGAGGACAGGATCCACGTCACCGGCAACACGGTGATCGACGCGCTGCACTGGACCGCGGACCGCGTCGCGGCGGACCCGGCGCTCGCCGTGGGGCTCGACGTGATCGCGGCGCGCTTCGCCGGCAAGCGGATCATCCTCGTCACGACGCATCGCCGCGAGAATTTCGGCGACGGCATGGCCGCGATCGCGCGGGCGATCGGCCGGATTGCAGGGCGTGACGACGTCGCGGTGCTGTTCCCGGTCCATCCGAACCCGAACGTCGTGTCGGTGATGGACGACATCCTCGGCGACCGCGCCAACGTCGCGCGGATCGAACCGCTCGATTATCCGCATTTCGTCCGCGCGCTCGGCATGGCCGACATCGTCCTGACCGACTCCGGCGGCGTACAGGAGGAGGCGCCTGCGCTCGGCAAGCCGGTGCTCGTGATGCGAGAGACCACCGAGCGACCGGAAGGCGTCGCGGCCGGCACCGCCAGGCTGATCGGCACGGACGAGGACCGCATCGTTTCCGAAATCTTCACCCTGCTCGACGACACGTCGCGCTATTCCGCGATGGCCCGCGCCCATAACCCGTTCGGGGATGGCCATGCCGCCGCCAAAATCGCAAAGGTCGTTGCGCATGCTGTCGGACTCTAACCTCGCCGTCGTCGTCCTCGGGCTCGGCTATATCGGCCTGCCCACCGCCGCGATCATCGCGCGGACGGGCGCGCAAGTGCTCGGCGTCGACGTCACCGAATCGGTCGTCGATACCGTCAACTCCGGCCGCGTGCATATCGAGGAGGTCGATCTCGACGGCCTCGTCTCGGGCGTCGTCGCGCGCGGCACGTTGCGCGCCTCGACCGCGATCGAGCCTGCGGATGTGTTCGTGATCGCGGTGCCGACCCCGTTCGACGCCGATCACGCGCCCAACATCCGCTACGTCCTCGACGCCGCGACGACCATCGCCAGCGTGCTGAAGGCGGGCGATACGATCATTCTCGAATCAACCTCGCCGGTCGGCACGACCGAGAAGGTCCGCGATCTTCTGGCGACCTTGCGCCCCGATCTGCGCGTACCGGGCAAGACCGGCGACCAGGCGGATATCGCGATCGCCTATTGCCCGGAGCGAGTCCTGCCAGGCCGCATCCTGGTCGAGCTGATCGACAACGACCGAGTCATCGGCGGGATCACGCCACGATGCGCACGCAAGGCGTTGACCTTCTACCGTCGCTTCGTCCGCGGCGCCTGCGTGACGACCACCGCGCGGGCGGCGGAAATGACCAAGCTCACCGAGAACGCATTCCGCGACGTGAACATCGCGTTCGCCAATGAATTGTCGCTGATTGCCGACACGATGGGCGTCGACGTGTGGGAGGTGATCCGCCTCGCCAACCGTCACCCGCGCGTCAACATCCTGCAGCCCGGCCCGGGCGTCGGCGGGCATTGCATCGCGGTCGATCCGTGGTTCCTGGTCCACGCCGCCCCCGACCAGACGCCGCTGATCCGCACCGCGCGCGAGGTCAACGACGGCAAGACCGATCACGTCATCGCGCAGGTCGCAGCCCTTGTCGAAGCCACGCCTGACGCGACGGTCGCGTGCCTGGGCCTGGCGTTCAAGGCGAACATCGACGACTTCCGCGAGAGCCCTGCCCTCAAGGTCGCCGAAGCCGTCGCGCGGCAGTTCGGCGACCGCGTGCGAATCGTCGAGCCCTATGCGCAGACGCTGCCGGCCGTGCTGGCGGACACCGGCGCGACGCTGATCGACGTCGATACCGCGATCGAGACGTGTTCGATCATGATCGTGCTGGTCGACCACGACGTCTTCAAGTCGATCCCGCTCGAGGAGCGCATCGACAAGGCCGTGCTAGATACGCGCGGCATCTGGCCGGACCAGCCGCGCGCGACTCTGCCCGCGGTCAGCGCAGCGGCACGTTTCGAGTCGCAACGACTGGCGGGATGATTGGCCGGGTCTGGGTCGCCGCGATATCGCGCGCGGCGACTTCCAGCGTTGCGGCGCGTGCCTTGGACGATGCGTGGGTCCGGCTGCGGAACAGCCCGCCGTCGATCGCGCCACCCTTATCCCGCCAGAATCTGGGCGCCGACATCGGATCGTAGCCGGCGTTGGCGAGCAGATAGATGCCGAGCAGATCGGCCTGGTCCTCGGTCTCGCGGATCAACCTGCCGTTCCGCCCGAGTTCGGCGAGCAAGCCGCGATTGATCTTCGCCGCATCGAGCCGGGCACGGTGACGCAGGATATTGTGCGAAAGTTCGTGCGCGACGACGACGGCGATCTCCTCGTCGGTATAGCCTTCGAAGAACCGTTCGCCGAGCTGCACGATCGCCCCGTCCGCGCTTGCGTCCAGGCCACTGCCCAACAGGATCTCGAACCGCGACCGGCATCCGGTTACCGGGCTGATCGTGATCGGCAGGCGCTTGCCGTCGCGCAGCACGGTCAGCCGTAGCGGCTTTCCGGCCGGCGCCTGGGTGATGATCGCCTCCGCCGCATCGCGTGCCGCCGCGCTTTCGGGGGCATCGGCGGATGGCAGGCCAGGTTGCGGACGATCGTCGATCGCCACGATCGAATCGTTGGGACGGACCCCGGCGCGATCCGCGGGGCCGCCGGCGACGACCGCCTCGACACCGATCGTCGACTCGAACCCGAATGTCGCCGTCGCAGCCTTGCGCGCGGCCGGTGCATATTGCGTCAGCGCATGGATCGGCATGCCGATTTGCGGCTGGACGCGGTCGCACAATGCGGCATTCGCCGTGGTCAACCGATAGGCGATCGTCGCTAGCCGGAGATCGGCGGCGCGCAACGTGTCGAAGAACGCCGCCGAAGGCGCCGCATCCGCCACGGGCACCGGTGCAGCAGGCAGGGCCGTGGGCGCGGCGGCCGTGAGGATGAGGAATGGCGCGAGGCGGGAGGTCATCGACATCGTGCTCCCTTAGCCGTCGCGCGCCTGCGCGTCATGCTACATGACCGCATGCCCAGCGCGCCCCGTCGCGGCAGGGCGCGTCGCGGCAGGGCGTCGTGGCGATGCGTTGCGACGCCTGCCGGAACATCCTATGCGATCCCGTGCACCCGCGCGGTCGAATGACGCGTTCGATCAGGTCTCATACATCCTCCTCCCCACATCGATTGCAGCATGATTTCAAAGCTTTTCAAGTCCCGTAGCGTTGCCAAGCCGACTCAATCGCAGGTTCCCCCCGGTCGCCGCGTTTACGCCGTCGGCGATATTCACGGCCGCGCCGATCTGCTCGACGAGCTGATCGGGCTGATCGAGGCGGACGAGCGCGAGCGCGGTGCAGCGGACTCGACCGTGATTTTCCTCGGCGACATCGTCGATCGCGGACCCGCCTCGGCGGCCGTGATCGATCGGTTGCGCGATCTGGCGCACGCTCGCTCCGACGTACGCTTTCTGCTCGGCAACCATGAGGAGATCTTCCTCGGGGCGCTCGACGGCGAACCCAAGGCGCTCAGGCTGTTCTGTCGCATCGGCGGACGCGAGACCGTGCTGAGCTACGGCATGGAAGCCGCGGAATACGAGCGGCTCGACTATGAAGAGCTGGTGCAACGCCTCGAAACGCTCGTGCCCGACGAGCACCGCGAATTTCTTCGGGCGTTCGAGGACATGATCGTCATCGGCGATTATGCGTTCGTCCATGCCGGCGTGCGTCCCGATACGCCGCTCAACCTGCAACGCACGTCGGACCTGCGATGGATTCGCGATCCGTTCCTCGATCATCGTTCGACGTTGGAAAAGACCATCGTCCACGGCCACACCATGACCGACGAGATCGAGCGGCGCGGGCACCGAATCGGCATCGATACCGGTGCCTATGCCTCCGGCCGCCTGACCGCACTCGGCATGGAAGGCACGGAAACCTGGTCGTTGCAAACCGGCACTGCCGTCGGACCGAAGACGAACTGAGGCATCTCACCGCGAATATCATGCAGTTCGCACGCGCACGCTTTCTTCGTTGCGCGCCTCCGCTATAGAGAAACAGCGGAAGTGTGTGTTGCACTGCCGCAACAGTGCGATCTACTTCGCATTGTTACAAAGGGCCTTAGTTGCGTTGGGTAAGGTTTTATGCCATTGCCTGCCGCGACGAGCACAAAGGGAGTTCATCATGCGTCTTGGGAAGTATCTCCTGACCGCAGCAGCAGCCACGATGGCAGTTGCTCCGGCCATGGCAGCACCGGCAAACCTGTCGGTTGCACATTCGGTTCGCTCGGGTTCGGTTTCGGCTGACAAGAACGAGCTCGCTGGCGGCGGCATCATCGTTGCGGTTCTCGCAGCAGCTGCAGTTATCGCCGGTATCGTTATCGTTGCAGACAACGACGACGATTCGGACAGCAACTAAGTCTTACGACTTTAGTTCGAGAAATAGCGGCCTTCGGGCCGCTATTTTTTTGCCTGCTGTCCGTGAGATGACCGAGCCAGGGCAAGACTACCACGAGGCACCACCGTGCCGCACGTGAACCGCAACCCTGTGCCGATCAGTGCGATACCATCGATGGCCGTACCGTTCGGTAGCCGACACCACGCGGCTGACTAAGCCGGCGCCTCGCAAGGTTCGTCGGCGAGCAACGAACACATCGAACCGCACGGAACCGTGAAGAGCGTGCGAATGCCGTGCTTTCTCGGAATACAACGGGAGGAAGCCTCGGGCCTAGCTAGGTAACTCGCTTAGCCGCCCGCCAGATGCGCGAGCCTCCTTCGCCCATCCTCGGCAAATCTCGCGTTCCATATGCAAAACGCGCCCCGCAGTGAAGCGAGACGCGTTGCAAATCCGATAGTCAGGCGCGGTACGGGGTCACCCCATACCGCTAGGGTCCCGCTTACTGCGCAGGCGGCGTCTGCGCACCACCCGGCACGCCGCCCGGCGCGCCGCCGGGCATGCCACCAGGCGCACCGCGACCCATCTGGGCCTGTGCCTGCATCTGCTGCACCACGCTCTGCGGCAGGAAGTCGAGTAGCTCGACGTCGAACACCAGCGTCGAATTCGCCGGGATCGGCCCGGTAGCCTTGTCGCCATAGCCAAGCGCCGGCTTCATCCAGAAGCGATACTTCGAGCCCTTTGGCATTAGCTTCAGCGCTTCCGAGAACCCCGGGACCACACCGGTGACGGGCATCGGCGTCGGCTGCTGCGACTTGTCGAAGGTCGTGCCGTTGAGCAGTTTGCCTTCGTAGTTGACCAGCGCGACGTCCGCGTCGGTCGGCTTTGCCGCACCAGGCTTACCGGGCGCGATCACCTTATACTGAAGGCCGGATGCGGTAACCACCACGCCCCGCGCGCGCGCATTGCGAGCCAGGGGATCATCACCCTGACGCGCGAGCGCTACTGCGGCGATCAGCGCAAGCGCGATACCGATCCAAAGGTAGACAAGGTAGCTGCGCTTGGTTGGCTGCAGCGGCACTGCGGTGACGGTCGACATCGGATCAGGCCCCGGTCATCTGGTCACGCCGGAGCGCCGCGCGTGCCGTAGGAAAGCAAATTGGGGTGTCGATCACGACACCCCCCGTCTATCGGCCCACCCATCCACCGGGTGTGGCCGACCAAATCTTACCGTGCGCCGTCGCGCTCTGCGCGCTTGCGGTCGAGCTTGCGCGAGCGACGGATCGCTGCTGCACGCTCGCGTGCGCGCTTCTCGGACGGCTTTTCGTAATGCCGGCGCAGCTTCATCTCGCGATACACGCCCTCGCGCTGCAGCTTCTTCTTAAGCGCGCGAAGGGCCTGGTCGACGTTGTTGTCGCGTACGATGATCTGCATAAACCCGTTAAGCTCCGGTCGAATAGATTTTTGCCGTCGCGAACAGGTCCGCGCCGCATGAACCGGGGCCCCTATCAGCGTAGCGCCCTCGTTTCAACCCAGACAGCTTTTCCAGCGAGCCCGTACAAGACGCCAGCGCCTTTGCGGGAGGGCCCATGCGACGCTAAGAGCGGCCCATGACCCGCATCCCACTGACCCTGTATAACAGCCTCTCGCGCCAGCTCGAGACGTTCCGGCCGATCGATCCGACCGATGTCGGACTCTACACCTGCGGCCCGACCGTCTATAATTACCAGCATATCGGCAACATGCGTGCCTTCCTGTTTGCCGACACGCTGGGCCGGGTGCTGCGGTGGAAGGGGTGGCCGACGACCCACATCATCAACATCACCGATGTCGGTCACCTGACGTCCGACGCCGATGTCGGCGACGACAAGATGGAGAAGGCCGCCGCCGCGCAAGGTCGCTCGATCTGGGATATCGCGGCCTATTATACCGACGTGTTCAAGCGCGACGTGGCGCGCCTCAACATCGTATCACCGGCCCGCTGGGCCGTCGCGACCGATCATATCGCCGAGATGATCGCGTTCGCCGAACAGATTGCGCCGAAGCATTGCTACGCACTCGACAGCGGGCTGTATTTCGATGTGGCCACTGTACCGGACTACGGCCGCCTCGCCCGCGCCGGCAACGACGATGTCGAAGGCCGGATCGAACCCGTCGCTGGCAAGCGCAACCCGCAGGACTTTGCGATCTGGCGCACGTCCGCACCCGGTGAGAACCGTCAGATGGAATGGGATTCACCCTGGGGGCGCGGTGCGCCGGGCTGGCATCTCGAATGCTCGGTGATGAGTAAGCACTATCTCGGCGCCCATTTCGACATCCACACCGGCGGGATCGACCACCGCGAGATCCACCATCCCAATGAGATCGCGCAGAACCAGGCGCATTGCGATTGCGCGGATACCGGCGCGAGCGTCTGGATGCACAACAATTTCCTCGTCGAGCGCGCCGGCAAGATGTCGAAATCGACCGGCCAGTTCACGACCATGCAAACGATCGTCGACCGAGGTTTCCACCCCCTCGCCTACCGCCTGATGTGCATTCAGGCGCATTATCGCAGCGAACTGGAATTCTCATGGGAGAACCTCGCGGCGGCAGCGATCCGCCTGAAGCGCATGGTACAGGCGGTCGAGACGTTGCGGGCACGTCAGCCAGGCGGCCCCTCCGGCAGCGCCATGGGCTATGCCGACCGACTGGAGGAGGCGGTCTCGGACGATCTTGCGACGCCGCGCGCGCTGCCGATTCTCGACGAACTGCTCGCGGACAAGCGCGTCGCACCAGCCGATCGCATCGCAGCGCTCGAAGATTTCGACGCAGTGCTCGGGTTGAACCTAGCAACAATCCGACGCGAGGATCTGCGTATCCGCCCGGTAACGGCGACGATCGACGAGGACATGATCGCCGCGCGGTTGGCGGAGCGCCGCGATGCGCGCGCCGCGAAGGATTTTCGGCGGTCGGATGCGATCCGCGACGACCTCGCCGTCGCAGGCGTCGAGGTAATGGACGGCGATTCGCTAGGCTGGGACTGGAAGATCGCGCTTTAGGATTTGCTGACAAGCATAGGCAGCGACACGGACATCATCACATCCTTCCCCGCCAGGGGAGATAAAGCAAGTGATCAGGGGTACGCATCCTCGCTGCCCTTCTAATCCGACACACCTTGACTTGCCCCGCCGCACGCCGATGCTCATCCAATGAAAGCCGTTCTCCCAGCCGCCGCCCGCCCGCTCCTCGAACCGCATCTGCCCGCAGAGCTCGAAACCGCCTGGTTCGCCAAGCCCGCGGAAGCCAACGCGATGATCGCCGACGCCGACATCGCCTGGGTCGATATGCAGCCGACCGAGCTCGTCGCCGACGCGATCCGCCATGCCGGGCCGACCCTCAAATGGGTCTCCACGATCTACGCCGGGCTCGACGCGTTCCCGCTCGACACCCTGCGCGACAACGGCGTCACGCTGACCAACGGTGCCGGCATCAACGCGGTCGCCGTCGCGGAATATGCGGCGATGGCCGTCCTCGTCGCCGCCAAGCGCTTCGACACCGTGCTGCGCGCGCAGGACCGCCACGACTGGTTAAAGGACGCACCGGGCAAGATCGAACTAGCCGGCACTAGCGCATTGGTCATCGGCTATGGCACGATCGGCAAAATGATCGGCGACCGGCTGGTCGCGTTCGGGGTCGACGTGACCGGCGTGACGCGCACCGGCCGCGATGGCACGATCACGCCGGATGCCTGGCGTGCTCGGCTCGGCGACTTCGACTGGGTGATCCTGGCCGCACCCTCGACCGACGCGACGCAGGCGATGATCGGCCCTGAAGAACTACAGCGGATGAAGCCGACCGCGTGGCTGATCAACATCGCGCGCGGAGACATGATTGACGACGACGCGTTGATCGCCGCGCTCACTGACGGGACGATTGCCGGCGCGGTGCTCGACCCGACCAATCCGGAGCCCCTGCCCGCGGATCATCCGCTTTGGTCGACGCCCAACGCGATCGTCACGATGCACCTGTCGGGCCGTAGCCAGACGACGATGTTCGCGCGAGGAGCGGCGTTGTTCCTCGAAAACCTCGCCGCGTTCCTCGCGGGTTGCCCGATGAAGAACGTCGCCGATCTCGACGCGGGTTACTGACCGATCTGGGTCGTTGCCGGGCGTCGGCTGCGATCATAGCTCTTTATGCGCCGGCGGCGCAGTTTGTCGGCACGGCGGCGACGTGAGTAGATGATCAGGATCGGTACGCCGGCCAAGATGCCTCCGCCGATGATCGAAAGCGCGATGATGATACGCATTGGCATGCCCATGCGGGGACAATGCCAATTGGACAGCGAAGACGACATGTATATTTAATCTAATATGAATGGAGTTATCCACCCCATCCAGTCGACCGCACCCAAGCAGCATTTCGCCGCGGCGTCCCAAGCTTTACTTCGTTGCGCAAAAAGGTGATTTCGCGCATGGCTGGCGTCACAATTCACCAATCGGACGACATGATATGGCCGCGAACTGGGCCCCCGACAGCTGGACGCGTCACGAAGCACGACAGCTCCCCACCTATCCTGACGCCGCCGCGCTGACCGCGGCGACCGACCAGCTGGCCACGTTTCCCCCGCTCGTCTTCGCCGGCGAAGCGCGCAACTTGACCGCGAGCCTCGCCGAAGTCGCCGCCGGCAAGGCGTTCCTGCTCCAGGGCGGCGATTGCGCCGAGTCCTTCGCCGAGCATAGCGCGAACAACATCCGCGACACTTTCCGCGTCATCCTGCAGATGGCGGTCGTGCTGACCTTCGCGTCGAAGCTGCCGGTCGTGAAGCTCGGCCGCATGGCCGGCCAGTTCGCCAAGCCGCGCTCGACCGACACCGAGACGATCGGCGGCGTCGAGCTGCCGTCCTACCGCGGCGACAACGTCAACGACATCGCCTTCACGCCCGAAGCGCGCGCGCCCGATCCGCAGCGCATGATCCGCGCCTATTCGCAGTCGGCCGCCACGCTTAACCTACTGCGCGCGTTCGCACAGGGCGGCTATGCCAACCTCCACCAGGTCCACCGCTGGACGCACGATTTCATGGGTCGCAGCCCCTGGTCGAGGAAATATGCCGAGACCGCGGACCGGATCGGCGAGGCGCTCGAGTTCATGGCGGCGTGCGGGATAGATCCCGAGACCGTGCCGCAGCTCGCCCAGACGCATTTCTACACGAGCCACGAGGCGCTGCTGCTCCAGTACGAGCAGGCGCTGACGCGGCAGGATTCGCTGACCGGCGACTGGTACGACACCAGCGCGCACTTCCTGTGGATCGGCGATCGCACGCGCTTCGAAGGATCGTCGCATGTTGAATATCTCCGCGGGATCGGCAACCCGATCGGCATCAAATGCGGCCCGAGCCTGGAGCCTGACGCGCTGCTGCGGATGCTCGACACGTTGAACCCCGGCCGCGTGCCCGGTCGGATGACGCTGATCACGCGCTATGGCTATGATAAGATCGAGGCGAACCTGCCCCGCCTGGTCCGTGTCGTGACGCGAGAGGGCCATCCGGTGGTCTGGAGCTGCGATCCGATGCACGGCAACGTCGTCAAGGCAGCCAACGGCTACAAGACGCGCCCGTTCGACCGGATCCTCGCCGAAGTCCGCGGCTTCTTCGCGGTCCACCGCGCAGAGGGCACGCATGCCGGCGGCATCCACGCCGAGATGACCGGCCAGAACGTGACCGAATGCACCGGCGGCGCGATCGACGTGACTGAGCAATCGCTGGCGGATCGCTACCACACGCACTGCGACCCGCGCCTCAACGCTAGCCAGAGCCTCGAGCTCGCCTTCCTGCTAGCCGAGATGCTCAACGAGGAAATGGCCGAGCGCAAGAAGGTCGCGGCCTGATAAAATGCGCAGGCGTTTACGGAATGTGCGGCAACCGTCTTGACGGCCGCCACCCCATTCCGTACACGCCCGCATCTGCTAACGGCCCCTTCGTCTAGCGGTTAGGACGACGCCCTCTCACGGCGTAAGCACGAGTTCGATTCTCGTAGGGGTCACCAGCCGTACAGCCGCTGGACTGCACAGTTCACCAGTTCTTTGGTTCGGCCTGATGGTTTGTCTGTGGTCGATCGCGGCCGTGCGGTTCTGCTGCGTCAACCGCTTTCTTGGAACGAGCAAACCCGAACAGTCCCGCTGCAGCACGACGTATATCAAGGCATAAAATCCTCCGGCGCGCTTTCTAAGAATACAGGGGAAGTTGGCACAAATGGCGATACCCGGCTCCACTGCGCCGACCTGACCGTCAATCGCCGCGGTCAAGCCTTGGTGTGGTTTCAAGTCACGATCTAATAGCACGCTATTACCGTCCAGATTGGACCCGGTACCGTAGCCTGCCGATTCAACGCCGATGCCCGGCAGCCGTTTCTATGCGCACTCAGTTTATCAGAACCCTGCCGCCCTTGCCCCGGCTGATGTCGCGGCCAGTGCGGAATCGTCAACCCCCCGCGTGGGTCTTGTCGACGCGTCGCCGGCCGAACAGCAGGCCGCGTTCGAGCTTGGCGCAGAGCGCTGCGTAATAGGCGCCGAGGAACGCCGCGTCGTTGCGCTGGTCGCCGGTCCAGCCGATCTTGCGCCGTATGCTGCCAGCGACGATTGTCATCGCATCGACGTCGCCCCGGCGCAGCACATCGGCGAGCGTCTGCAACTCGAACTCGCCATACGCATCGATCTGCTGCGGGGTGAAGTCGAACTGGGGCCCAACCGGCGTCGCGATCTCGGTCGCGACCGGCGGGGCGAGCCGGCGGCGTGGCGTACGGACCACCCACGTCCCGGCGATCAGGTCCCCCACGCGCATCCGATCGCGATTGAACAGCGGGAAGGCGGTAAACACGCCCGCCCAGGCGAGGCCGGCGACGCCGGTCCACAGGTCCGCCTGGCTGTCGGCGGCACGATAGGCGAGAAACGACAGCGGCACGAAGATCTCGAGTTCGCGCAACGCGTTGCGGGTGACAATCGCCGCGCCCGTCAGCGGGCCGCCATCACGCGCGACGACGCGCAGGCCGAGCATCCGCTTGCCCGGCGTCGCTGCACGGCCACCGAGTTCGAAACCGATGAAATACCCCGTCCGCAGCAGGAAGAACCCGAGCAGCCAGATCATGCCCAGGATCTGCCCGATGATCGCGCCCATGCCGAGGAAGACGAGCGCGACGACGATGCTCAATACGATCATGCCCCCACCCATAATCACGATGTCGAGAATGAAGGCGCTAAGCCGTTCGCTCCCCTGCCCCAGCACCAGCCGGAGGTCGACGCCCTCGGGCGTCACGAAGCTGCGCACGAAGCGCGGATCCGCGGGTCGCTCAGCCATGTCGCGCGCGCCCGGCGCCGAAGAAATAGGCGAGCCATCCGACCAGTGCCGCGCCACCGATCGCGAACCGGCCCGCGGTCGCGGTGACCACCTGCCGCCCGATCCCTTCCAGCCCGCCCGCGACGAACAGCATCAGCACGACGCCGATCATCGCGAGACCGGCGACACGCCCGGCCCGCGTCGCCGCGGTCAACCGGTCGAGCCGACCGGGGAACGCCACCGCCATGCCGATCCGCAAGCCGGCCGCGCCAGCGATGGCGATCGCGAACAGCTCCGTGGTCCCGTGGATCGACAACCAGCCGGCCATCTCGAGCCCCAGCCCGCGGCTCGCGTAGAGCGCCATGAACGCGCCGACCATGCAGCCATTATAGACGATCAACAGCAACGTCGGCAGCCCGAGCGCAGCGCCGAGCGCGAACGACATGATCGCGATCTGCGCATTGTGTGTGAACAGGAACGTCGCAAACAGGCCGAGGAACCCGTTCTCGTTGCCGCCCAACGCACGTTGCAGCGTGGCGGTCGAGGCGGTAGGATCGCGCCCTCCCGCTAGGTCCTGCGGGATGACCGCATAGAACCATGCCGGATCCTGCGCGACCAGGATCCATGCCACGATCGCGCCCGCGACCATCAGCAGCACCGATACCGCAAGTTCGCGGCGCAGCGCCATTACGGCGGCTGGCCAGTCGCGTGCAAAAAACTGCAAGATCCGGCCCCGCAAGGGCGCGCGCACGGCGTAGGTCACGAAATAGGCGCGCATCGCCAGCGCTTCGAGATAGCGGACCAGCTCGCGGTCAAGCGAGGTCTCGCGCGCGACCGACAGCGACGACAGCGCCGCGCGGTACAGCACCGGCAACGCGAACAGGTCGTCGTCCGACAGCGCCTTCAGCTTGCCGCGCTCGATCCGGTCGAGCAGTGCCTCCAGCCGCACCCAGTCGCCCTCGCGCGCGGATCGGAAGCGGGTCTCGGTGAGGCCGGTCGCAAGGCGAGTGCTCACAGGAGGTTCCTCCGTTTGAAATCGAGATAGGCACGCACCAGCGCCGGGCCGATGCGATCGTGCCGTGCCTCGATGACGTGGATACCGAGATGGCGCAGCCGGGTCATGACGAGCCGCCGCTCGCGGAGCAGCGCGGCGGCCGTGACCGCGCGCGACACCGCGTCGACATCCACGGGTGCCGCAGCGGCCAGCGCGTCGAGTTCGGCATCATCGATCAGGACGAACAGCACCAGGTGGCTGGCGAGCAGGTGATCCACCGCCTGGATCATCAGTTCGGCACCGGTCTGGTCGGTGATCTCGGTGAAGAGGACGACCAGTGCGCGGCGAGACAGCCCCGCGGCGAGTGTCGACAAGCCCAGCGTGTGGTTGGTTTCCGCGGTGCTGTAGTCGAGGTCGCCCGCGAGGCGTTGCAACGCCGGGAACGCGCGCACGCCCGTCACTGCCCCCGATGCGATCCGCGGGCGCGCGTCGAACCCGAACAGTGATACCCGATCGCCGAGCTTCAGCGCAACATAGGCGGCCAGCAACGCCGCGGTGACGGCCCGGTCGACGCGGGGAACGCCGTCGACCGGATCCGCCATCGCCCGCCCCGCATCGACCGCGAAGACGATCTGGTTGTTGCGCTCGACATGCATGTCCTTGGCGAGCAGCACATGGTGGCGCGCGGACTGTTTCCAGTCGATCGCGCGCCGATCCATGCCCGATCGCCATTCGGTCAACGCCTCGAACTCGCTCCCCTCGCCACGATCGATCCGCGCCAGTTGGCCGGCCTGCGCGCTGCGCAGCAACAGCGCGCCCTCGTCGCGGACCGGGCGGATATCGGGGGTGATCACGATCCGGTGGTCGATCGCCAGCGTCCGCTGTTGCCACGCCAGCCCCATCGGCCCGCTCCAGCGCAGCCACGCGCGCGACACGCCGTCGGTGCCACGCCGGATCGTCCGGTAGATGCGCGTCGTGGCGAGCCCGTCGTCGAAAACGATCGGCCGGACATCAGCGGCGACCAGTTTGGGCCCTGTCTCCAGCGCGACCTCCGCCCCCGGCGTCGCTCGATCCAGCGCGAGCGTTACCGACACCGGCGCACCCACGCCGACCGCGCCAGCCGCGGTAACGTGCAACACCGGCGGCGCGGGCGCGCGGACCGCATCGATCGCGACCAGCGCCAGCACGACCGCGACCCACAATGGCGCGGCGACCCAGGCGGAGGGCACGGCGACCGACAGCAGCAGCGCGACCGGCGCGCCGCTTGCCGTCGCCAGCACCGCCCGTCTGGTCGGATAGATCAACGCGGCGCCTCGACCTGCTCCACCAGCGCCGCGATCACTGCATCCGCCGATCGCCCGTCGATCTCGGCGATCGGCGCCAGCGTGACCCGGTGGCGCAGCGCCGCAGGAGCAAGCGCCTTCACATCGTCGGGCAGCACGAAATCGCGCCCGTCGATCGCGGCCTTCGCCCGCGCCGCTGCCGCCAGCATCGCCGCGGCACGGGGCGACGCGCCGGTCTGCAGGTCGCCGGCGTCGCGCGTTGCGCGGACGAGGGCTACGACATAGTCCACAACCTCGTCCGCGACGCGGATCGCCGCGACCGTATCGCAGGCGGCGTCGATCGCAGCGCGGTCGGCGACCGTCGACACGCCCCAGTCGGCGGCGCGCGGCGTGCCGAAGCGGTTGCCGTGCGCCGCGACGATCCGACGTTCCTCGGCAAGGTCGGGATAGCGGACCTCATGCTTGAAGAGGAACCGGTCGAGCTGCGCCTCGGGAAGCGGATAGACCCCCTGGTTCTCGATGGGATTCTGCGTCGCGACGACCATGAAGCGCCGCGCGAGCGGGTGCGAGGTGCCGTCGATCGTCACGGTCCGTTCCTGCATCGCCTCGAGCAGCGCCGCCTGAGTCTTGGGCGGCGTCCGGTTAATCTCGTCGGCCAGCAGCAATTCGGTAAAGATCGGCCCGCGTGTCAGGCTGAACGTCGAAGTCTGGAAATTGAACAGGTTCGAGCCGATGATATCGCCCGGCATCAGGTCGGGCGTGAACTGGATCCGGCCATATTCCAGCCCGACCGCGCGCGCGAAACACTGCGCGAGAAACGTCTTGGCGGTGCCGGGCGGCCCTTCGAGCAGGATGTGACCCGACGCGAACAGCGCGATCAGCATCAGTTCGATCGCATCCTCCTGCCCCACGACGCCGTGGGCAATCTCGCGGCGGATCGCGTCGGCAAGCTGCCGGACCTCATCGATAGTCAATTGATCGTTTCCTTCCAGCGGTGGAGCGCCTGCGCGGCGGCGAGCAGTTCGGCATCGTCGCGCGCCTCGGCGGCGGTGCGGGCGAGCGATGAGTAGGTCGGTGTCGAGCCCAGCCCGTCGAGATACGCGACCAGCGCATCGCCCCCCAGCCGCGTCCCGGTCGCGCGTGCGACATCGTCCGCGACCAGCGTCGCATAGGCGGCGCCCGTGCGATGCGACCGCTTCGCCAGGCGCAGCAGTGCAGCGACGTTGTCCGCCAGCGCAAGCTTGCCGAGGGCCAGCGCGCGATCCTCGCGTTCGGGCACGCCGAAGCGCACCGACGCATGAAAGGCGGCGAGCGCGGCCGCCGCCAATAGGCACAGCGTCAGCGAAAAGAAGGGCGGCTCGAACGCGAGCTTCAGCAGATTGGGCCGGCGCGCGAACCCGTTGAGCGTAAGGTCGAACGCGATCGGACGTTCGGGCTCGGTCGAGACGGCGCCCAGAACCGTAACTGCCCGCCGTGCGCCGGCCAGTGTCGCAAGCGCGTGATTATCGAGAATATCGGGATCCGCCAGAACCCAGAGCGGGCGAACGCCGATCCGCGCCAACATGACGCCGTCCGCCGTTCCCAGAACCGGCTTGGCACCCGGCCCGCACAGGAACTGGCGCGTTCCCGTCCGGCAGGCTGCAATCCCGCCAAGACCGCGGACAGGTGCGATCGCGGCGGTCTCGGGCAGCATGCCCGACTGCTCGACCCAGGCGGGATTGGTCGTCTGCCGTCGCACCGCCCATTTCGGCAGGACGATCAGCGTCGGCCGGCCACCCCGCGCGGTCAGGAACTCGCGCATGGCCTTTGGCGTGACCTCCGCTCCGGGCGTGGCGATCACCAGCGCCTGCCCCCGCAACGCCGCGGGATCGCGGATCAGCGCGACGGGCGTGCCGGTATCGCGCATCAGGTCGACCACGCCCTTGAACCCGACAGCCGAGGTCGACAGCGCGTGGCCACCACCATCGCGCCCAGGCCGGAGATCGGGCGCATAGGCCGTCAGCAGCAGGAACGCGGCAAAGCCGATGACCGCGACGGCGACGACGATGCCCATCGTCCGCCCCGTGCCGAACGTCGCAAACGGCGTGGCGCTCATGCCCACGCCCCCGGCAAGGCGAAGTCGCGATAGGCGGTACGCGCCGCGTCCCAGTCCTCGCGGGCGAGCGCGCGACCACCGAACAGGCTTCGCTCGACCGCCGTGGCGATCGGCGTGAAGGCGCCGCGCGCGGCGACGGGAAACGCGTCGGCGCCGCCGATCTCGCGCGTCGTCGCAGCGGGGCGGACC
This sequence comes from Sphingomonas sp. HMP9, assembly GCF_013374115.1. NCBI lineage: Bacteria > Pseudomonadati > Pseudomonadota > Alphaproteobacteria > Sphingomonadales > Sphingomonadaceae > Sphingomonas > Sphingomonas sp. HMP9. The sequence goes on along the minus strand of NZ_AP022673.1, from coordinate 3,932,993 downwards.
AGCGCCGGGCGATGCCGCGCGACGTCCTCCAGGCTGCGATGCAGCAACAGCCGTGCCGCCGCATCATACTGTCCCGCGTCGGCCATCGCATCGGCCTCGGCGAGCAACGCGCGCGCGGCGCTTGCCTCCGGCTGCCAGGGTGCACTCGTATCCTGCGATGCCGACCCACGGAACGTGAAGCGTCGGACGAGCCGGACGATCAACGCGACCAGCGCGACCCCCGCCGCGACCAGCGCGATCCAGAAGAGGACCTTGCCGACGGCCCCGATCCCGTCGAGATGCTCCAGCAACCATCGCAGCCACTGCGGTGGTTCGGGCGGCGTGAACGCAGGCAGGTCGAACTGAATTGACGTATCCGCGCGGGTCCGCGCCCATGCCGATGCGATGTCGCCGTCGACCGGCGGCTGCCCCTGCTGTGGTGTGACCTGCCCCATCGACGGGCATTCTTAGCATGTCCGGCGGCGGTGGGAAGCGCGCGGAACAGGCTGGACAAGGATCGCTGTCGCGTTACGTCTTGCGACTTGCGACTTGCGGCGCGAATGCCGTTCCGGGGGGAAAGACACATGGCCAGTACTGCGATCGCCGAAACCTTCGACATGGGACGCGTCCTGAGCCGCGCCTTCGGCGCGATCGGGCGCAACGCGGCGCTCTTCATTGGCTTGGCCGCGATCCTGTCGGGCATACCGCAACTGATCGCGGGACTTTGGCGCGTCGATGTCGGCGGACCGGGGTTCGCCGGCCCGTCCGTGATCGCGGCGGTCGTTGGCGGTCTTCTCGCCTGGGTCGGATCGGCGGTTCTCCAGGTCGCGATCACCCGCGCGACGATCAGCGATCTGGTCGGCGAGCGCCCCGGGTTCGCCGGCTGCCTGAAGGCCGGCTTCGCGATGCTGCTGCCGATGATCGGACTGACGATCCTCATGGGCCTCGGCATCGGCCTGGGCTTCATGCTGCTGTTCGTGCCGGGGGTCATGCTCTACGTGGCTTGGTCGGTCGCCGTCCCCGCCTATGTCCAGGAACGCGTCGGCGTCGTCGAGAGCTTCGGTCGCAGCCGTGCGCTGACCAAGGGATCGCGGTGGAAGATCTTCGGGCTGTTGCTGGTCTGCTGGATCGTCATCCTGGTCCTCCAGGCGCCGGCCGGCCTGCTGAACGCAGCGGCGCAGACTCCAACCACGCTTAGCGTCCTGATCACGACCGCTGTCGGTGTCGTCACGACGATGGTCCTGTGCACCGTCCAGGCCGCGATCTACGTCGAGTTGCGCGACGTGAAGGAAGGCGCCGCGCCAAGCGATCTGGAAACGATCTTCGCCTGACGCGCGCGGCGGGTCGCGGGGAGTGGCTCAGGGCTGCTCCCCGACCGGGGCGACATACTCGCCCATGTCGGGCGCATCCTCCTGCAATTCGCCGCGCTGCAGATTCGAGTGGCGGATGCCGTACGCGAAATACAGCACCACCCCGCCCGCCATGTACCAGAGGAAGAACACCAGCACCTTCATCGGCACCGTGGTGATCAGGTAGACGCACGACGCGATGCCCAGCAGGGGCACGACCGGATAGAGCGGTACGGTGAAGCCGCGCGGCAGGTCGGGTGCTGCGCGGCGCAGATATATGACCGACAGGCAGACGATCGAGAACGCCGACAGCGTGCCGACCGAGGTCATGTCGCCCAGCACGTTGATGTCGAAGAACCCTGCCGCCACTGCGGTGATGACGCCGACCAGCACCGTGTTGACATAGGGTGTCTTGAACGCCGGATGCACGGTCGCGAACACGCGCGGCAACAGGCCGTCGCGCGCCATAGTGTAGAAGATCCGGGTCTGGCCGTACATCAGCACCAGCACCACCGACGTCAGGCCGATGATCGCGCCGATCTTGATGATCTTGGCGAGCCAGCTCCAGGTCGGGCCGAAACTGTCGACCACCACCGCGACCGGATCGGGCACGTTGAGCGCGGTATAGGGCACCAGCAGCGTCATGATCGCGGCGACCAGCATGTAGATCAGGGTACAGACGATCAGCGCGCCGATGATCCCGAACGGCATGTCCTTCTTGGGATCCTTGGCCTCCTGCCCCGCCGTCGATATCGCCTCGAAACCGACATAGGCGAAGAATACGATCGAGGCGGCGCGCATGACGCCGTCGACGCCGAACTTGCCCTCGCCCTGGTTGGCGGGGATGAACGGCGTCCAGTTGCGCGCGACCAGTTCGTTCAGGTGGGTCAGCACGATCGTGCCGCCGACCGCGATGAAGGCGACCAGCACGCCGACCTTGATCGCGACGATGATCGTGTTGACCTTGGCCGATTCCGATACGCCGCGGACCAGCAGAGCGGCGAGCGCGAGGCAGATCAGGAACGCTGGCAGGTTGAAGATCGTCGTCACCGGCTGTCCGTCGACGAGCACCGGCACGCCGCCGCGGATCAGCGGGTACCCCGCCGGCCCCGTGAACTGCGGCGGAATGTGCAGCCCGAAATCCGCCAGCAGGCTGACGACATAGCCCGACCAGCCGACCGCCACGACCGACGCCGCCAGCCCGTATTCGAGCAGCAGCAGCGCGCCCATCATCCACGCGACGAACTCGCCGAGCGTGGTGTAGCCGTAGGTGTAGGCCGATCCCGACACGGGCAATGTCGACGACAGCTCGGCATAGCACAGCCCGGCGAACGCGCAGACGATGCCTGCCACCACGAACGACAACAGCACCGCCGGCCCGGCATGCAGCGCAGCGGCGGACCCGGTCCGCACGAAGATCCCCGCGCCGATGATGCAGCCGATGCCCAGCATCAGCAGGTTCCATTTGCCCAGCGTCCGCTTCAGTTCGCTTGACGCGGTTTCCCGTTGCACCTGCGCGATGGATTTGCGCGCGAACATCCGTTCGACAATGCCCCTCCGGGCTTGAATTGCCATAGTTCCCCCGGATTCAAAACGATCCAACCAATCCCGTTCGAGCCTAGCGGACAACCGGGACGACGCAATCTTCTTAGTGAAACTGGGCGTTTAAGGGATAGCAGGTGGCAGGATGCCGCACGCCGCTCCCGCGGTTATGCAGCGCCACCTGGCTGTCTAGTCCAGCCGTGACCGGGTCGCCGCCGACGCAGAGCCGGGGCGGCGTTGGCGTTTGGCAAGGCATTCGCTTAAGCCGTGGGGATGCGCAAACCAACGGTATCCATTCTCATCCCGACGTTCAATCGCGCCCAGTATGTCGGCGATGCGATCGCCAGCGCGCTTGCGCAGACGCTGCCCGATACCGAGGTGATCGTCGTCGACGACGGATCGACCGATGCCACGCCAGACCTGATCGCGGGCTTTGCCGATACGCGCCTGCGATACCTGCGCCACGACGCCAATCGCGGCATCCCGGAAACGCGGAACACCGCCCTTGCCGCCGCACGCGGAGACTACATCGCCTGGCTGGACAGCGATGACACGGCAAGACCGACCCGATTGCAGCATCAGGTCGATTTCCTGCGCGACAATCCTGCTATCGCCATGGTCGGATCGGCCGCCGGCAAGATGAACAGCGACGGATCGCACAAGCGCGGCACTCGCATGCCGCCGCTCAGCCCGCCGATGATCGCTGCCTGGCTGGTGTTCCGGTCCGCCTTCCAGCAATCCTCCGTCACCGGGCGCGCCGACATCTTGCAGGCGTATCGATACGACCCCCGCTACCGCGTCTGCGAGGACGTCGACATGTTCGTCCGCCTACAGCGGGACCATGATCTTGCGAACCTGCCCGAGACGCTGATCGACCGTCGCCTGCACCCGGAGCAGACCGTCCGCCAGTTTCGCGGCGAAATCCTGACCAGCCGGCAAACCCTGATCCAGCCGATGCTGGAATCGCTGCGGATCGATGCCACCCGCCAAGATATCGAACGACACGTCCTGCTCGGCTTTGCCGATCTGCGCGATGCCGATGTCGATGAGGATTTCCTGGTCTGGGCCCGGCAATGGCTGGCGCGGCTACGCCAGGCGAACGACGCCACGCAGGTGTTCGACCAGGACGCGCTTGCGACGGCGAGCGACTATTTCTGGCTCCTCGCCTGCCGCGCCATGATCCCGAAGATCGGCCGCGCCAAGGCGATCAAGGCGTTCCTGACGCGATTGCCGACCAACCTGCTGGGCCCCAGCGCCCGGCAATGGATCGGCAGTGCATGGTCGACCTACCTGCCCGGTGCTGCCAATCGACGCCGCGCGGCCTGACACTGCACGCGCCTTAAACCGACTGGCTCTTCTTGGCATAGGTTATGGCGAACAGCAGGCTCGTCACCGTGACCGAACCGGCGACGACGGCGATCGCCATCCCGACTTCCCCCCACAGCGGCAACGTGACCAGCGCCGTCGCCAGCATGACCGCGACGCTGACGATCCGGATCAGGAAGATGCGTCCGGCATAGCCGCGCGCGGTCAACACGGTATCCAGACCGACCGCGACCAGGTCGATCGCGCCCGCCGCCGCCATCCACACCAGCACCAGATGGCCTTGACCGAACACGTGCCCGCCCACCAGCTTGAGCACCGATTTCCCGAACAGCAGCGCGATCAGCATGATGGCCGCCCCCGCGACCGTGCTCATCACCACGGTTCGCAGGACGATCCGTTGCACCGCATGATCCTTCGCCTCCTGCAGCGCGCGCACGATTTCGGGGAACGCCGCCCGCGAGATGAGCTGGCCGATCTTCCCGAGCGACTGCGCCAGCTGGGCGGCAAGGCGAAACGTACCGGCCGCCGCGACGCCGAGTTCGTTGCCTACCGCCAACAGCGGCAATTGCTTGCTCGCCAGCGCCAGCGTCGAACTGGCGTTCGTGCTGAGCGCGAAGTTCAATATGCCGTCATTCTCCCGGATCATCCGCTTGAAGCCGATGCCGTTCCACAAGAGCTTCAGGTCGCCGATATGCGCCACCATGCCCCAATAGGTGGCCGATGTGAGCACCTCGGCGACGGCCCAGACCGCCAGGAACGCCTGAACGGTCGGATGAACGATCATGACGAGTATGGCGCCGATCGCGCGCGCAATGGGCGTTATGCTGTCGGCGATCGCTGCCAGCCTGAACTTGTCCCTCAGCCGCAGTATGCCGACGGCGGCGGACCGGATCGTCACGAGCTGGACGACGGTGAAGATGAGCGCGGCCCGCTTGAGCGTTGCGCCGATCCCGAAGGCATCGCTCCAGAGTTCGAGGATGGCGATCGCCAGCGCGGCGCCGATCAACGCGCTTCCCAGGTCCAGGACGAAGCTGCCGCGAAACAGGCGCGCGAGCTTGGGCTCGTCCTCGCCATGCGAAAGGCCGACGCCGAACTGGACGATCACTTGCCAGCTCTGGAAGGCGACCAGCGTCGCGAGTGCCTGCGCCGCCCCGGTGATCAACGAAAATCGACCAAAACCGGTCACGCCCAGCGTGCGCGCCGCGATGCCGAGATACAAGAGCGACAGGACGGCAACGACGCCCCGGCTGCCGACGAGCCAACCGAGATTGTGCCCGATCGAGCGTAGCACATGGCCGCGGGATCGCTGGATCGGAGGACGCTGAACGCTGGACATGATGCTTTCGACCTACCGGGGGCGGCCCCGCGTCACAAGCGTCGCATTATCACTCGAGCTGAGAGGGTCGTCGTCCGAGCCGATGGGACGATGATCGCTTGACCACAGGCGCGGCAACCGAGGACGAGCGGTGATGCAGGACGGCACCGAACACGCGTCGCTGCGTTATACGGCCGCTATCACCAGGAGACGCGGCATGAACCCGACCGGCAACACCATCCTCATCACCGGCGGCGGGTCGGGTATCGGCGCCGCGCTGGCGCAGCGCCTCCACGACGCGGGCAACACGGTGATCGTTGCCGGCCGGCGTCGAGAGGCGCTCGAAGAGGCTATCGCCGGGCGCGAGAACATGACCGCGATGACGCTCGACATCGACGATTCCGCCGCGATCGAAGACTTCGCGCAGAGGCTGGTCGCCGAGCATCCGTCGCTCAACGTGCTGGTCAACAATGCCGGCATTATGAAGCTGGAGGATGCCTCGACTCGCCGCGATCTCGCCGATGCCGAGGCGACGATCGTCACGAACCTGCTGGGGCCAATCCGGTTGACCAATGCGCTGGTCGACCACCTCTCGGCCCAGTCCGGCGGCACGATCGTCAACCTGACTTCGGGCCTGGCCTATGTGCCACTCACCGCGGCGCCGACCTATTCGGCGACCAAGGCGGCCATACACTCCTACACCGTCAGCCTGCGGCGAGTCCTGGACGGCAAGGTCGAGGTCCTAGAGATCGCGCCTCCCGGCGTGCAGACCGCGCTTACCCCCGGGCAGGAGACGCGCCCGGGTTACATGCCGCTGGAAGCATTTGCGGACGAGGTCATGGCGCTCTGGACGCAGCAGCCGACGCCGAACGAGATCCTCGTCGAACGCGTTCGCCCCTTGCGCAACGCCGAAGCCGATCATCGCTTTCCGGAAGCCGTGGTGCAGTTGAACGAGATGGCCGAGCGCGCGCGCCGCGGCGACTGATCGCTGACGCTTCGACGGTTTCCTAACACCGTCGAGTGCCAGCTCTTTTTTGCTAACTATTCTCAATAGCCTTGATCTGGCCGTTGGTAGCGGATAGCGGTTGAGTGTGAACTCGTCCCAAATCTCCGTGTCGCCCGCGACGAATACCCGGCGCAAACGCAAGTGGCGGGGGTGGTGGCTCAAGCAATTGCACAGCTGGCACTGGATCAGCGCGGCACTGTCGCTGGCCGCGATGCTGCTGTTCGCGATCACCGGGATCACGCTCAATCACGCCGCGTCGATCGGCGCCAAACCGATCGTCGTGGAAAAGAGCGGCACATTGCCACGGCCGCTTCTCCAGATGCTCAGTGCGCCGCATAGTGCCGATGCGCCGCTCCCAATTCCCGTCGCCAAGGCGGTCGCAGCGGCGGTCGGGCTCGATCCTGCCGGCAAGCCCGTCGAATGGTCCGACAGCGACGCCTATGTCGCGCTGCCCCGCCCTGGCGGCGATGGCTGGGTCAGCATCGCGCGCGCGACCGGGGCGATCACGGCGGAGACCACCGACCGCGGCTGGATCTCGTACCTGAACGACCTGCACAAGGGGCGCAACGCGGGTGCGGCGTGGTTCTGGTTCATCGACGTCTTCGCGGGCGCGTGCATCCTGTTCACGCTGACTGGGCTCCTGCTGCTTCAGCTTCACGCGCGGCACCGGCCGTCGACCTGGCCGATCGTCGCCGCCGGACTCGCGCTGCCGGTCTTGCTCGCCATCCTGTTCGTCCATTGAGGGGTTTCGCCATGCGTCCTACCGCGTTCCTGTTGCTCGGCGGGGCGATCACCGCACCCGCCCTGTTCTCGCCGGCCCTCCTGTCGCCGGCCGACGCCGCGCCGCCGGGCGCCGTGACGATCACGATCCCGCGGCTCGACGTTGCCGAATATCATCGCCCCTATGTCGCGGTGTGGCTGGAGCCGGTCAGTGGCGGTACGCCGCGGACGCTCGCGGTCTGGTACGACCTGAAGAAGCGCGGGAACGACCCCGGCACCAAATGGCTGGCGGACCTTCGCGCATGGTGGCGCAAGGGCGGCCGCAGCATGACGATGCCCGCAGACGGCATCAGCGGCGCGACGCGGACGCCGGGACAATACACCATCCCCCTGCCCGCCGACCTCAAGCCCGGTCAGTATGTCCTCAACGTCGAGGCCGCCCGCGAAACCGGCGGTCGCGAACTCGTCTCCGTACCGCTCGCCGCCGGGGCCCGAACCTCGGGCAAGACCGAGCTCGGCGCCATCTCGCTTTCCGCCCGCTGAAGGATCACGTCATGAAGCCATTCGCCATGAAGTCGTTTTCGGCACGCCTGATGACCGCTGCGGCGCTGTTGTCGGTTCCCGCCGGGCTGTCGGCACACCGTATGTGGCTGTTGCCGTCCGCCACCGTGTTCTCGGGGACCGACGGCTGGGTGACGGTCGACGCCGCGGTCTCGAACGACCTGTTCTTCTTCGATCACCAGCCGCTCCGGCTCGACGGCATGAAGGTGTGGCAGCCGGACGGCAGCGAGGGCATTCTCCAGAACGGCGCGACGGGCCGCTATCGGTCGGTGTTCGACGTGAAGCTCGACAAGCCCGGCACGTGGAAGATCGGCACGCAGATGTCTGCCGTCATGGGCAGCTTCAAGGTCGATGGCGTCGAGAAGCGTCTCGGCGGTCGTCGCGGCCCGCCCCAGCCGAATGCGCCCGCTCCGCTGACGGTCGCGGATATCCCCGCCAACGCGACCGACGTGAAGGTGACCGAGGTCTCGGGCCGCAACGAGATCTTCGTGACCGCGGGCGCGCCGACCACCACCGTCTTCAAGACGACCGGCAAAGGCCTGGAGTTCGCACCGATCACGCACCCCGACGAGCTGGTGGCGGGCGAAACCGCGAAGTTCCGCTTCCTGGTCGACGGCAAGCCCGCGTCCGGCCTGAAGGTCACGGTGATCCCAGGCGGCAAGCGGTATCGCAACGACGAGGGCGCGCGCGAGCTGACCACCGGCGCGGATGGCGTGCTGAGCGTCTCATGGCCTACTGCGGGGATGTACTGGCTCAACGCCACGCTGACCGACGCCAAGGCGACCGCGCCGCGTGCGACCGAACGCCGGATGAGCTACGTCACGACGCTCGAAGTCCTCACGCCCTGATGCGTCCGGCGTGAGGATCGCGCTGCCGCCGACGATCGACGCCGCGGCGTTCGCGGCGCGCGATCCGTCGGCAGTGCTGCTCGACCTGCACGGCGAGACGATGGGGACGTCGTGGAGCCTACGCTTCGCCGCCCCCGCCGGCACCGATCCGACGCCGGTCCGCGCCGCCATCGTCGCGCGACTCGCCGGGCTGGTTGCAGAGATGAGCCATTGGGCACCGGATTCGCTGCTCTCGCGCTTCAACCGGTCGCCGCGCGGCACCTGGACGACGCTCCCACCCGATTTCGCTTGGGTCATGGCGCGTGGCCTGGCGATCGCGGAGGCGACCAACGGCGCATTCGATCCGGCGATCGGCACGCTCGTCAATGCCTGGGGTTTCGGTCCCTTCACCGTATCCGCGCCGCCGAACGCGGGGGCGGGCGGAACCGCACGCGCCTCATCCGGCTGCTCGCGGCTGACACTTTCGACCACCGGTGGGCATCTTCACCAGCCCGGCGGCGTAGCGCTAGACCTGTCCGGGATCGCGAAAGGCCATGCTGTCGACGTGATCGCCGACTTGCTGCACGACGCGGGCATCCGGAACGCGCTGGTCGAGATCGGCGGCGAGCTTGTCGGGCGCGGGATCGGGCCGGACGGCGATCCCTGGTGGGTCCATCTCGAAAGCCCGCCCGGCCTGACGCTACCGCCGCTTCGCGTCGCACTACACGGCCTCGCGGTGGCGACCTCCGGCGACTACCGCCGCGGCGCGCACACGCTCGATCCGCGCACCGGCTGTCCGATCGACACCGGCGTGGTCTCGGTCAGCGTCATCCACGCCACTGCACTGGACGCCGACGCCTGGGCGACCGCGCTCACGGTGCTCGGCCCGGACGAAGGCTTGTCCCTGGCCGAGAATCGCCGGATCGCCGCGCGGATCGTCACCCTGATCGACGGCGACGTGCGCGAGTATCTGACCCCTGCCCTCACGGCGATGCTGGTCGACTAGAACGCCGCTACCCGATCGCCGCGTCGCGCGTTACCCCAAAGCCATGGACGACGACGCGCCTCCCCTGACCCCTGCGATACCCGCCGCGACGCTCGTGATTTTTCGCGAGACGGACGGCGGCAAGCCCGAACTGCTGATGGTCGAGCGCGCCAAGGCCATGGCGTTCGCGGGCGGTGCGCTGGTGTTTCCCGGCGGTCGGGTCGATCCCGGCGATCATGCGCTGGCGGCAGTGCTCGGCGCGCCCGACGACGAAACCGCCGCGCGCATCGCCGCGATCCGCGAGACGATCGAGGAGGCCGGCCTTCCCATCGGCCTGTCACCAATGCCGTCCCCCGCCGCGTTCGAGGCACTGCGCGCGGCACTCCATGCGGGCACCGCACTCGGCGAAGCGCTGGCTGCAGCCGACACGGATCTCGACCTTGCCGCGCTCGCGTATTTTGCCCGCTGGCGGCCGGCGCATGCGCATGCGCGGATCTTCGACACGCGCTTCTATCTTGCGCGGTTGCCGGCGAATGCCCCCGCGCCGCGGGTCGACGCGACCGAGAACGTGCGGCTGTTCTGGGCGACGGCGACGCAGGTCCTGGCGGATGCCGATGCGGGACGCGCGACAATCATCTTCCCGACCCGGCGCAATCTCGAGCGGCTGGCCCGCTTTGCCGATGTCGACGCCGCGATCGCCGACGCGCGCGCGCATCCGATCCGCACCGTGACGCCGTGGACCGAAATCCGCGATGGTGTCGAACACCTCTGCATCCCGGACGACTTGGGTTACCCGATCACGTCGGAGCCGATGACCGAAGCCGTGCGCGGCTGACGTGGGGGCCGTGCGGCGGACCCTGGGCTGGCTGGTCGGGCTGTCGATCGTTGCGACGCTCGCGCTGATGCTCTGGTCCATGGCGCGCGGGCGACCGCAGGACCTGCCCTGGCCACCGCTCGACCTCGGCCAGCCGATCGGCTTGTTCACCGGCCGCAAGCTCACCGCGCTGACCGAGGATTTCCCGCAGTGCCGTGCGCTGCTCGACCGCGCCGGGGTTCGCTACACGTTGTTGCCGCCGCGCAAGGGCGAGGGCCAATGCGGCTATGCCGACGGCGTGCGCCTGACCGGCGGTGCGCGCAAGATCGCCTTTGCACCTGCCGGGTTAGGCGTCGCCTGCCCCGTCGCGGCGGCGCTGTCGATGTGGGAATGGGACGTGGTGCAGCCCGCTGCGCTCAAGCACTTCGGCGCGCGCGTCGCCAGCATTGATCATTTCGGCAGCTATAGTTGCCGACGGATCTACGGTCGCGATGCCGGGACCTGGAGCGAACACTCCACCGCCGACGCGGTCGACGTCGCGGGCTTCCGCTTGACCGACGGCACGCGCATCACGGTTGCGCGGGACTGGAAGGGCGGCGACGCGAAGTCGGCCTTCCTGCGCGAAGTCCGCGATGGCGCGTGTACGGTGTTCGCCACGACGCTGTCCCCCGACTATAATGCGGCACATGCTGATCACCTGCACCTCGACCAGGCGAACCGCGGGTCGATGGGGTGGCGCGCCTGTCGGTGATGCTGTCGGCCGATCGACTCAACTCGCCAGCGTCGTCCCCGAATCCACCTTCTCCACCCAATACGGAAAGAATGCCGGCTGACGGTTCGACCAGCCCGACGCGGTCGCCGCCGCCTCGCTGATCGACTGGAGCAGTTTGCGGCGCAATTCCGGATGCAGATGCGGCAGCGCAGCCGCGGCACAGAATGCCGACGGCAACCAGGGCCGGACTTCCGCACCCAGCAACCGCTCGTACAGGAACCGCAACGCCGAGAAACTCGTCAGCCGCCCCTGCCCCAGATCGAACGCGACAAGCGTCATCAGCGGCGCCAGGAACGGCTCGATCGCGTCGAGACCGCTGTCGTCGGGGACCATCGCGCGAAGATCGGGAAGGGTATTGTACAGCCGCGCCTGCGCCCGGATGCTGGCCGACTCGACCACGTCGCGCGACCAGCGCTGCATTGCGTCCTCGCGGTCCAAGCCTACATCGAGCGAACGCCGGATATACCGCTGCGTCGAACTCGGAAAAGCCGCGAATTCCTTCATCTCGGCGAGGGTCATCGATCCCTGTGCCGGTTTCATTCTGGAAGCCATGTCGTCACCCCGCTCTCGTCAAGGAACCGGCAGACTATGCGCTCGGATGGTTAACAACGACCCTATCGCGCGTCATCTTTCCGTAACACCAAGCCACCATGAAAGCTGCTGCGCTGCAACAAGGCTGCGACGAACCGAACGAAACTATGCGATTTGATCGTCTTGCGCGGCGTTTAGGCAACAAAAAAGCGCCGGTCGTTGCCGACCGACGCCTGTTCGTTCAGCAGAAAGGAGAGTTACGCCTGTTTTTCACGCAGTGCCTGCTCAGCATCCTCGTCATAGCCCGACGATTTCGCAGGCTCGCTGCCGGACCCAGGCTGGGTTGCGGAAATCGGGTCACTGCCGTCCATCGACTCGTCGAGCCCGTTGTCGAGACGCGCGTCCGCACTGTCGGGGTTCTTCTGCAGGCGCTTAGCGATCGACTTGTCCTGGCCTGCTTCCTGGCGCGGATCGCGACCTGAGCTCTTGCCCTCGGCATCCTTGTCGTCGGGCGCTACGGACAGGCTATCCAGCGCGCTCTTGTCTATGTCGGTCATTGCGACGTCCCTTTTTAGTCTTGGCGATGACTAACGGTCGAAGTGAGTTTTGTTTCCCCGCGAAGGCGGCGATCCGGACTGGACTGCCGCCTTCGCCGGAGAACAAGTCCGCGGGGGCGAGCGCCTCAATCCAGCGGCGTGACCTTCACCGTCTGCTCCCAGAGATACGCCTGGCCGAACACCGTCATGAACGCGATATCGGTCGCATCGCGCCCGACGCAGACGCGTGCGATATCGCTGCACGTCGCCATCTTGGTCGCGTCGATCAGCCGCCAGTCGCCCGCCAGCCACAGCTCCGCGACCGCGTGGAAATCCGGCGGATCGACGCCCGGCGCATAGGCGGACACGCACCGCGCCGGGATCCCGCCCGCGCGCGCCAGAGACACCAGCAGATGCGAATAATCGCGGCACACCCCCGATCGCGACGCGAACGTATCTAGCGCGGTCGTCTCGCCGCTGCTCGATCCGCAGCGATAGTCGAGCGACTGGTACACCCACTCGGTCAGCGCGGCGGCGAGCGGCCCGCCTTCCAGCCCCCCGAACTCGCGCGCGACAAAGCCCTCGAAGCGATCCGACGGGCAATAGCGGCTCGGCATCAGATACGGCGTCAGCTCACCATCGAGCATCCGCGGCGGAGTCGCCGGATACAGCTCGAGCTGGACGCGCTCGCGCGACACCGCGACGATCGACTTATACTCCGCGGTGAACCGTCCATGCCCGCGCGACCAGCAGCGCTGGCCGATTCCGTCCTCGCCGCGGACAGCCCGGATCGGGCTGTCGGACCAGATCGTCAGCGATTCCGACTCGATCGTCTGGTCGGCCATCGCCGCGGCTTCGATCTGGAGCAGCACATCGGCATCTCCGCCGATCCCGTAATCCAGACGCACGTCGATCGAGAGCCGCATCGCGCGTCCCATTCCTGTTCTAAAGCCAAAAGAAAAGGGCCCGGCGGTGTCCCGCCGAGCCCTGCGTTCGTCACACCCTTAGCGGGAGTTAGTTGCGGCTGCTACCGAACAGACGCAGCACGAACATGAACATGTTGATAAAGTCGAGGTACAGGCTGAGTGACGACATGATCACGACCTTGCCGACCATGTCGGTGCCCGCGACCTGCGCATACAGGCTCTTGGTACGCTGCGTGTCGTAGGCGGTGAGGCCTGCGAACAGCAGCACGCCGACGCCGGTGATGACCAGCTGCATCACGCCCGACTGCAGGAACATGTTGATCAGGCTCGCGACCAGCAGGCCGACGACGCCGATGATCAGGAACGTCCCGAACGCCGAGAGATCGCGCTTGGTGGTGTAGCCGAACAGGCTCAGCCCGGCGAAACCGGCGGCGGTGGCGAAGAACGCACCTGCGATCGACGTGCCGCTATAGACCAGGAAGATCGTCGACATCGACAGGCCCATCAGGACGGCGAAGCCCCAGAAGAGTATCTGCATCGTGCCGGTCGACATCTTGTTCTGGCCGAAGCTCATGCCGAACACGATCGCGAGTGGCGAGAACATGATGACATACTTCAGGATGCCGCCGCTCATGAACACCTGTGCGGCGGGCGAGGATGCGCCACCCCATGCGAACAGCATCGCGACGATGCCGGTCAGCAGGACAGCCGAGCCCATGTAGTTATACACGGACAGCATGTACGACCGAAGACCAGCGTCATAGGCCTCGGTACGCTGGCCCGTCGCCGTCGTGCCGAACGGCGTGGCGCTGGGCCGGGGGTCAGACCAATTAGCCATTGTGAAATTAGCTCCTTTGCCCGGCATGGTGCCGGTTACGGTGAATATCGTCCCTTACAGGACGTTTTTCAAGCAGAGTGGTTGCATCGGCCCGGTGGTTCGCGGTTAACCTGCTGCAATCCATGATCCGCCTTTTCGTCGCCCTCCGCCCGCCGCCGGCTATCCGTCAGAGCCTGCTCGACATAATGGAAGGCGTTCCGGCCGCCCGGTGGCAGGACGATGACGACCTGCATGTGACGCTGCGGTTCATCGGCGAGGTCGAACGCCCCGTCGCGGAGGATATCGCCGTGGCGCTGAGCCAGGTCGGCGCGCCGGTACCGAGCGTGTCGTTGACCGGAGTCGGCCGGTTCGAGAAGCGCGGGCGGACCGATACGCTCTGGGCCGGCGTGACGCCGCACGGTGCGCTCGCGGCGCTGCACCGCAAGGTCGACCAGGCGTGCGTCCGTGCCGGCCTTGCGCCCGAACACCGTGCCTACCTCCCGCACATCACGGTCGCACGACTGGCGCGATCGGCCGGTGTCGGGTTCGCGATCGACGAATGGCTCGCCACCCATGCCGCACTGTCGAGCGCGCCCTTCCCGCTACCCCATCTCGTGCTGTACCAGAGCCATATCGGCCGCGACGGCGCAACGTACGAACCGGTGGCACGCTCGGCGCTGGGCGTCGCGGGTGGAACCTGAGCGGCGGCGGAGGGTTCGCCAAGAGATCAACGCGACGGTATCAAACACCACGGCATCGACGCGACGGTATCAACAGGGAGAAACGAAATGCGGATTGCGACACTGGCGCTGCTCGGCGCGGCGACGATCGGGCTGACCGCCTGCGAAAAGGGCGGCATGGAGACCGGCACGCCGATGGCGGGTGGCCAGCGCGCCACCGCGACGCTCCAGACCGCGACCGGCGGGGACGTCGGCCGCGCCACCGCCACCGAAGTCGCGGGTGGCCTCCGCTTCACGCTCGATGCCAAGGCGATGCCCCCCGGCACGCACGGCGCGCACATCCACATGGTCGGCCGTTGCGACGCCCCCGACTTCACGACCGCGGGCGGCCACTGGAACCCGACGGGCATGAAGCACGGCAGCATGAACCCGCAGGGACCGCATGAGGGCGATCTACCCAACCTCGTGATCGGCACAGATGGTCGCGGCACGATCGGCATCACGATCCCGGGCGCGACGATGGCTGGCCTGATGGATACCGACGGCTCGGCATTCGTGGTTCACGCAGGTCCGGACGACCTGATGACCGATCCCGCCGGCAACAGCGGCGGGCGCATCGCCTGCGGCGTGTTCCAGGCGGGGTAACCGTAGGCGTGCGGGCGATTAAGCCCCGCCCGCACGCCGCTCCGTGGTGCCGGGCTCGTTCCGACATCCACGGAACAGGTTCAGAGTAAAGGGCTAGCTGAAGATGGGCGAGTTCGGACGCGCGAGCAGAGCCCGCCCTTCCTCAGTTCGTGCCGAGTAGCGACCGTAACCGCCGGGTACGGCCAGCGCTCAGGAGCAGCGAATCGGCCCACAACGGCCCATAACCCCCAACCAACCGTACGCCCCTCCCCCACCAGCGCGGCGGCTGGTACTTGCCAGACGGAGGGGGAAGTAAGCGATCAAGCCTCTTCCGTGTCCCCTACGCCGCCGAACGCCCCGTTCCGGAAGACACCGCTCAGACCGCCTCCCCCGCCGCCCGCGCCCTGGCCTCCCGCGTCGCTTCGGCCCCGGGCGCCAACCGGTACGCCATCACCGCACAAACCAGCGTGATCGGCGTCACCACCAGCAACGACAGCATGCCCGTCGACAGGCTCCCGGTCAGCGTCGACACCCGCCCTGCCATATACGGCCCGAGCGCCAACCCGATCAGCGTCGTCCCGATGAAGAACGTCGCCGTCGCAGTGCCGCGCATCCGCGGTAGGACCATGTCCTGCGTGGTAGCCGCCGCCGCGCCCAGCGCACACGACGCGGTCAGCTGCGCAAGGAAGATGCCCGTATAGAATGCGGCCGGCGACGACGCGGTGAAGGCGAGGATCAGGAACGGCACCGGCACCACAGCACCGAAGATCACCACCCACAGCCGCCCCGCCGGATTGCCCTTGCGCAACCGGTCCGACACGACGCCGCCGATCGTCAGCCCAAGGAACCCCGCGGTCGCGCCGAGGCTGCCGATCATGAACCCTGCCGAGGACGGTGTCGCGCCAAGCTCGCGCAACGCATAGGGCGCCGCCCAAAAGCTCGCCGCATAGCTCAGGAACGCGTTCAGCCCATACGCCACCACCGTACACAGGAACGCCGGCGTGCCGACGATCAGCGCATAGGTCGGCGGATCGCGCCGCTTCAGCGCGGACGCCCATGAGAACACCGCATACACGCCGATCCCGACCGCGACCCATTGCGGCCAGGGCTCGCCCGCTTCGATCAGGCCCGTCACGGCGGCGGACACGATTGCGAGCGCGACGAGATTATACCCGAGCGCCCGCGCACCCCCCATGGCGGCACCGATCAAGGTCAGCGGCGGCACGATCGTCACGAGTTCGGCACCGAAGGCGCGGAACGGCGCCGGATGCTTCTCCGGCTCGGGCAAGCCCTCGACGAGCCCGCGGATCGGCTCCTTCAGCGTTGCGATCCAGAGCGCGAGCAGCAGTCCGGGCACGCCGACCGCCATGAACGCCGCTTGCCAGCCGACCAGCCCGAGCGGCCCGCCACCGGGATAGGCCGTGTTCCAGCCCTGCACGATCATCCCGCCGATGAACAACGAACAGCCGCCGCCGACGTACAGTCCAGCCGAATAAATGGACAAAGCCGTCGCGCGAAGGCGTTTCGGGAAATAATCGGAGATGATCGAATAGGCCGACGGACTCGCCGTCGCCTCGCCGATTCCCACGCCGATCCGTGCGGCGGCAAGATGCCCGCCGGTCTTCGACAATCCCGAGAGTGCGGTCATCACCGACCAGAGCGACAGTCCGATCGTCATCAGCCTGACACGGTGCCAATTGTCCGCCAACCTCCCCAAGGGGATACCGAACAGCGAATAGAACACGCCGAACGCCGTGCCGTACAGGAAGCCGAGATCCTGGTCCTTCAGCCCCAGGTCGCGTTTGATATCCTCCGCCAGGATCGAGATGATCTGCCGATCGACGAAGTTCAGAACATAGACGAGGAACAGGATCGACAGCACATACCAAGCGTATTTCGACGCCCCCCGCTCGACCGCCGCCCCCGCCTCGCCAGCGATGATTTCTGCCTCTGCCATGACCCCTCCCCGATGATTTTCGAGTTATGGGTATCAGAGCGAACGAGAGAGAAAAAGCGCTTTCAGATAAAGCGGGTACGTCCGCAACGGCGCCCTTCCCTCAGTGCGAGCCGATCCGCCCCCGGCGTAGCGCCCCCTGCTCCAGCCGCTGCAACAGCGTCTCGATCGTCGGCGGCGTGGTCGGTTCGGCTGGCGCGCGCAGAGGCCGCGCGATTGGCGCCGACGCGTGGACATCCTCGGCCGGTACAGGCGTGACGGCGATCGGCGGCTCGACAGGCTTTGGCGCGGGCGCGGTCACGAACGTTTCCGGCTCGGCGGTCGGCGACATCGCGATCACCGGCGCGACCATCGTCGGCTGTGCGAGCGGCGCAACCGGTCGAGTCGGCTCCATTGGCACGGGCCGCATCGCCTTCGGATCATACGCGGCAAGCGGCAAGTCGAGGTCGGCAGGAATGGTCCGCTCGGCGCGCGACGCGCTATCGATCGATCCCGCGCCCGCGACGCCGACCTCCATCAAAGGCGTGCCGAGATCGGCCGCCGACATCGGCTTGCGCGGCGGAGCATCGGGGTGAGCATCGGCACGACGGATCATCGGCACGCCGTCCTCCCGCCGTCCCGCGCCGGCGAACATTCCGCCCGGCCCGAACACCAGGTAGAGCGACGACCAGAGGATCGCGGCAACCAACGCCCCCGCGCCCAGCGCGATCATCGCACGCGCGGTCGCCCCGAGCGGCGGTGCCGCCATCGGTATCAGCGTCGCGATCCCCGTGTCGGATACGAACGCCTCCAGCGCATCACTCGACAACAGCATCACGCCAGCCGCCGCAATCACCCCCCCGGCAACCCCGCCGATGATCGGAAGCGCGCGCGTCAGGCTCGGACGCCGCAAAGTCTGGAGATCAAACGCAGCCATCACTCTTCCCGTACCGCGGCTGCGATCAGCCGCTCATAGACTGGCGCATAGCGACGAATGTTTGATGACCAGTTACGCTCTTCCTGGACGAATGCACGCCCCCGCGCGCGCCGCTCGTCCCAGCGCGAGCGATCCGCGAACATTCCAGCGAGCGCGCTCGCGATCGCTCCCGGATCGTCGGGCGGAAACAACGTGCCAGTGTCGCCGTCGCGGATCAACTCGCGGTGCCCGCCGACGTCCGATGCCGCGACCAGCCGACCCTGCGCCATTGCCTCGAGCGGCTTCAGCGGCGTGACCAGATCGGTCAGCCGCATGCGCTTGCGCGGATAAGCCAGAATGTCGACCAACCCGTAATAGCGCTCGACCTGCTGGTGCGGCACACGCCCGACGAAGCGTATCGCGTCCGCCACCGGCGACGCTTCCGCCTGCGCGCGCAATGCGGCTTCCATCGGGCCGCCGCCGACCATCAGCAGCCGGGCCCTTGGCCGCACCGCCACCAGCGCCGGCATCGCCGCGATCAGGTCGTCGAGCCCTTCGTAATCGTAGAAGCTGCCAATGAACCCGACGACGTCCGCGCCATCGAGGCCGAGGTCCGCACCCAAGGCATCGTCGCGCGGCGGCGCGCTGCCGAACAGGTCGAGGTCGACGCCATTGGGCGACACCATGATCTTGTCCGCGTCGATTCCTCGCGCGACCAGATCGCCGCGAAGGCCTTCGCAGATCACTGCCACCGCATCCGCCCGCCGCACCGCCCAGGTTTCAAGCGCGCGCGTCGCACGATACCGCAGCGACGTTGCCGTCCCCGTCCCGTTGCCGACTGCGGCATCCTCCCAGAACGCGCGAATCTCGTAGACCAAAGGCAGCTTGCGTTTTCGCGCGACGATCAGCGCAGCGAGCGCATCGATCACCGGCGAATGCGCGTGGAGGACGTCTGGCTTGAAGGCATCGACCGCCGCCTCGATCCGCTTGGCGAATGCCGCAATCCCGATGACCTCACCGACCGGCCCCGGCTTCAAGCTCGCATCCGTACGATGGAAGGTCAGCCCGTCGACTGCCTCCACAGAGGCAGGCGCGACACCGTGTCGCGGACCGGTGACTGCCGCGACAGTCCAGCCGAGCGCCTCCTGCGCCTTGAGGATCGCCCGCGTGCGAAACGTGTAGCCACTTTGCAGCGGCAGGCCGTGATCGAGAATATGAAGGATACGCATCGTGGACGTCGTCTGCCACAGATCGCTTAACGGCGCGTCAACTGACTATACCTACAGACGAATGCCGTTAGTTCGTCATATCGAAAGGAGGCCGAACCATGATCGACAATCTCGCGCTCGGCCTCAGCCACGGGCTGATGATGCTCGCCGCGTTCCTGCTGCTCAAGCGTCCGGATCTGGATCGCGAGGTTGGCCCGCACGACGCGGGGGACGCGAAGCCTGTCGTCAAGAAACCCCGCTTCGGTGCGTGATCTCGCCTTCATCGCCTTCCTGCTCGCGTTCTTCGCGATGGGGTTCAAGCGGCCGTTCCTGCTCGTGCTCGTGTATGTCTATATCGATATCGTTTCGCCGCAGCGGCTGACATATATCCTGCTCAACAGCGTGCCGATCTCGCTGATCGCGGTCGCGCTGGCGGTCGGCGGGTGGATCATGGCCGACGACAAGCGCGACACGCGGGTCGGCGGACGCCAGGTGTTGATCGTGCTGCTGCTCCTGTATTGCTGGGGCACGACGATTGCCGCGGACTTCCCCGCCGAGGCCAAGGAGAAATGGGACTGGGTTTGGAAGGCGCTTGCCTTCGCGGCGTTCCTGCCGCTTACGCTGCGGACGCGCGTCCGGATCGAGGCGCTGCTGCTGTTCATGATCCTCGCTGCGTCGTCGATCATCGTCGTCGGCGGGATCAAGACGATCGCCAGCGGCGGCGGCGGCTACGGCCAGCTGAACCTGATGGTCGACAATAATTCCGGCCTGTACGAGGGCAGCACGATCAGCGCGGTGGCGATCGCGATCGTCCCGATCATCATCTGGTTCATGCACCACGGCACGATCTTCAGGCCGGACTGGCGCGTGAAGGCCTATTGCCTGGCGCTCGTCTTCGCGTGCCTGCTGATCCCGGTCGGCACGTCGACGCGCACCGGGCTGCTCTGCATCGGCCTGCTCGCGCTGCTGTCGATCCGCAACGTGAAGCGCAAGGTCGCGTATCTGGCGATGCTCGGCGTGCTCGGCGTGGCGGCGATCCCGTTCCTGCCGTCGACCTTCACCAACCGCATGAACACGATCAAGACGTACGACGCGGACGAATCCGCCTCGACGCGGCTTGCGGTGTGGAAATGGACGATCGAATACGCAAAGGCGCATCCGTTCGGCGGGGGCTTCAACGCGTATCTGGGGAACCACATCCGCTATGACCTGAAGACCGCGCCCGGAACGAGCGGGCCTACTGCCGCAGCAACGCCTAAGGTCGAGGTTGATAAGGCGCGTGCCTATCACAGTGCCTATTTCGAGATGCTGGGCGAGCAGGGGTATCCCGGGCTTGCCCTGTGGCTTGCGATCAACCTGATCGGCATCGTCCGCATGGAATTCATCCGCCGCCGCTACCGCGATCCGGACGGCGACTTCGCGTGGGCCGGACCGCTCGCAGCCGCGCTCCAGAGCGGGCATATCGTCTACCTGCTCGGTGCGGGTTTCATCGCAATCGCGTTCCAGCCGTTCATCTACATGCTGATCGGCGCGCAGATCGGCCTCGACACCTATCTCGCGCGCAAGCGGGACGAGCAGGCGTTCCGGCCCATGCACCGTGCCGCCGCGGGCACCGAGCCTGCGGCGCCCGGTGCGCTCTCGGCGTGATCGACCGGGCCCCGGTCCACGAACTGCGCGCGCTGACCGGCGTTCGGGGGATCGCCGCGTGGTTCGTCGTCTTCTACCACATCCGCCTGTCGATCGCGGGGTTGCCGACCGTGCTGCGTGAGGTCTTCGCCAAGGGGTATCTGGCGGTCGACTTCTTCTTCCTGCTGTCCGGCTTCGTGATCTGGCTGACCTGGTCCGACCGCATCCGTTCCGGCGGCAGGGCGAGCATCCCCCGCTTCCTGCAAAAACGCATCGCCCGTATCTGGCCGCTGCATCTGGTCACCCTGGGGGGCGCTGTGGCGCTCGCCCTGCTGTTCCGCGCGACCGGCCGCAGCGATCCGCAGTTCGCGTTTCCCGAATTGCCGCTGCACGTCCTGCTGCTCCAGAACTGGGGCTTCACGCATCATCTCGCCTGGAACGACCCGGCCTGGTCGATCAGCGCGGAACTGGGGGCGTATCTGCTGTTTCCGCTGCTGGTGATGGCGGTGGACTGGCGACGTCTGCCGAGCGCGGTACTGCTGGCGCTGGCGGGCCTGCTGTTGCTGGCGCTGCACCTCGCGATCGGCTCGCCGACGCTCGGCACCGACATCCCGCGCTACGGCCTGCTCCGCTGCCTGGTCGAGTTCACCACCGGCAGTATCGTCTGCGCGCTCTGGCTACGCTGGCGCACCGCGCGTGCGGCGATTGAAGCGGCCACATTCATCGCCATAGCGCTCATCATCATATGGATCGCAGGCCTGCCCGAAACGCTCGTGGTCCCGGCGCTGTTCGCCACGCTGCTCCTGCTGCTGGCCCTCACCACGGGCCGATCGCACAACCCGTTCGAGACCAGCACGATCCACTATCTCGGCGAGATCAGCTACGCGACGTATCTCAGCCACTTCATCCTGTGGAAGGCGTTCAAACTCGTGTTCGTCAGCAACGCTAACGCAGTCTTGCCGACGACGATCGCGCTGTATCTCGCAATAGTTTTGGCCGCTTCGATCGCCCTGTATCACCTGGTCGAACGCCCGGCCCAACGCTGGCTCAACAGGCGCTAGCCCACCGCCTCCTTGTTTCCCCGCGAAGGCGGGGACCCAGTCTGGGCTCCCGCCTTCGCGGGAGAACAAGGAAGAGCGTGCTTCACTCTTTCAATCAGTCGACCGGTTCGTCGGCGAGCTCTTCCTCCAGCGCCTCGATGATCGCCTTGTTGAACGCCGGGATATCGTCCGGCTTGCGGCTGGTGATCAGGTTGCCGTCGACCACGACCTCCTTGTCCACCACGTCCGCGCCCGCATTCTCGAGATCCGTGCGGATCGACGGGAAGCTCGTGAGCCGACGCCCGTCGATCACGTCCGCCTCGGCCAGCAACCACGGCGCATGGCAGATCGCGGCGACGATCTTGCCGTCTTCCATGAACTCGGTGATGATCTCGATCGCGCGCTCTTCCTGGCGCATCGTGTCCGGGTTGGCGACGCCGCCCGGCAGCACCAGCGCGTCGTAATCGTCGGTATCGACCTCGTCGAGCGTCAGGTCGGGCGTCGCCGTCTCGGCCTTGTTAATGTCGCCCTTCATGCCCTGGATGGGATCGGTCTTGATCGAGGCGAGCGTCACCTTCGCGCCCGCCGCCTCCAGTGCCTTGCGCGGTTCGAACAGTTCGACGGTCTCGAAACCGTCGGCAGCGAGCATCAATACGCGAGCTTGGGAAAGATCGGCCATGTCATGTCTCCAGTGAAATCCCGTGCCCCCTCAACACCGCGCCGCGCCCGTCGTTCCGGAACGATGCGCCTTCCCGAACATTTCCAAAGACAGCCAGAAATCGCCCGTTTCAACGGCGCCCCCGAGGGACCACCGCATTGCCCATCAAGATTGTGTATTCCGATGACTCCAAGCCCGGCATCACCCGCAAGAAGATGCGGAACGGCTGGGGCTATTGGGATCCGAAGGGCGATCGCATCACCGACCGCGACGAGATCGACCGGCTGAACGCGGTCGGCCTGCCCCCCGCCTATCGAGACGCGTGGTTCTGCCCCAAGCCCAACGGCCATATCCAGGCGGTCGGCTGGGACGAGAAGGGGCGCAAACAATATCGCTATCACCTGGGCTTCCGCGAAGCGCAGGAGGCCGCCAAATACGAGCGCTGTGCCGACTTCGGCCATGCGCTCCCCAAGATCCGCAAGGCGGTCGAGGCGGACCTGCGCAAACGCTCACTGACCCGCGAACGCGCGGTCGCTGCCGTCATCCGCCTGCTCGACGGCGGCCATATCCGTATCGGCAACGAAGCCTATGCAGAGGCGAACGAGAGCTTTGGCGCGACCACGCTGCGCAAGCGCCACGGTGAAGTGAAGGGCGCGACGCTCAAGCTCCAGTATAAGGGCAAGTCCGGCAAGATGCGGACGCTCAAGATCACGGATCGGTCGCTCAGCAGCTTCGTCAAGAAATGCCAGGACCTCGACGAACAGCATTTGTTCGCGTGGCTCGACGACGCGGGCGTAGCGCACCCCGTTACCTCCACCGACGTCAACTGCTACATTCGCGACGTCACGGGCACCGATTTCACCGCGAAGAACTTCCGCACCTGGGCGGCCAGCGTCGCTGCGTTCGAAGCGCTTGCGTCGGCCGAACGCGACCTGAGCCTCAAGACGATGCTAGAGCCCGTCGTCGCTCGCCTGGGCAACACGCACGCGATCGCACGGAAAAGCTATGTCCACCCGTCGCTGATCGCGCTGGTGAAGACCGGCCAATCCACCTTCCGCAAGGCACTCCGCCTCCCGCGCGCCAAGCGCTATCTGAGCCGGGAGGAATGTGGCCTGATCACTTTCCTCGAAGCCGGCGCGTGCCAGACCGCGATCATCGCACCCCCTCGCGCCCAAGCGGCCTGACGAGTATTTTCATGTCCAATTCCACTACCGCCGCCAAGCAACCGATCTTCGACGCGGGCGACGTCGGCAACCAGGCCCAGGATTTCGTCACGGCCAGCATCGCCTGGGTCCAGGCATATTGGCTCCAGATCCTGATCGCGTTCGGGATCGGCGCGGTGATCGTCATCGTGCTCCACACCGCGCGCCGGTTCGGCAGCAAGCTGTGCGAACGCCCGCGCGCAATGAACGGCTGGGGCATCGTCGTCGGGAAGGCGATCGCGCGGACTGGTAATTTCTTCATCGTGATGCTCGCCGCCAAGCTAGTCGCCGGCTATTCCGCCGCCCCCGGCGAAGTCGCGACGACGATCAACTTCCTCTTCACCGTTGCCGCGGTGTTGCAGGCGGCCGTGTGGGTGCGCGAGATCATCCTCGGCGCGATCGAACACCGCACGCAGTCCGAGCATTACTCAGGCGAGGCGCTGCTCTCCGCGATGGGCCTGATCCGCCTGCTCGTCACCTTCGTGGTGTTCGCCGTCGCGCTGGTCGTCGTGCTCGACAATCTCGGCGTGAACGTGACCGGCCTCGTCGCAGGGCTCGGCGTCGGCGGCATCGCGATCGGCCTGGCCGCGCAGGGCATCTTCGCCGACCTGTTCGCCGCGCTCGCGATCATCTTTGACCGCCCGTTCCGCCGTGGAGACTCGATCAGCTACGACACAGCCTCGGGCAGCGTCGAGGCGATCGGCCTGAAATCGACGCGCATCCGCGGCATCGACGGCGAGGAGCGCGTGATCTCGAACAAGAACCTCCTCAACAAGGAGATCCTCAACAACACGCAGCGCAATCACCGCCGCGCCAAGTTCGTCATCGGCGTCACCTATTCGACGCCGCCGGAAGTCTGCTCGCGCATTCCCGCGATGCTCAAGGAGATCGTCGAGGCCAACGACAAGATCTTCACGCGCGCGGGCTTCACGGGGTTCGGCGCGTCGAGCCTCGATTTCGAGGTGCAGTTCGACAGCAAGGGCCCGGATTATGCGAGCTTCTACGACGGCCGCACCGCGGTCGGCATCGCGATCCTGAAGCGCTTCAACGACGAGAAGATCGAGATCGCCTTCCCCACTCAGGTCAACATGATGGCCGCGCCCGATGGCTCGGTGGTGATGCCGTATCCAGACATCGGGACGTCTCGCGAGCCAGCGACGACTGGTGCCTGACCGTTCCCCTGCGAAAGCAGGGGCCCAGGGTCATAACGCTTGCACTCGAAACCCTGGGCTCCCGCTTTCGCGGGAGAACAGCCTGTATTTTCTTTCATTCTCCACCCCGGCGAAGTCCGGGGCCCAATTGGCAAGGTCGCAATAACGAAGCGCGACAGCCGTCAACACCGTTCCCCAATTGGACCCCGGCCTTCGCCGGGGTGGTGCTCTATGAGCCGCGCGAACGCTAGTTGAGGCCGAGCTGAGGCTAGATCCCGCCCTCGTCCAACGACAGCAACGTGGCATTCCCGCCCGCGCTCGTCGTATCCACCGAGACCGCCCGCTCCGCACAGAAGCGGTACAGGTACCGCGGCCCGCCAGCCTTCGGCCCGGTCCCCGAAAGCCCTTCGCCGCCGAAGGGTTGCGACCCGACCACCGCGCCGATCATCGACCGGTTGATGTACAGATTGCCCACCGCGGCCTCGGCCTCGATCACCTCGGCCGCGCGCGCGATGCGGCTGTGAAGGCCCATCGTCAGGCCGTAGCCCTTCGCATTGACCCGCGCGATCGTCTCGCTGAGCTTGCCCGCCTCCCACGTCGCTACATGCAAGATCGGCCCGAACCACTCCTGGTTCAGTTCCTCGATCGCGCCGATCCGCACCAGGGTCGGCGGCACGAACAGCCCGTCCGTGGGCGCATCGAGCGTCTTGACGATCTTCGCCTTCACGCTCTCGCGGTACGCCATCAGCCGGTCATACGCGGCCTGATCGATCACCGGCCCGACGTCGGTCGCAGGATCGCCCGACCGCCCGATCCGCAATGTCTCCATCGCGCCCGACAGCATCTCGATCACGCCGTCCGCAATATCCTCCTGCACCAGCAGCAGGCGCAACGCCGAGCAACGCTGTCCCGCCGAACGGAACGACGATGCGATCACGTCGGCCACCACCTGCTCCGGCAGCGCGGTCGAATCGACGATCATCGCGTTGATCCCGCCGGTCTCGGCGATCAGCGGCACGATCGGCCGCGTCTCGTCGTCAAGCAACGAGCGCGCGATCTTCCGCGACGTCGCGGTCGACCCGGTGAACGCGACGCCCTGGATGCGCACGTCCGCCGTCAGCGCTGCGCCGACCTCCGGCCCGCCGGTCACGAGGATCAGCGCATCGCCCGGCACGCCAGCCTCATGCGCAAGCTCCACCGCACGCGCCGCGATCCGCGGGGTCTGCGGTGCAGGCTTGGCGACCACGGTGTTGCCGGTGACCAGCGCTGCCACCGTCTGCCCGAGGAAGATCGCCAGCGGGAAGTTCCACGGCGCGATCGTCGCCCAGACACCGCGGCCCTCGATATGCAGCGTGTTGCGCTCGCCCGTCGGCCCCGGCAGCTCGATCGGGTGCAGGTTCAACCGCGCCTGTTGCGCATAATAGCGACAGAAGTCGGCCGCCTCGCGCACCTCGCCGATCGCGTCGGCAATCGTCTTGAACGCCTCCTGCACACAGATCGCCATCAGCTCGTCGCGGTGCTTCTCGAGCAGATCGGCGAGCCGTTCGAGGCATGCCGCACGCTCGTCGACCGGGGTGGTCGACCACCCCCGAAACGCCGCATGTGCCCGTGTAATGGCGGCCGCCACGCTGCGCGTTTCATCGCCTTCCGCTCCCCCCCGGCGAAGGCCGGGGTCCAATGGGGCAGGCTGCCGTGACGACGCACCGTCCTCAGCCAAATCACCGCGCCCAATTGGGCCCCGGCCTTCGCCGGGGTGGTGCCCTGACGGAGTGACCGGGGTATGCGGCAACGGCGCATTCACCGCCGCAACGCTAGCCTCGAGCGTCCCTACATCACTCAAATCCAGTCCGGCCGAATTCCGGTGCCCCCCGGCCCCGAACAAATCCACCGGCAACGGAATGCTGGGATGCCGCTTCCCCCCGACCGCCGCGATCTTCGCCACCGGATCCGCGAGAATCTCGGCCTCGGTCAGTCGCTCGTCCGCAAGCTGGTGCACGAAGCTGGAATTCGCGCCATTCTCCAGCAACCGCCGAACCAGATAGGCGAGCAGGTCGCGGTGCCCGCCAACCGGCGCATAGACGCGACAATGATAGCCGTTCTCCTGCACCAGCCGCTCGTACAGCCCATCGCCCATGCCGTGCAGCCGCTGGAACTCGAACTCGCGGCTGTTGCCCGCCCATTCCATGATCGTCGCGACCGTCAGCGCATTGTGGCTCGCGAACGCCGGCCGGATATTCTCCGCCGCCAGCATGTCCTTCGCCACCGCGAGATACGACACGTCGGTCGCCGCCTTGCGCGTGAACAGCGGATAGTCCGCCAGCCCCTCGACCTGAGTGCGCTTGATCTCGCTGTCCCAATAGGCGCCCTTCACCAGCCGCACGTTCATCACGCGGTCGAGCCCGTTCGCCCATGCGATCACCGGCCGCGCGCGCTTGCCATAGGCCTGCACCGCCATGCCGAACCCGTCCCAGCCCTTCAGCGACGGGAGCCCCGCGACCGCACCGATGATGTCGAGGCTCATCTCCAGCCGCTCGGATTCCTCCGCATCGACGGTCAGCGCGATGCCCTTCGACGCCGCCTGCACCGCGAGCGCCTCGAGCATCTCGGTCAGCGCGGGCACGCACTCGCTCCACCGCGCGACCTCGTACCGCGGATGCAGTGCCGACAGCTTGACCGAGATCGAATGCCCCGCCGCCGGATCGCGCCCGACCGCATCGACCGCCCCGACATAGGCCTGGAAATAGCGCTGCGCGTCGGCATGCGTCCGCGCCGCCTCGCCGAGCATGTCGAAGCTGGCGGTGAAGCCCTTGTTCTCCGGGCGCCGCATCCGCTTCATCGCCTCGTCGATGGTGCGGCCCATCACGAAGATCTCGCCCATCATCTTCATCGCCGCGCCGACTGCCTGCCGCACGAACGGCTCGCCCGCGCGGCTGATCAGGCGACGCAGCGGTCCGGTCGATCCCTCGCCGACCAGCACCCGGCCGACCACCAGCCCCCAGGTCGCCGAATTGACGAGCTTCGAATTGGACTTGCCCGCATGCGCACGCCAGTCCGCATCACCAAGCTTGTCGGCAATGAGCAGATCCGCCGTTTCCGGATCGGGCACGCGCAGGAACGCCTCGGCGAGCGACAGCAAAGCGACGCCTTCCGACGAATTCAGGCGGTATTCCTGCAGGAACTGGTTCACCCAGCCCTTGCTCTGTGCCGCCCGCAGATCCGCGAGCAGCCCCAGCGCATGGCCCATCACCCGCTCGCGCGAATCCGAATCGAGCGCGGCGCGGTCCAGCAGCGGTTTTAGAACATCGGGTTCGCTCGCGCGGTACAGCTTGGCCATGATATCACGGGGATTGGACGTTACGGCAGTCGACATTTTCCAGCTTCCGGTTGGGTGAGGCTTGCGATCCGCTCGCCTGTACGCCTAGAGACATTTCAGCGCTTAGCGCCAAATGAGCTTTGAGGGGAATGCCGTGGCGACGATCACCACCGCGCAGATGCAACAGCGCATCGGCACCGAGACGGTTTCCGACTGGGTCGAGGTCACGCAAGCGATGATCGACACATTCGCCGACGCGACCGGCGACCACCAGTTCATCCACATCGATCCGGTTCGCGCGGCACAGACTCCGTTCGGCGGCACGATCGCGCACGGCTTCCTGACGCTGTCGCTGATGCCGTTGCTCTCGTCGAAGGTGCCGGACGCGCCGACGATCGAGGGTGCCAAGATGGGCGTCAATTACGGCGGCAACTCGGTCCGCTTCCTATCCCCGGTCCGATCGGGCTCCAACGTACGCGGCCGGTTCAAGCTGTTGTCGTTCGACGAAAAGCGCCCCGGCCAGTGGCAGCAGACCAACGCCTTCTCCGTCGAGATCGAGGGCCAGGAGAAACCCGCCCTGATCGCCGAATGGATCAGCCAGATCTTCGTTTGATTTACCGATTCCCCTCCCGCGAGCGGGAGGGCAGCAGAAAAGGATATACCCATGCGTTCAGCCGTCATCGTGTCCACCGCCCGCACCGCCATCGGCCGTGCCTATCGCGGCGGCTTCAACAACACCCCCGCCCCCACGCTCGCCGCGCATTCGATAAAGGCCGCAGTCGAGCGCGCCGGCATCGATGGCGCCGAAGTTGACGACGTTGTCTTTGGCTGTGCGCTCCAGCAGGGTCACCAGGCCGGCAACATCGCGCGCACCTCGCTGCTCCGCGCGGGGCTTCCCGTCACCGTGTCGGGCATGTCCGTCGACCGCCAGTGCGCCAGCGGGCTGATGGCGATCGCCACTGCTGCCAAGCAGATCATCACCGACAATATGGATATCACGATCGGCGGCGGCGTCGAGAGCATCAGCCTCGTCCAGACCCCGCAGATGCGCGTTGCCCCCGATCCCCAGCTGATCGCGATGCACAAGGACGTCTACATGCCGATGCTGCAGACCGCCGAGGTCGTCGCCAAGCGCTATGGCATCAGCCGCGACGCGATGGACGCTTATGCGCTCCAGTCGCAGCAGCGCACCGCCGCCGCGCAGGCCGCGGGCTATTTCGACGCGGAGATCGTCGCGGTCGAGGCCAACATGGCGATCGTCAACAAGGAGACCAAGGAGGTCACCTACAAGGACGTGACGATCGCCAAGGACGAGGGCAATCGCGCCGACACCACGCTCGAGGGTCTCCAGTCGCTGAAACCCGTGATGGGCCCCGATTTCACGATCACCGCGGGCAACGCGTCGCAGCTGTCGGACGGCTCGTCGTCGTCGGTGCTGATGGAGGAGAAGATCGCCTCGCAGCGCGGTCTCCAGCCGCTCGGTCGCTATGTCGGCATCGCGGTCGGCGGCACCGAGCCCGACGAGATGGGGATCGGCCCGGTCGTCGCGATCCCCAAGCTGCTCAAGCGCTTCGGCCTCAAGATGGACGATATCGGCCTGTGGGAGCTGAACGAGGCATTCGCGGTACAGGTGCTCTACTGCCGCGACAAACTCGGCATCCCCGACGAGCGGCTCAACGTCAGCGGCGGCGCGATCTCGATCGGCCACCCCTACGGCATGACCGGGGCCCGTGCGACCGGCCACGCGCTGATCGAAGGCAAGCGCCGCGGCGCGAAGTATGTCGTGGTTACGATGTGCGTCGGCGGCGGCATGGGCGCGGCAGGGTTGTTCGAAGTCCTGTAAACTTGAAATTCGCTTCAAGCAGGCGTAATTAGACGCTACAAAGGTTGTCTACTCCTTTCGATGAGCCTCAGTCGTTGCAGCGACTGGGGCTCTAATCGTTTGGGGCTCGGCTTGCAGACCGAGCCCCGCCCGCGTGCTTACCTCTTACGCGCCGTTTCGATCACCTTTACGACCAGCGTCGCAAAGGCAATCAGCACGCCGAGGAATAGACACGTATCTGCAAAGGTCATGCTATCTCCCTTCGGTTGACGGCATGATTACCGCCAAGGCCGGTATTCCTGGCATAGCTGATATCGACAACGAGCCCGTAGTGCAGAGAGGCTCTCTACAAGACGCGGTTCGGCCGAGAGCGCGCAACCAACGCCCGCCCCACCCGTTCTCACAGGCAATCCAAGCCCATAGGAGAATGACGATGGCCGACAAGGATACCCCGCAGGAAATCGCAGCGAAGTTCATCGACAAGCTGAAGTCGAGCCCGTTCGTAATGATCGGCCTCGAGGATGGTCAGCATTCCGAGCCGATGACCGCGCAGATCGACGACGATCAGCCCAATACGCTGTTCTTCTTCGCCGGTCGCGACAACCGCATCGCCAAGGGTGGCACGGCGATGGCGCAGTTCGTCGGCAAGGGCCATGATTTCTTCGCCTGCATGTCGGGCGACGTTTCGACGTCGAACGACCGCACGCAGATCGACAAGCTCTGGAACAACCAGGTCGAGGCATGGTTTCCGGGCGGTAAGGAAGACCCCAACCTCACGCTGCTGCGCTTCGACATCGACAGCGCCGAGCTGTGGGAGACGGACATCTCGATCGGTGGTCGCCTGAAGATGCTGTTCGGCGGCACGATCCGCTCGGACGAGTCGAGCAGCCACGCAGTCGTCGACTCGGTCGCCTAACCTGATTATGGGCAGCCCCGCGATTGGGGCTGCCCATAATCATCACCCGTTCGCGGTGATGGACTCTTCCACTACCGGCGCGATCTTGTCGCGCCAGAGCGATCCGTTGAAGATGCCGTAGTGCCCCGCGCCTTCCGCGATCAGATACCGCTTCTTCGCATCCGGCAATGCCGTCGCGAGCGTCAACGCAGCCTTGGTCTGGCCCAGACCTGAAATATCGTCACGCTCGCCTTCGATCGCCAGCAGCCCGATGTCGGTGATCGCTGCAGGATCCACCAGCCGACCCCGATGCGTCAGGATGCCGCGCGGCAGTGCGTGGGTCTGGAAGACCACATCGATCGTCTGGAGATAGAATTCCGCAGTCATGTCGCAGACCGAGCGATATTCCTCATAGAAATCCTGGCTCTGCGACGCGCTCGCATCGTCGCCCTGGACGAGATGCTTATACATCTCCCAATGCGAGACCATGTGGTTGCCCAGATTCATCGACATGAACCCGGCGAGCTGCAGGAACCCGGGATACACCTTGCGCCCAGCGCCGGGATAATTGCCCGGCACCGTCGCGATCACGTTCTGCTCGAACCAGGCGTGCGGCCGCTCGGTCGCCAGCGTGTTGACCGCGGTCGGCGCCTCACGCGTGTCGACGGGACCGCCCATCAGTGTCAGCGTCTTGGGCCGGCACGGATTCTTGTCCGCGCTCATCAGGGCCGCCGCGGCGTAGCAGGGCACCGACGGCTGGCAGACCGCGAGCATATGCGTGCCGCCCTGCCCTTCGTTCGCGCCAACCTGCTCGAGGAACGCGATGAGGTAATCGACATAATCGTCGAGATCGAAACGGCCCGCCGACAGCGGCACGCTGCGCGCATCGCGCCAGTCGGTGATGTAGACGTCCGCGAACGGGAGCATCCGCTCGACCGTCCCGCGCAGCAGCGTGGCATAATGGCCCGACATCGGCGCGACGATCAGCAGCTTGGGGCCGCCCTCGACGCCGTCACGCACGAACCGCTTCAGCTGGCCGAAATCCTTCCGCAGCACGATCTCTTCGCACACCGCGACGTCACGCCCGTCGATCACCGTCCGGTCGAGCCCGAACGCCGGCTTTCCGCGAGTCGCATTCGCGTGTGCGAACACCTCCAGCGCCGATCCGATCACCGCCCCGCCCCCTAAATAGGAGAATGGGTTTGCCGGGTTGTTGAGCATTTCCGCGCCGAAACTCGCCAGTTTGCTGGCACCTGACATCATCGACCGTTGGAATTCGTAAGCATCGTAGAGCATGCGGTATCCTTCGCCTCTATATAGGCGATAACGGTCGTAACGCAAAAGCGCCGCAGTGCAACGCGTGGCTCTCCCTATTGCGCAAGGCCAGCCATCCCCACAGGCGCCGCACATGGCATCGGCGGTTGTCGTTGAGCGCCACCCCCACGGCTGCTACGCGGTGCCGCATGGCCAAGCCGAACCCCGAAGAGAAGACGTCCCGCCGGATCGGCGATCTCGCGATGGTGTGGCGTCACGCCGCCAACTATCCGCGCCAGATCGCGTTCGCCGGCCTTGCGCTGATGATGACGTCAGCCGCAACGATCGGCATCCCCTACGGCTTCAAACGCGTGATCGATCGCGGCTTCGGCCCCGGCGCCATCGGGTCGGTCGGCACGTCGTTCCACTATCTGCTGATGATCGTCGTCGTGCTAGCGCTGGCGACTGCGGTGCGCTTCTATTACGTCTCGTGGCTCGGCGAGCGCGTCGTCGCGGACATCCGCACCAACGTGCAACGCCACCTGCTCCGCCTGACGCCGCGCTTTTTCGAGGAGAATCGCCCGTCCGAAATCGCCTCGCGGCTGACCTCGGATACCGCGCTGATCGAACAAGTCGTCGGCAGCACCGTGTCGATCGCGCTGCGCAACACCTTCACCGGGATCGGCGGGCTGATTTATCTGTTCGCGATCTCGCCGAAGCTCGCCGGGCTGCTAATGATCGGCATCCCGCTGATCATCCTGCCGATCGCGCTGCTCGGCAAACGCGTCCGCAATTACTCGCGCACCTCGCAGGACCGGGTAGCCGATGTCGGTTCGATCGCGACCGAGACGCTCGGCGCGATGAAGGTCGTGCAGGCGTTCGGACAGGAAGACCGCGAGGCGATCCGGTTCGCCGATGCGGTCGGCGCGACCTTCGCGGCGGCCCGCGCGCGGATCCTGCTGCGCGCGGTGATGACCGCGATCGTCATCGGGCTGGTCTTCGGATCGATCACGCTCGTCCTGTGGGAAGGCGCGATCGACGTCGCGGCCGGGCGGATCAGCGGTGGCGCGATCGCCGCGTTCGTGCTGACCGGCGGGATCGTCGCGGGCGCGTTTGGCGCGCTGACCGAAGTTTACGGCGACCTGCTGCGCGGCGCGGGTGCCGCCGGGCGACTGTCCGAACTGCTGCGCGAGACGCCCGAGATCGCCGCCCCGGCCATCCCGGTCGCGCTCCCCCTGCCACCGCGCGGCGCGCTCGCGTTCGAAAACGTGCAGTTCCATTACCCGACCCGCCGCGACGTCGCCGCGCTCAACGGCTTCTCGCTCGACATCAAGCCGGGCGAGACGGTCGCGGTCGTCGGGCCTTCGGGTGCGGGCAAGACGACGTTGTTCCAGCTCGTCCAGCGCTTCTACGATCCCGATGCGGGCCGCGTGACGCTCGACGGCGTCGACCTGCGCGACGCCGATCCCGCCGCGGTGCGTGCGCGGATCGCGATGGTCCCGCAGGAGACG
This sequence comes from Sphingomonas sp. HMP9, assembly GCF_013374115.1. Lineage (NCBI taxonomy): Bacteria > Pseudomonadati > Pseudomonadota > Alphaproteobacteria > Sphingomonadales > Sphingomonadaceae > Sphingomonas > Sphingomonas sp. HMP9. The sequence goes on along the minus strand of NZ_AP022673.1, from coordinate 3,899,154 downwards.
ATCATCTTCGGCGCGTCGGCGCGCGACAATCTGCGCTACGGCGACTGGACCGCGACCGATGACCAGCTCTGGGCCGCCGCCGAGGCCGCCAACGCGGCCGAATTCCTGCGCAAGCTGCCCGAGGGGCTCGACACCTTCCTCGGCGAGGGCGGCGCGCGCCTGTCGGGCGGCCAGCGCCAGCGCGTGACGATCGCGCGCGCGCTGCTCCGCGATGCGCCGATCCTGCTGCTCGACGAGGCGACCAGCGCGCTCGACGCCGAGAGCGAGCGGCTGGTGCAGGAGGCGCTCGAGCGGCTGATGGCGAACCGCACCACGCTGGTCATCACGCACCGCCTCGCCACCGTCCGCGCCGCCGAACGGATCATCGTGATGAACGACGGGCAGATCGTCGAGGAGGGCTCGCACGGCTCGCTGATGACGAACAGCGGGCTCTACGCGCGGCTCGCCAGCCTGCAGTTCAACGAGGCGGCTTAGCCTTTTTGGGTTTGGGCAGCGGCAGTTCCGCCGCCGAGATCCGGACAAGTTCGGCAAGCCAGTCCGCGTCATCCCAGCGATCGGCATCGACCAGCAGGCAGGGTTTCGCGCCCGGATAGGGCGGCGCCTCGTCGATCGTCCCTGCGAATGCGCGGCCACCGGGGGTCGGCTTGACGAACAGCTGATCGTCGCAGACCAGCGCCACCATCCTGCCGTCGCAATAGACGCCATATTCGCCGAACATCGGCTTTGCCGAGACGTCGCCCGCCGCCGCGAGCTGCTCGACGATGAACGCGACTGTTTTGCGATCGGATGCCATCGGGCGATGCTCGCAGATCCATGCGGCCTTGGCGAGTCACTGCGTTTCGCTTGCGATGCCCTGAGCGGGAGCGCAGAACCGGCGCAAACAGGAGGCGGATATGCGCGACTTCGACATCGTCATCTATGGCGCGACGGGCTTTACCGGCCGGCTGGTCGCCGAATATCTGACGCAGACCTATCCGAGCGGGGTCCGCTGGGCGATGGCCGGCCGCTCCCTGGCGAAGCTTCAGGAAGTGCGCGACCTGATCGGTGCACCCGCCGACACGCCGCTCGTCACCGCCGACTCGGACGATCCCGCCAGCCTCCGCGTGATGGCCGAGCGCGCCACCGTCGTCATCTCGACCGTCGGCCCCTACCAGCTCTACGGCAGCGCGCTCGTCGCCGCCTGCGCCGCGACCGGCACCGGATATGTCGATCTGTGCGGCGAGCCCGCCTGGATGCGCCACATGATCGACGCGCATGAAGGCGAGGCGACGCGCACCGGCGCGCGCATCGTCTTCTCCTGCGGGTTCGACAGCATCCCCTTCGATCTCGGCGTGCTGACGCTGCAGGACGCGGCAAAAGCCAAATACGGCATCCCCGCGCCCCGCGTGAAAGGTCGCGTGCGAAAAATGCAGGGGACGTTCTCGGGCGGCACCGCGGCCAGCCTCAAGGCGACGCTCGCCGCCGCCGCGCGCGATCCCGGCATCGTCAAGCTGCTGACCAGCCCGTTCGCGCTCACCCCGGGCTTCCAGGGCCCGCACCAGCCGACCGGGCTGCTCCCCGAATATGACACAACGCTCTCGACGTGGGTCGCGCCGTTCGTGATGGCGCCGATCAACACCAAGAACGTCCACCGCACAAACTTCCTGCTCGGCGAGGCGTATGGCGCGGACTTCGTCTATGACGAGATGATGGTCGCGGGGCTCGGCGACATGGGCAAGATGGCGGCCGAAGCCATCGCAAAGTTCAATCCGTTCGCGGGCGACAAGGGCCCCAAACCCGGTGAGGGTCCGTCGAAGGAAGACCGTGACGCGGGACATTACGACCTGCTGTTCGTCGGCATCATGCCCGATGGCGCGCGGATCGACGCGGTCGTCACGGGGGACCGCGATCCGGGCTATGGCTCGACAAGCAAGATGATCGCGGAGGCGGCCTTGTGTCTCGTGCAGGATGTGCAGGGCGATGGCGGTATCTGGACGCCAGGTGCGCTGATGGGCACGAAACTGCGCGATCGCCTCGTGGCAAAGGCGGGACTGACTTTCACGGTCGGGTGATCCGCGCAACGGATACCGGCGGGCGGGCCCGACCGGAAAACCCGATCACTCCGCCAGCGCGAACACCGTCGCTGCCGCCGCAGCACTCGCCACGACGCCAGATGCGGCCGCGATCGCCGCCGCCCGCCGGCGCACCGCCCCGCGAAACGCGCTGAGCTTGCGCGCATCGAGATGATAGCGACCCGCGCCATCCTCGACGATCGCGCCATAGCTGCACAGACGACGGAACGTGCCGACATCGTCCGCCTCATAGGCGATCGCACGATCCGCCGCCGTCGCCTTCGCCGCGACGAAATCGCTGACGATCCGCCGCCGCGACCGGCCTAGAATATATCCCCGCATGCCAGTCTCCCCTGCGCCAGGGTCGCATAGCGCGGGGAGCTTGTCCAAATCCTAACGGCGCTTGCCCTTGTGACGGATGTTCATGGGTCGCCCGCGATGCTTGATCTCGCGCACCGGCTTGCGCCCGCCGCGCATCGGAGGAGCGGCCCCCTTCCCCTCGGGCATCTCGAAGCGCAGCGCCCCTGACACGGGGTTCGCCTCCGCGAGCCGCAGTTCCAGCGTCTGGCCCTGCGCGAAGACGTCGCCGCTATGCTCGCCGGTCAGCGTCCGCGCGACCTCGTCGAAGCGGAAATACTCGCCGCCCAGATCGCGGACCGGCATCAGCCCGTCGCCGCCAATCCCCTCGACCGTCGCGAAGAAGCCGAAATTGGTGACCCCGGTTATCCTGACATCCATCACCTGCCCGACTCGCTCCGACAGGAACGCCGCGACATAGCGATCGGTGGTGTCGCGCTCGGCCTCCATAGCGCGGCGCTCGAGCCGGCTGATGATCTCGCCGACCGACTCCATGTTGGCCGCGTCGTCCGCCGGCAACCCGCCCTCGCCCAGGCCGTAGGCGGACACCAGCGACCGGTGCACGAGCAGATCCGCATAGCGCCGGATCGGCGAGGTGAAGTGCGCGTAACTCCCCAGGCTGAGCCCGAAATGCCCATGGTTGCCGGGCGCATAATAAGCCTGGGTCTGCGTGCGGAGAATCTGCTCCATCACCTGCGGACGGAAATCGGCATCGCCGATCCGCTCGATGATGTGGTTGAACGTCGCCGGCCGGACGACCTGCCCCAGCGCGAACGGCACGTCGAACGTCTCGAGATACTCCTTGAGCGCCATCATCTTCTCGCGGCTCGGCGGCTCGTGGATGCGGTACATCACCGGCGCCTTCTTCGCCTCGAGCGCCTTGGCGGCGGCGACGTTGGCGGCGATCATGTAATCCTCGATCAGCCGGTGCGCGTCGAGCCGTTCGCGCGGCGAAACCGACATGATCCGCCCCTGCTCGTCGAGCACCACCCGGCGCTCGGGTAAATCGAGATCGAGCGGCGCCCGCGCATCGCGCGCCTTCGCCAGCGCGTGCCAGCACGCCCAGAGGGGGCGCAGCACGGCCAACATGTCTCCCCTCCCGTTTACGGGAGGGGTTGGGGGAGGGGCTTCCGGACTCTCGGCTGCATCGAGCGAGGCACCGCCCTCCCCCGACCCCTCCCGCAAAGCGGGAGGGGAGGATGCGTCGATGATCGCCTGCGCCTCTTCATAGGCCAGGTTCGCCGCGATCCGCACCACCGCGCGCGTGAAGCGCCACGACAGCAGCGCGCCATCCTTGCCGATCCGCAGATGGCAGGCCAGCGCCGCGCGATCCGCGCCTTCCTTCAGCGAACACACCTCCGCCGACAGGATCTCGGGCAGCATCGGCACGACCCGGTCGGGGAAATACACCGAGTTCCCGCGCCGCCGCGCCTCGCGATCGACCTCCGATTTCGGCCGGACGTAGAAGCTGACATCGGCGATCGCGACGATCGCCTTCCAGCCGCCCGCATTGGCGGGATCGTCGTCCGCCTCCGCCCACACCGCATCGTCGTGATCGCGCGCATCCTCGGGATCGATCGCGACGATCAGCACATTGCGCAGATCCTCGCGCCCCTCCCCCAGCGGCAGTTTCGACACACGCTCCGCCTCGTCGAGCGCCTCTTGCGAGAAGACGTCGGGAATACCCAGCTTGTGGATCGCGATCAGCGAGAAGCTGCGCGCTGCAAACGGATCGCCCAATTTCGAGACGACACGCGCGGCGATTTTCGGCGGCTTGCCCGCAAGCTCGGCCAGCACCAAATCACCCGGCGCCGCACCGCCCGCATCGGCGACTGCGAACTCGCGCCGCTCGCGCTTGTCGACGCCGGTCAGCCAGAGCCGCCCACCGTCTTCGCGCAACACGCCGAGCACCTGTTCGGAGGCCGGCGCGAGCACCTTCATCGGATGCGCGATCCAGCCGTTCCCGGCCTCCTCGGTGCGCGCCAGGATACGCTCGCCGACACCCAGCGCGCCGCGCTTGCGTTCGCGCACGCGCAGCCGCGGCGGTGGCACGCCTTCCGCCTCCCAGCGCTCGGGCACCGCCCAGACGTTGCCGCCATCGTCGACATCGGCGATCCGCAGCACCGTGACCTTGGGGATGCCGCCCATCTTGTGGAACGCGCGACCGGGGGCGCTGTCGATCAGCCCCTCGTCGGCCATGTCTTTCAGCAGCGCCTTCATCCCGATCTTGTCCTGCGCGCTGAGCCCGAAGCCCTTGGCGATCTCGCGTTTGCCCGCGGGCACGTCGGAGGTGGCGATGAAGTCGAGGATCTGCTCGCGCGTCGGAAGACCGGCTTTTGGTTTGTACATGGCACAGAGATAAGCACGCCGACCCGTTCCGTCACCCCGCAACCGCGCCGTCCCAAGAGCGCATATCTTATCCAGACCCGAAGACAGTCCAGGCATCCCACTTGCCTACCGATGCGACATCATATGACCGATAGGGTATGCAGGATTTCCGTGAACCTCATCGCTATGGCACGTCATCGCTCCGCATTTCCAGCAATCAGTATGCCATTTGCACTTTAGCAGTTGCAACGGGGCCAGATCGGCATAGTCTGTTGAAAACATTCTAGGAGAGAGATCATGGCAACGCCCCTGAAGCTCGAAGCGGATCCGGAGGACAAGAACCTCGTGATCCTGCAGAGCCTGATTTGCCTGCTTCGCGAGAAGAACGTCCTGTCGCGCGCCGATATCGAAGAGCTGTGCGACAAGGTTCAGGCACGGGTTGCCAATCACGACAGCGATCCGCTTCCCTGCCAGAAGGACGGCGCGCGCGCTGCAGCAACCGAAGTCGCGCAGATCGGCGACTATATCGGCCGTAAATATGGCGGGAAGCATCGTCGCTCGATTTAGTTCGTAGCTAAGACAGGCCAGTGGATGAGGACGGAGCGCCGGTCGCGTTTATGAAGCGTTCCGCCATTTGGGATAAACCTGTGTAGTTGCAGCTTATCCGACCGTGCACGCGTCATACCGTCGACGATGATCGGCGATGCAACGTCAGAAGGGGTGCGGTCCTAGAAGGCGCGGCTCCCGAGGCTTGCTCCGACGTACCGACGACGAGATTGCAGCCCGCGTCAGTCAACGCCCTTCCGATGGCGGGAGCGTCGATCTCTTACCTTTGCGGAGACAGGCTGCCTTTGTCTCGATGGGGTATATTGCTAAATGATCCAGAGCGACAGGTGCTGCTCGCCCAGCGCAGCTTAGATCGACGAAGATTGATCCGCGCTGGCTGGCTCGACCGGCCCGACCGAGCCGCTACCGGTCGAGAGACATACGGTCAGCTCGCGACGAAGCAAGTCTCGCCTGCGACCCGCAACCGACCGCAGATATCCGCCGCTTGGTTCGCGCTGCCCGCATTCACGCGCAACCGATACAGCGTGCGGCCACCCGTCGCGACCGGCTGCACCGACTTGCCGAGCGCGCCGATATAGGCGAACCGCTTCGAGAAATTCGTCCATGCCGCGTTGGCGACCGCCTCGCTCGGATAAGCCCCCAGCTGGACCAGCGAACCACCGGTTGTCGTTCCAGCATCGTTTTGCTTCGATGACGTCAACGGTGCCGCGGCGACAAGCCGACCACCCGATGCGGGCACCTGCGCGACCGCGTTGCGCCCCGCCGCGTCATCCGTCTTGAGGGCCGTCGCGCGCTTGCCCACCACCGGAGCCTCGGGCACGCCGCGCAGGTCGATCGCGCCGTTGCCCGATTTGCCCGCGCTGGTCGCGATCGCCGAATCGCCCTCGCCCTTGACCTTCAAGCCGCCAGCGTCATCAGGCTTGACCTTGTAGTCACCCTCCGGCGCAGCGATCAGCTGGCCATCGCCCGTGGGCGCCCGCTGCTGAAGCTTGTAGATGCCGAAGATGATCGCTGCGAGCACCGCAAGCCCGAGCACGACCAGCGCGATGACGCGGCCGATGCCGACCGTGTCCTGTTCGTCCGGCTCGACGGTTTCGAGCCAGGGAAGCCGGTCTTCTTCGCGCAGATCCATGTCGTTGGCCATCACTTCATCTCCGAAACCGCCTCAACGCCCATGATCGCGAGGCCGTTGCGGATGATCTGCCCTATCGCGGACGCCAGGAAAAGCCGTGCCGCGGTCGCCTGCGGATCCTCGATCACGAGGAAACGACGATCGGGACGGTCGTTGCCGACATTCCACAACGCATGGAAAGCCGCTGCCAAGTCGTAGAGATAGAACGCAATTCTGTGCGGCTCGCGCGCCGTCGACGCGATCTCGACGAGCCGCGGAAACTGTGCCGCGAGCTGCACCAGCGCCAGCTCGTCCGTATCAAGCCGGGACAGGTCGGCCGAGATCGGCGTGATCCCCGCCTCCTCCGCACGCCGATGCAGCGACGCGATACGCGCGTGCGCATATTGGACGTAGAACACCGGATTGTCCTTCGACGCCTCGACCACCTTCGCAAAGTCGAAATCCATCTGGGCATCGGACCGGCGCGTCAACATCGTGAAGCGCACCACGTCCTTGCCGACTTCGCGCACGACGTCGGCGAGCGTGACGAAATTGCCCGAGCGCTTCGACATCTTCACCGGCTCGCCGTTGCGCAGCAGCCGGACCATCTGGACGAGCTTGACGTCGAACCGCGTCTTGCCGCCGGTCAGCGCCGCCACTGCCGCAACGATCCGCTTGACCGTGCCACCATGGTCCGCACCCCAGATGTCGATCAGCTGATCCGCGCTCTGGCTCTTCTGGAAATGATAGGCGAGATCGGCGCCGAAATAGGTCCAGGACCCGTTCGACTTCTTGATCGGACGATCCTGATCGTCGCCGAACTGCGACGAGCGGAACAGCGGCAGCTCGACCGGCTCCCAATCGTCAGGCGTCTCGCCCTTCGGCGCCTCGAGCACGCCGTCATAGACGAGATCGCGCGACCGCAGTTCTGCCTCGGCAGCCTCGGGCTTTTTCGCAGCCTGAAGCTCGGCTTCCGACGCGAACACCTCGTGCTCGATCCCGAGCAGCGCGAGATCGGCGCGGATCATGACCATCATCGCGGCGACCGCCTGCGTGCGGAAGGTGACCAGCCATTCGCTCTCCGGCGCGCCAACGTAGCGATCGCCGAACTCGGTTGCGAGCGACTGGCCGACGGGGACGAGATAGTCGCCGGGGTACAGGCCCTCGGGGATCTCGACGGTCTCGCCGAGCGCCTCGCGGTAGCGCAGGTGGACCGAGCGCGCGAGCACGTCGACCTGACCACCGGCATCGTTGACGTAATATTCGCGGATCACCTTGTGGCCGGCGAACTCGAGCAGGCTGGCAAGCGCATCCCCGACGACCGCGCCGCGGCAATGGCCCATGTGCATCGGGCCGGTCGGGTTGGCCGACACATACTCGATGTTGACGGTAATCCCGTCGCCCTGCTTCGAGCGACCGTAATCGGCGCCCCCCGCCGGGATCGCGGCCAGTTCGGCCCGCCAGGCGTCGTCGGTGAGCTTCATGTTGATGAAGCCGGGGCCTGCGACGCTCGCCGAGGCGACGTCCTCGAGCTTCGACAGTTCGACGACCAATGCGTCGGCCAGCACACGCGGATTGGTCTTGGCAGGCTTGGCGAGCACCATGGCGGCGTTGGTCGCGAGATCGCCGTGGCTGGTGTCGCGCGGCGGCTCGACCGTGACGTTCTTGCGATCGAGCCCGGCCGGCAGCGTGCCCGCCGCGGTCAGCGTGTCGAGCGCCGCATCGATATGCGCGGCGAAACGGGTGTAGAGCGTCATGGCAGTCCCGGTACGTCAAGGAAACGCGCGCTCTAGACCATCGCGGCGCGGCGCTCAATTTTAATCCCGTTGGCGGGATGGTCGTTAGGGGGCGCGCGGGCTTATCCGTCACGCCTTATCCGCTATGCCTTATCCGGTATGCCTTATCCGTCACAGGGATACGCTCTGGCTGTTCCCCCGCGGACGCGGGGGCCCAGCTGAACCACGTCCACCGCCCAGATCCTGGCCACCAGCATGCGCGAGGGAACAGGAGGCCCGGACAGATCTCGCGCATAACCCGCCACTCGCTGCCATTCTGAGCAGGGATCCAGGGGTACGGGGGACAGCGCCTGGTACTCTGAATCCTGACTTTCGTCAGGATGACGGGTGGGGTGCGCGTGTGGGCGGCGGCGAGGGCGGCGCGGGTGGGCGAGGCTCCCAGGACTGTGAGCGAACGGTACTGCCTATTGGGATGATACTTCGTTACTCTTTGTCATCCTGAAGAAAGTCAGGACCCACGGTTACTGGGGGCGGCGACTGGTACTCTGGGTCCTGACTTTCGTCAGGATGACGGGTGTGGTGAAGCGTGCGTGAGGGTCGACTTCGGTGTCGACGTTTGTCGGCGCGGCACCGTTGATCTTGGGCGAGCGGGTACGGCCTCCCGAGATTATACTCGCTACTTTTCGTCATCCTGACGAAAGTCAGGATCCAGGGTTACTGGAGGCGGCGGTTGGTACTCTGGGTCCTGACTTTCGTCAGGATGACGGGTGTGGTGACGGGTTCGGCTAGGCCGGTGAAACCAAGCGGGATAGCGGCTACGCTGCCCGCCTCCCCTAGACCCGCACCAGGCCGTCGATCGCCGCAGTCTTCGCGCTCGCAGGGAACAGCGCGGCCATGGCGCGGGCTGGTTCCACACCGAAGTGGGACGATACCGCACCGCCGATGAACGCGTCGAGCTGCATCGTCGGTTTGAGATCGCGCGCCTCGTACAGAGCGGCGGGTGCGAGGCCGGGCCAGTCGGATACCACACGCCCGCCCTTCACGCCGCCGCCGAACAGCATCGCCGCGGTGCCCGTGCCGTGATCGGTGCCGCCGGTGCCGTTGACCGCGACGGTTCGTCCGAACTCGGTCGCGACCAGCACCATGGTGTCCGCCCATAACGGCCCCAGCCCCGCCTGAAGCGAGGCGACCATCGCATCGAGGCCCTTCAACTGCGCGGTCAGGCGCCCGCGCTGGCCGGTATGCGTATCCCAGCCGCCCGTCTCGATCATCGCGATCCGCGCGCCGGTGTCGGGCTTGAGCAAGCGCGCGGCGAGCGCACCGGTCGCGGCCGCGTTGCGCCCGCCGTCCTGCGCGAGATCGCTGGTGAGCTGGCGTGTGGCCATCGCCTCGCTCCACAGGCCGTGGAGTTGCTGGTCGCCGTCATACAGCATCGCGACGCGTTGCAGCAGGTCGTCCGACGCGTCGGGCAGGTTCGACGGGGCATAGGACGCCACCTCGCGCAGCCCCCGCAAGGCCATGGGCACGGTCGCCGCCACCGCAATCGCGCGCGCCTCCTCAACAGGCAGCACGCCGAGCAGTCGATTGAGCCAGCCGTCGCGTACCTGGTACGCACTCGCGCCCCCCGTCTCGAGCACGTTCTGGCCGTCAAAATGTGAGCGGTCGCGGTAGGGCGACGCGATCGCATGTGCGAACAGCGCCTGACCCTGTTTGTAGAGACCGGCGCTCGCGGTCATTGCCGGATGCAGCGCGAACATGCCGTCGAGCTTCGTACCCGTGGCGAAGTCCGTCGCAAGATCGCCGCGCACGCCTGCGAAGGCCGGATCGCCAACTGCGCCGATCATGCCGAGACCGTCGGCCGCCCCGCGCTGGATGACGAACACGAACCGCTTGTCGGTCGCCGCGCGCGCGAAAGCGATACGCGGGGCGAAGGCGGACGCCAGCACGCCGAGCGTACCGGTCGAGAGAAAGGAACGACGGTCGAGCATGACTATCTCCGGATCGATTCGGGGGCGACGAGCAACAGCGCGAGCGCCTGTGCCGGGCTTTCCGCGCGCGCGAGGCCCTGCGCGGTCAAGGGGCTGATCGAGGCGGGGAACAGCGTCGGCGCCAACGCCCGCGCATCGACCGGGCCGGCGCGTGCCGCGAACCGCTCCGCTGCCTCGACCCGTCGCATGATCGCGTCGGGCCCGGCCCAGGCGGCGGCGACGTCGTCATAGCCGATCGGCTGGCCCGGCTGCCATATCGGCTGGCCGAGCTGGTTCATCATCCCCACCGTCACGCCGGGCTGGACCGTCGTCGTGCCAAGCGCCCGCTGGGTCGAAACATACCATTCCCAAGGCGACTTGAACTTCACGGGCTGCGCCACCCATGCCTCGGGCGACGCGACGAGCGCGCGGTAGACCGTCGGCAGGTCGCCGCCCGATTTGAGGAAGGCCGTCTTCAGCCGCGCGACCATCGCCGGGGGCGGGGTATCGCCGGCAAAATGCCGCGCGAGCTTGGTGGCGATGTGGGTTGCGGTCGCCGGATGGACCGCGAGATCGGACAGCACCGCCTGCGCCTGCGCCTCCCCCGCTGCGGGGTAGAGCTTGCCCATGACCGTCCGATCGCCGGGCTGGTGGACGTCGTCGAGGAACAGGAACGCCCCCGCGCGCGAATCATCCTGGATACGCGCGCCGGGGCCGCGGCCGATGCCCGCGACCGTCCAGCCGGTCATCGCGCGTGCGAATTCCGTCACGTCGGCCTGGCTGTAGCCGCTGCGAACGCCGAGCGTGTGCAACTCCATGATCTCACGCGCGAGATTTTCGTTCAGTCCGGTCCGCCGCCTGGTCTTGCGTACGGCGAACGGACTATCCGGGCCGATCGACACCGCCTGGTCGAGGTAGAGCAGCATCGCCGGATGCCGCTCGACCGCGTTCAGCATGTCACCGAAATTGCCAAGCACGTGCGGGCGGATCGCCTCGAATTCCATCGGCCCGGCGAGCGCCGTCACCTCGAACTTTTCGGTAGAGACCGCGAAATGGTTCGCCCAGAAATGGACGAGCCGCTCGACGAACGGCGCGTCGCCGGTCAGCGCCGCCATCGTCCGCGCCGCGACCGCCGCACCGTAATCGTTGCGACTTTGCTTGCCGATCGCCTGTCGCGCCTCCTGTCGCGCGGCCGTGCCCGGATCGATCGCGCCCGGCATGGCGGGGGGCTGGGCCATCGCCGGCGACGCGCCGGGCGCCAAAGGCCCGGGACTCATCGCGCCGGACATCGTCGGGGCAGCGACATCCGGTTTCGCGTCCATACCGGCTGGGGCTTTCGGCATGCGCGGCCCGAACTGCGCCCTGATCGCCTTTTCCTGCGCATAATAGGCAACGAGCCCTACCGAAATGCCAGCGGTCGAGGGGGCATTGGCGACTACCGCCGGGCGCGACTTGAACCGTTCGCACTGCGCCAACACCCACTTCGCGGGATCACCGGCAACGGCATCACCAGGCCTTGCGCCGAGACCGAACCGATTGAGCGCGATACTGGAAGCAGACACGACACTTCTCCTTCGCTGACGGTTGTACGCATCAATTGTCGTGGAAGTATGTCACGCGCTCCGCTCGTCGCATGCGCGCAGCCGTTGGTCGCTGAGGTCCGGCGCGCCGAGGATCGGGATCGTCGATGCAGTGCGTGCAATCGCGACGGATAGGTTTGCAATTGCAACTGATGCTGCACCGCAATATTTCTCTGGCTCGAGAGTTGGGTGACGACGTGATCCGGCTCCACGCACTTCGGGAGATACGATCATGCGCACGACCATCAAGATCATCGCCGCCGCCGCAGCCGCCCTTACCTCGACGATCGGCATGGCCGCCGACGCGAAGCAGAGCTTCGTCCATGAGGGCAGCACGTACGTCTATACCTCGACGCAGGACGGTGGCCGCCAGGTCATCGACGGTCGTCGGTATCCGTCGGGCCAGAAGTTCCACCTGATCGTCCGCGGCAACCGCGTCTCGGGTGTGTCGGGCGGCGTTCCGGTGGCGTTCAAGACCGCAGAGGCCAGCGGCGCTGCCGGCGGCATCGCTTCGGTTACGCGCTAAGCTAAACGGCTTTTGGTGAATGCAGCGGCGGTCGGGCTTCGGTCCGGCCGCCGTTTTGCGTTTGGTCCGGAAAGCTTGGCGATCCTCCCCCTGGCGGGGGAGGATCGCGCTACATTGGCCTCAGAACCCTTCAGGCAGGTCGATCGGGCCGACCAGCTCGCGGTAGCGGGATACGGCGTACCGGTCGGTCATGCCGGCGATGAAGTCGGCAATGTGCCGGCTGCGATCGGGGTCGTCCGATGGTAGCCGCTCGCGCCATTCCTCGGGAATCGTTGAGGGATCATCGCGATATACCGCGAACAGCCCGGAGACGATGCCGTGCGCCGCGTCCGCTGCCGCCAATTGCCGCGGATGATGGTAGAGGTTGGCGTACATGAAGCGCTTCAGGTCGCGCTCCGCGTCGCGCATCTCGGGGGAGAAGCCGACCAGGCATTGCCCGGCGGCGCGGACGTCGTCGACGCTGGCGACGCCGCTCGCCGCGATCCGCCGGCGGGTCTCGGCGATGAGGTCGTTGACCATCGTCCCGATCTGCGTGCGGACGAGTTCGCCGACCAGACGCTTCGGCGCGACGTCGGGGAAGCGGCGGCGCACGTCGTCCCAGCCGCGCGCGACCAGCGGCACCGCCAGCATCTGATCGAGCGTCAACAGTCCGGCGCGCAGACCGTCGTCGATATCGTGATTGTCATAGGCGATGTCGTCGGCGATCGCTGCAACCTGCGCCTCAAGCGATGAGAAGCTGGTGAGCGCGAGCGGATATTCCGCGTCGGCGATGGCAAGCGCCCAGCCCGGGTGCCGCACCGGGCCGTTATGCTTGGCCAGGCCTTCGAGCGTTTCCCAAGTGAGGTTCAGCCCGTTCCACATCGGATAGGGCCGCTCGATCGTCATCAAGGTGCGCAGCGTGTGGCCGTTGTGATCGAACCCGCCCTGCCCGCCGTCCTCGACCGACGGCATCAGCGCGGCCTTCAGCGCATCCTCGCCGGCATGGCCGAACGGCGGATGGCCGATGTCGTGCGCGAGGCACAGTGCCTCGGTCAGGTCTTCGTTCAAGGCCAGGGTCCGCGCGATCGTCCGGCCGATCTGCGCCACCTCAAGGCTGTGCGTGAGGCGGACGCGGAAATGATCGCCGTCGGGCGCCATGAAGACTTGGGTCTTGTGACGCAGGCGACGGAAGCTGATCGAGTGGATGATCCGGTCGCGGTCGCGTTGAAACGCATCGCGCGGCCCCCGCGTGGACCCGTTCTGTTCCTCGTGAAGCCGTCCTTTGCTGCGCGCCGGGTCCGATGCCCAAGGCGCGCGGTAACTCACTTCGCCGGCAACTTCGTGATGATCTCACCCGCATCGCTGGTGAAGGTGAACGTCGGGACGCCGTCCTTGGCGAGCTGATTGACGAAGGTGCGCGCCTCCGCATCGGTCTTGAACGGTCCGGCGAGGACGCGGTTGGTTGCCTTCCACGGCGCGGTCCAGCCGGCGCGGCTGCCGAATGCGGTCGGTGCCTTGGCCTTGGCCTTCTTCCACGCCTTGGGCAGGTCGCCCTCGGTGGCGCCGGTCGACACCTGGACCCAGATCCGCTCGGGATTGGCGCGGGCGATCCGCTTTTCCTCGGCGGCGGCCTTGTCGGTGGCGAGCTTCTCGGCGGCGGCGGCCTTCTTCTCGGCGAGCGCCTTCTTGTCGGCGATGGCTTTGCGCGCGGCCGCCTTCTTGTCGAGCGCCGCCTTCTTGTCCGCCGCGATGGCCTTTGCGGCCGCATCGCGCTCGGTCTTGGCCTTCGCCTCGGCGAGCACGCGCTCGGCATCGTCCGAGACCGGTAGCGCGGCGGGCGTCACGACCGGCACCGGATGCATCGGCGCGACGTCGAGCTCGGACGCGGGGATCGACAGGCCCGCGACGATCCGCGCGAGGATCGAGTCCTCGCTCACCGCGACTGCGTGGGTCCGGGGCGCTACGGCGGCGACCGCAGTCGGGGCCACCGGCGCAGGCGTGGACGAACTGGTGAAGCCGGGCGTCGGCGTTGCCGTGCTGGCGCTCTGGACCGGCGCATATTGCTGCAGCGGGACCTGCTGAATCGGACTCGGCTGTACCGAACCCGAAGAAACAGGCGACGCCGACGCCGACGCCGCGAGCGCATTGGCCGCGCGCGTGGGATCGATCCGCGGCTGTCCCGCCGGGATCGCCGCCATCTGCGTGGTTACGCTCTGGGGAAGCGTTCCCACCGTCGACGGTGCGGGTAGCACACGCGCGACCGATGCCGCTGGTACCGACGCTGTACTCGACGGGATGGTCGCCGCGACCACCGAGTTCGCTTCCGCCGCCGGGTTGATACGGGCACCTTGGACTGCGACCGTCGGTGCAGGATAGCTTGGCTGCGGAGCAGGCTGGGCCGTGCGGGCCGGAAGCGGCTGGACCATCTGCATGGGCGCTGCCGCGAGCTGGACGGGCGCTGTGTACGTAGTTGGAGCGGGGACGCTCGTCGTCGTACGCGGTGTGGTCGTCGTCGGGATCGCTCCCGACATCGGCGCGGGCACCGGCGTGGAGGGCGCGCGCGTTACCGCCGCCATCTGGACTCGGTCGGGCTTGGCGCGCCGATCGCGCTTATCCTTCTTGCCCGTAGTCGCGGCGACGGTCGGTTGCGGCGTCACCGCGGCCAACATCACCGGTGCGGTCGGGTCCGCGGCGAGGATGCCGAGCGGCGGTGCCATCCGCGCATCCGCCAGCCGCGCGGGCGTTGCATGGACTTCGCCGAAATGTACCGCGAACGCGCGGTCGCTCGCGGGCAGGCTCGGCAGGCGCCGGAAGAAGGGTTGCAGGCCTTGCGCGGTACCGGCGGGCATCATCGTGGTCGCGATCTTCTCGGCTCCTGCGACGTCGCCGTTCATCGCGATGATGAACGCGCGCGAACGCCAAGCACCGCGATCGCTCTTGAGCAGCAGCGGGTTGAGTTGCTGAATCGCGAGCTCCGGCTTTCCCGAAATGCCGAGCGACAGCGCATAGCGCCTGATGGTCTCGTCATCGGGCGCATCGCGCAGCGCGACGCGGTAATCGCGCTGCGCCCGATCCTGCTGGCCGATCAGGTCATAAGCGAGACCGCGATCCGCGGCGAAATTGCGGGGGTCGAGGCCGAGGCCTTCCGCCTGCGCATAATAGCGCAGCGCCTCGCCCGGACGTTCCGACCGGACAAGGATGGACGCCATCCCCGCCTTCGCCCGACCATCGCGCGGGTTCACCTTTTCGGCGCGCGCGAACAAGGCTGCGGCACCGCTGAGATCGCCCAGCCCCATCGACAGATCGCCGGCCTTGATCAGCGCGTCGACGTTGCGGGGGTTGCTGGCGAGCTGGCGCATGACGTCGCCGAGCCTGTCCGCATCGGTCGTTCCCGGGATCGCCTGGACGACGGCCTGCGCGGACGCGGCGGATGGCACGGCCGCGAGCACGAGGGCCAGCGCGGCGGTCAGGAGATGATGCGAGGACCGGGTCATGAGGATCATCTGTCTAGACCCCAGCTCGAGCGAACCGGCAATGTCTCCGACGCAGGCGCGCGGCGAACTGGGCCCGAGCGGCGACGAATAAAGCGCCAAGGAGCATGCAACGGGCGAGGGTTACGATCTGCGGATTCGACATATGTGATCTTGAAACAGCGTTCCTGCTGAAACGCCGCCTCCCCGGCGGAGGCCGGGGTCCAGTTGGCGCACGGAAATAACGATGGAAAGCGCTCCGTTACATCAACCTTGCCAACTGGGCCCCGGCCTTCGCCGGGGAGGCGATGTTGGAGAACGATACATCCACCAATCCGTTTGGCCCAGCCGTTCTCCCGACAGACCGAGAGAACGGCGCCCAGACTTACTGGTTGTTCTGCCGGTGCAGGAAGCGCGGGATGTCGAGCGGGTCCTGGGGGGCTGCTTCGCCGTCTTCCTTCGCAGCGCCGCGTGCCGCATTCGACATGCGCTCGAACAACGTGCCGCCAAGCTTCACGCGTGGTGCAGCGGGTACGGCCTCGGGCGCAGCCTCGGCACCCGGAGCGAGCCAGCGACGACGGGCGCCACCTTCGTCGGCCGCCGGGGTCGGTACCGGAACCGCAGGCGCGATGGGCGCGCGCGACGGTGGCACGGTCGATGCCGACGCCGGACGGGCGATCGGACCGCGACCATAGGGCTCTTCGCCATAGGTACGCGGCGCGGGCGCCGGCTGCGGTGCCGGGGCGGCGGGCGCAGGTGCGGCCTGCGGCACGATCGTCTCTGCACCGAGCACCAGTTCGTCATCGGACTTGGACGACGACGGCTCGACTTCCGACGACGCGTTCAGGTCGAGCGGCTCTTCATCAGCGGAGGACGCGGCGGGCGCCGCCGACGACGCGGCAGGCTCGCTCGGACGGAACGACGTATTCTCGTCGGTCTTGCGCGATCCGAAGCTGAACGAGCGCGTCGGCTCGGGCGCAGTCTCGGGCGGACGCGCATCGGCGTCGATCCCGGTCGCGACGACCGAGACGCGGATCTTGCCTTCGAGCTCCTGGTTGAACGCCGAGCCCCAGATGATATTGGCATCGGGATCGACCAGGTCGCGAATGTGATTGGCGGCTTCGTCGACTTCGAGCAGGCGCATGTCGTCGCCGCCGGTGATCGAGATGATGACGCCCTTGGCGCCGCGCATGCTGACGCCTTCGAGCAGCGGGTTCGAGATCGCCTTCTGCGCAGCCTCGAGCGCGCGGTTGTCGCCGCTCGCCTCGCCGGTGCCCATCATCGCCTTGCCCATCTCCTGCATCACCGATCGGACGTCGGCGAAATCGAGGTTGATGAGGCCCGGCATCACCATCAGGTCGGTGATGCTGCGGACGCCCTGCTGGAGCACCTCGTCCGCCATCGTGAACGCTTCCTTGAAGGTCGTGTTCGCGTTGGCGATGAGGAACAGGTTCTGGTTCGGAATGACGATCAGCGTGTCGACATACTTCTGCAGTTCGTCGATGCCGCCCTCGGCCGACTTGGCGCGACGGTTGCCCTCGAACGCGAACGGCTTGGTCACGACGCCGACCGTCAGGATGCCCATGTCACGCGCCGCCTTGGCGATGACCGGTGCCGCGCCCGTGCCCGTGCCGCCGCCCATGCCGGCGGTGATGAAGCACATGTGCGCGCCTTCGAGCATCTTGGCGAGCTGGTCGATCGTCTCCTCGGCAGCCGCACGGCCGATCTCGGGACGCGAACCGGCGCCGAGACCCTGCGTGATCTTGGTGCCCAGCTGGATTCGCTGCGGCGCGGTCGACTGCTTCAACGCCTGCGCGTCGGTGTTCGCCACGAGGAAGTCGACGCCCTGGACGTCGGCCCGCATCATGTTGGCGATCGCGTTGCCGCCTGCGCCGCCGACGCCGATCACCGCGATGCGGGGGGCCAGATCGTCCACTTCGGGACTAAGGAATTCGATGCTCATCGCCGTTCTCCGCACAACCCGGTAGATACGCTACGGCCGGGCCCCTGATAAATCTGTGTGCACCAACGTCACGGCCGGTTCCAGCCGAAATAACGCCAGCACCCTCGAAACTCTTAATAATTCGCGCGCGCCGCCTGAATCAACTTGCGGACCATGCCCATGCCCTTTGGTCGGTGCACCGTCGTCCGCTGCGGCGCGAGCCCGCGAAGGTCGATCGGGTTGGTCGCCGCATAGAAGGCCAACCCCGCTAGCGTCGCAAACGCCGGTCCGCCATGCGCCTCTGGCAGGGCGGTCAACCCGCGCGGTCGACCGATCCGCACCGAGCGTCCCAGCGCCTGCTGCGCATAATCGGCGACCCCCTTCAGCTCGGCGCCGCCGCCGGTCAGCACGACCTGCCGCCCGACCGGCCCCTCGAACTTCAGCTTGGTGAGCGCACTCCGCACCTCGCCCATCTGATGCTCGAGCCGCTGGCGGATTACGCCGATCAGCTGCGCCTTGGTGATCTGCGCACCCTCGCCCGCGCCGTCCTCGGCCGAGATCGGCATGACCGGGATCATGTCGTGATTGTCGCGAGGGGAAGCATTAGCCGATCCGTGGAAGCACTTCATCCGCTCGGCATTCTGCCGACGCGTCCCGAATGCGCTGGCGATGTCGTCGGTGATGTCCTGAGCGCCGATCGGGATCGAGGTCAGCCCGACCAGCATGCCGCCCGCGAACAGCGACACGTTGGTGATCCCCGCGCCCATCTCGACCAGCGCGACGCCCAGCTCGCGCTCTTCGTCGCTCAGGCACGCGAGCCCGGTCGCGACCGGCGACGCGATGATCGACTTCACCTCGAGATGCGCCGAGCGCACGCACAGATCAAGATTGCGCACCGGCGAGCCATCCGCGGCGACGACATGGATATGCACCCCGAGCCGGTCGGCATGCAACCCGAGCGGAGTCTTCACCCCCGTCAGCCCGTCGAGCGTATAGAGCGCGGGTTGCGCGTGCAGCACCATGCGGCCCTGCGGGTCGATCGAATTGCGCCCCGCGGCGAGCAACGCATCGATATCCTGCTGTTCGACGCGGTGGCCGCCCAGCTCGAACTCGACCTCGGCGACGTCGGACACGAGCCCGCCGGCCGAGAACCCGACCCAGACATTCTCGATATTGATCCCGGCGATCCGCTCGGCCTGTTCGACCGCCTCGCGCACCGCCGCCTCGGTCGTCGCCATGTCGGCGATATAGCCGCGCTTGACGCCGCGGCTCTCGCGCTGACCGGTGCCGAGCACGATCAGCTCGCCCCCGTCGCCCTTTTGCGCAATCATCGCCGAAACCTTCGACGACCCGATATCGAGCGCCGTGATCAGCCCTTCCGGTGCCACCTTCGCCATGTCATCCCTCCCCGCCCGTTACGTTCGCGCCCGCCGTTTGCGACGGAGTCGTCTGTATGTCGCTCGAATTCGTTTCGCTTGTCACCGGCGCGGGTACGTCGACGCTGTGCGCGAGACTCGCCCCCGGCTTGCGCGCGACCAGCTTGGTCGGATCGCGCATGTCGAACCGGATCCAGCCGCGCCCCAGCAACGGCCGCGCCCCGTCCAGCTCGGCGAACTTCACCAGCGCCCGCGGCGCGCCGTCTTCGGGCAGCGCCAACGTCTCGCCACTCTCGAACGTCAAATCCCAGCGCCGATTGCCGACCCACGTCGCCGCCTTCACGCGCGGCTTCAACGCCGGCGCGGCGGCGAGCAGAGTCTGGTACGACGCCTCCTGCCGATCCGCACCCGGCCCGATCACCAGTGGCAGGTTCGGGATCGCCTCGGGCTGGACCGGTTCGAGCAGCACGCCCGACGAATCGATCAGCGTCAGCTGGCCATTGTCCTGCCACACCGCGGCGGGCGTCCGTTCGACGATATCGACCAGCATCGTGTTCGGCAGCCGCCGCGAGACATGCGCGTCCGCGATCCAGCCATAGCGCAGCAGTTTCTGCCGCACTGCCTCCAGGTCGACCGACAGCATCGACGTCTGGTTCTGCTTGTCCTCCAGCGCGACCGCATAGACCGACATCCGGTCCATCCGTTTCAGGCCGGTGACCTCGATCTGCTCGACCTTGAAGCCCGCGCGCCCGGCACCTTCGGCTAGCGCCGCGCCGATCATGCCGGGGATGCCGATCCACGTCGCCGCCGCGATCGCCACCGCGCCGCCCGCGCCCAGGATCGACCAGGTGGCGATCTTGCGCAGCGTGTCCTCGCTGACCGGGAGCATCCCGACCAACCGGTCCATCGCCGACACCTTCTTGACCGCGACTTTCCGCCGCGGGGCGGGCCGCTTGGGGGGCGGACCGCGCTTGATCGTCCGGCTCATGGCGAAGGATTGTCCGCGATCGCCTCGTCGACGATCGCCTGCACCAGGTCGGCATAGCTCATGCCGATATGCCGCGCCTGTTCGGGCACCAAGCTGAGCGGAGTCATTCCCGGCTGCGTGTTCACCTCGAGCAGGAACAGCCCGTCGACTCCGCGCTCGTCATCCCAGCGGAAATCCGACCGCGACGCGCCCTTGCAGCCGAGCAGCCGGTGCGCCTCGAGCGCGAGGCTCTTGCACGCCTCGCCGATCTCGTCGGGGATCTCCGCGGGGCAGACATGCTCGGTCATCCCGTCGGTATATTTCGACTCATAGTCGTACCAGCCCGTCTTGGGCTTCAACTCGGTGACTCCCAGCGCCCGGTTGCCCAGCACCGCGGTCGTCAGCTCGCGCCCGCGAATATAGGGCTCGGCGAGCAGCTCCTCGAAATCGGTCCACGGCCCGACGCTGTCGCGCGCGATCGGGTTGCCGTAGTTGCTGCTATCGGTGACGATCGCGACGCCGACCGACGAGCCTTCGTTGACCGGCTTCAGCACATAAGGCCGCGCCATCGGATCGCCCTCGAACAGGTCCGCCGACTTGACGATCCGCCCGCCCGGCATCGGGATGCCTGCGGGCACCAGCAGCAGCTTGGTCAGCACCTTGTCGATCGCGATCACCGAGGTCGCAAGCCCCGAATGCGTGTAGCGCAGGCCCATCAGGTCGAGCAGCCCCTGCACCGAACCATCCTCGCCGGGCGTCCCGTGCAGCGCGTTGAACACGAGATCGGGCTTGGCCTCCGCCAACCGGGCGGCGACGTCACGCCCCATGTCGATCCGCGTAACCCGGTGCCCGAGCGACTCCAGCGCATCGGCACACCCATTGCCCGACATCAGCGAAACCTCACGCTCCGCCGACCAGCCGCCCATGAGGACTGCGATGTGAAGAGGACCGCTCACTTCGCCACCCTTTCGTCATCCTGACGAAAGTCAGGATCCAGAGTTACTGCGCGCACCCCATTTTGCTCTGGATCCTGACTTTCGTCAGGATGACGGACCACCCCCACCCGCTGGATTTCCCATTCCAACGTCACCCCAGAATGCGCCTTCACCTTGGTCCGTACCTCTTCACCCAGCGCCTCGATCTCCGCGCTCGACGCGGACCCGAGGTTCAGCAGGAAATTGCAATGCTTCTCGGAGACCTGCGCGTCGCCGCGCGTGAGGCCTCGGCATCCGGCGGCGTCGATCAGCGCCCAGGCCTTGTGTCCCTCGGGATTCTTGAAGGTCGATCCACCGGTCCGCGATCGCAGAGGCTGCGAAGCCTCGCGCTCGGCCGCGATACGGTCCATCTCGGCACCGATGACCGCCGGCTCGCCGGGCGTGCCCGCGAACACCGCCTCGACCACCACCGCGCCCGCGGGCAGGTCCGAATGCCGATACACATAGCCGAACCGCGCCGCCGGCCACGTCTCGACCGAACCCTCGCGCGTCACGACGGTCGCCTCGACCAGAATATCGCCGACGTCCCGTCCATAGGCCCCCGCGTTCATCCGCACCGCGCCGCCCACGGTTCCGGGAATCCCGCGCAGGAACTCCAGCCCGGCAATCCCCGCATCGCGCGCCGCGCTGGCGACCGTAATCCCCATCGCCCCCGCCCCGGCACGAACGCGACCGTCCTGCACCGACACCTTCGCCATCGCCTTGGGCAGCCGCACGACGACCCCAGGCACGC
The DNA here is from genome assembly GCF_013374115.1 of Sphingomonas sp. HMP9. Classification (NCBI taxonomy): domain Bacteria; kingdom Pseudomonadati; phylum Pseudomonadota; class Alphaproteobacteria; order Sphingomonadales; family Sphingomonadaceae; genus Sphingomonas; species Sphingomonas sp. HMP9. Next base: position 3,877,469 of record NZ_AP022673.1, on the reverse strand, counting down.
CACCGTCGCGCACGATCAGGTTTGAGCCCACCCCGACCGGCAGAACCGGCGTCGCAGGATCGAGTGTCTTCAACAACCCGGCCAGATCCTCGACGTCCGCAGGCCGCACCAGCCACTCGGCAGGCCCGCCGGTCCGAAACCAGGTGAAGTCCGCCAGCGAACCACCAGCCTCGACCTTTCCCCGAATGTTCTCCCGCGAAGGCGGGAGCCCAGTCTGGGTCCCCGCCTTCGCGGGGACACAAGGAGATGCAGAACTCACGCCGGCACCTTCGCACGCTCGACCGCGATCGCGTCCGACAGCCCGGCCGCCCACTTGGTAATGTCGCCAGCCCCGAGGCAAACGATCATGTCGTCCGCCTCGATCGTCGCCGCCAGTTCGACCGCCAGCGCGTCCGCATCTGCGACCACACCCGCGAACCGGTGTCCGCGCCGCTTCAGCCCCTCGACCAAGGCCGCCGCATCGACGCCCTCGACCGGCGCTTCGCCCGCTGCATAGACCGGCGTCACCAGCACCCGGTCGGCGTCGTTGAACGCGGTCTGGAAATCCTCCATCAGATTGCCTAGCCGCGAATAACGATGCGGCTGCACGACCGCGATCACGCGCCCCTTCGCGCCCTCGCGCGCAGCGGCCAGCACCGCGCGGATCTCGACCGGGTGATGGCCGTAATCGTCGATGATCGCCACGCCGCCACCCTCGATCGGAACCTCGCCCACCTTGGTGAACCGCCGCTTCACGCCGCCGAACTTGGCAAAGCCCTGCTGGATCGTCGCATCCTCGATACCCAGCTCCAGCGCGACGCCGATCGCGGCCAGCGCGTTCTGGACGTTGTGCCGCCCGGGCATCGGCATCTCGATTCCCGCGATCGTCCGCGTCGCGCCGTCGCGCGTCCGCACCACGCAGTCGAAGCGGTTGCCGCCCGGAATCGGCGTCACCTCGACACCGCGCACGTCCGCCTGCGCCGAGAAGCCATAGGTCACGATCCGCCGGTCGCGCACGCGCGGCAGGATCCCCTGCACCTCGGGATGATCGAGGCACAGCAACGCCGCGCCGTAGAAGGGCACGTTCTCCACGAACTCGACGAACGCATCCTTCACCGCGTCGAACGATCCGTAATGATCGAGATGCTCGGGATCGATGTTGGTGACGACCGCGATCGTCCCGTCCAATCGCAGGAAGCTGCCATCGCTCTCGTCCGCCTCGACCACCATCCAGTCGCTCGCGCCCAGCCGCGCGTTCGAGCCATAGGAGTTGATGATCCCGCCATTGATCACCGTCGGGTCGACGCCACCGGCATCGAGCAACGCCGCCACCATCGACGTCGTCGTGGTCTTGCCATGCGTACCAGCGACCGCAACCGTCGACTTCAACCGCATCAGCTCGGCGAGCATTTCCGCGCGACGCACCACGGGCACGCGCGCGTTGAGCGCCGCCTCGACCTCCGGGTTCGAGCGCACGATCGCGGTCGAGACGACCACCACCGCGGCATCGCCGATATTCGCCGCGGCATGGCCGATCGCCACCGGGATCCCCTTGTCGCGCAACCCCTGCACGACATAGCCCTCGGCGACGTCCGACCCCTGCACGCGGTAGCCGAGATTCTTCATCACCTCGGCGATGCCCGACATGCCGATCCCGCCGATCCCGACGAAATGGATCGTGCCGATATCCGTTGCGACACCCTTCATGCGAACTGCGCCTTCGGCTTGGACGGCGCACCGACCGGGATCCGCGACACCGGCGCGTCGAGGCTCTCGACCAGATCGGCAAGATCGCTCGCGGCATTCGGCCGCCCGCAACTGCGCGCACGTCCCGCCGCGTTCTGCAACGCGGCCGGGTCAAGCCCGAGTTTCTGCATCTGCTTGGCCAGTTCCACTGCGGTAAAATCTCCCTGCGCGATCGTCCGCGCGCCGCCTGCCCGAGTCATCTCGCGCGCGTTCACGGTCTGGTGATCGTCGGTCGCACTCGGCAGCGGCACCAGGATCGCCGGACGCCCCGCCGCGGTCAGCTCCGAAATCGTCGACGCGCCCGCGCGCGCGATAACGAGATGCGCCCAGGCGAGCTGTTCGGGCATATCGGGCAGATACGTCGCCAGCTCGGCCGGGATATGATGCTCGGCATATTTCGCGCGCACCGCATCGATATCCTCGATCCGCGCCTGATGCGTCACCTGCAGCCGCCGCCGAAACGTCACGGGCAGCATCGCCAGGCCATCGGGCACCACCTGCGACAGGATGCTCGCCCCCTGGCTGCCGCCGGTCACGAGAACGCGGAAGATGCCGTCTTCCTCGAGCAGCGGATAGGGTTTCGTGCGCAGAGCCAGCACCGCCTCGCGCACCGGATTGCCGACCAGATGCGTCTTGCCCAGCAGCTTGGTCGCCAGCCGCTCGGTCGGCTCGGACGAGGTCGCGATCGCATCGACGCGCCCCGCGACGAAGCGATTGACGCGCCCCAGCACCGCGTTCTGCTCGTGCACCGCAGTCGGGATCTTGTCCGCAAACGCCGCCAGCAGCGCGGGCAGCGCCGGATAGCCGCCAAAGCCGATCACCGCCGCCGGCTTGAACGTCGCGTACAGCTCGCGCGCCATCGCCCGCCCGCGCCACATCTCGCGCGTCGCCTTCGCCCAGCCGAGCGGCCCACCACTGAAGCGCCCCGCGGGGAGGACATGCGTCTGGATCTCGTCGAACAGCCCGGGAAAGCGGACGCCGCGCGCGTCGCTGACCAGCGCCACCCGGTGGCCACGCTTGGTCAGTTCGGCCGCCAGCGCCGCCGCCGGGACCATGTGTCCCCCGGTCCCACCGGCTGCGAGGACATAATGCCGAGGCTTATTAACGTTCATTCACCACTCCAGCGGACGACATAGGGGCTCCGCGTGAGGAACGGATTGCGCCGGGTAAACGCCAGCAGCAACCCCATGCCGACCGAAAGCGCGATCATCGACGATCCGCCATAGCTGATGAACGGCAACGTCATCCCCTTCGACGGCGCGAGCCCGGTGTTCACCGCCATGCTCACCAGCGCCTGCGCGCCGAACTGCGTGGCCAGCCCGGCAGACGCCAGCAGCTTGAATTCGTCCTGCTCGTCCAGCAGCTTGACGAACACGCGCACGACGATCGCGAGGAAGATCACCGCGATCACCGAACAGGCGATCAGCCCGAATTCCTCGCCGATCACGGAGAAGATGTAATCGGTATGCGCCTCGGGCAGCCCGAACTTCGCCGCGCCGGCACCGGGTCCAGTGCCGGTCCAGCCGCCGGCGGTCAGCGTATTGTGCGCGGCGTTGGTCTGGAAATGATCGCCCGCGCCCTCGCCCTCGACGCCCGGAAACAGGAACGCGTCGATCCGCGACCGCGCCACGCCGTAGAATATATAGGCCGCAACCAGCCCGGCCGGCGCCATCGCCATGAGCCCGAACAGCACCTTGGCCGGCGTGCCCGCGATCATCAGGAGCGTCATCCACACCGTGCAGAAGATGATCGTCTGGCCGAAATCGGGTTGCAGCATCAGCAGCACCGCGACGCCCGCAGTCATCGCGCCGGTGATCAGCACGGTCGGCAGTTCGGCATCCTTCGCACGGAGCGACAGCAGCCACGCAACCGTGACGATGAACAGCGGCTTGAGGAATTCCGAGGGCTGGAACTGCGCGAAGCCGAAACCCAGCCAGCGCCGTGCGCCGTTCGCCTCGACCCCGATGAACGGCGTCACCATGAGCATCAGCACGAACAGCGCGCACCCGCCGATCGCCATTCGTCGCGCCATCGAGACGGGCATCATCGATACGCCGAAAAGCACGGGCAGCGACACGCTGACCCACATCAGCTGCCGCCAGAAATAATACAGCGGCGCGATCTTGTGATGCTCGCCCGAATAGCGGACCGCACTCGCCGGCGACGCCGCCGCCACCGCGATCAGCCCGATCGCGATCAGGAACAGCGTCAGGAGCAGCAGCATCCGGTCGATATCCCAGAACCACGTGCCGAGCGGCGACTGATCGCCGCGGCCGCCCCGCCGCTTCATCTTCGCGACCATACCGGTCTTGGGTTCGGACATATCCAGGGCCCCAGCGCGCATATCGGTCATGCCAGCAACTCGACCGCGGCCCGAAACGCAGCGCCGCGGGCCTCATAGTCGCTGAACTGGTCGAAGCTAGCACAGGCCGGCGACAAGAGCACGGTGTCTCCGGGTTTGGCCTGAAGCGCCGCGCGCGCGACGGCCTCGGAAAGCGTGCCGACGTTCTCGACCGGCATCGAGTCTTTCAATATCTCGGCGAACCGCGGCCCGGCCTCGCCGATCGTGTAGGCGCGGACGACGTGACCGAATGCGGGCTTGCAGGCATCGAGGTCGTCGCCCTTTGCGCGACCGCCGACGATCCAGTGAACCCGATCGAACGCGGCGAGTGCGGGCGCGGTGCTCTCGGGATTGGTCGCTTTGCTGTCGTCGAAATAGGCGACGCCGCCATATGATGCGATCTGCTGCATCCGGTGCGGCAGGCCAGTAAAGCTTGCGAGCGCGCGATCGATATCGGTTTCGCTGACGCCGAGCGCTTTGGCGACGGCGATCGCGGCAAGCGCGTTCTGCGCGTTGTGCGGACCCTGGAGCGCGGGCCAGTCGCCCTGGAACATGCACACGCCGGGCGCGATCTTGGTAAGATGCTCGCCCTTCGCGGACAGCCCGCGCGCGATCGCGGCGGACGGCGCATCTCCGATCCCGATGATCGCGTCGTGCTCGGCCGACTGCATCGCGAACAGCCGCGCCTTGGACGCCGCATAGCCGTCGAAGCCGTCATACCGGTCGAGATGATCGGGCGTGATATTAAGCAGCACCGCGACGTCGCAGTCGAGCGTCTGCGTCAGGTCGATCTGGTAGCTCGACAGTTCGAGCACGTATACGCCGCCTTCGGGGAGCGGCTCCTGCTCGAGGATCGGCAGGCCGATATTGCCGCCCATCAGCGTGGGAGTGCCGGCGGTCTTGAGGATGTGGTGGACAAGCGCGGTGGTGGTGGACTTGCCATTGGTGCCGGTAATGCCGACGACCTTGTGCTGCGGCAGGTCGCCGCGCGCTTGAGCGAACAACTCGATATCGCCGATGGTGGCCGTGCCAGCCCCGCGCGCAACGGCGGCGAGCGGATGCGTATTCAGCGGAACCCCCGGCGACACGACCAAAGCGTCGAACCCTGAAAGATCCTCCAGCGGCGCAACATCCACGAACCCTCTCCCCTCCGGGGAGAGGGTTGGGTGAGGGGCCGCCAGGGGCGCAGCGCTGCTGGGCGGCCCCTCACCCCAACCCTCTCCCCGCAGGGGAGAGGGAGCAAAAACCTCACGCTTCGCCTCATCCGAATCCCAAGCAACAACGCTCGCCCCGCCAGCCACCATCGCACGCACCGTCGCGCTACCCGACCGCGCAAGCCCCAGCACCGCAAAGCGTTTCCCGCGCCAGGCATTGGCGATGATCACCGCAGCTTCAACGTCGAAAGGCCGACCAGCGCCAGCACCAGCGCGATGATCCAGAAGCGGATCACGACGGTCGCCTCGGCCCAGCCGAGCTGTTCGAAATGATGGTGGATCGGCGCCATCCGAAACACGCGCTTGCCGGTGCGCTTGTAGAAGAACACCTGGATGATCACCGACAGCGCCTCGATCACGAACAGCCCGCCGATGATCCCCAGCACGATCTCGTGATGCGCGACGACCGCGATCGTCCCGAGCGCACCGCCAAGAGCGAGGCTCCCGGTATCGCCCATGAACACCGCCGCCGGCGGCGCATTGAACCACAGGAACGCGAGCCCCGCCCCGACGATCGCCCCGCAGAAGATCGCCAGTTCGCCCGCTCGCGGGACGTGCGGGATGCCCAGATAATCGGCGAACTTCACGTTCCCTACCAGGTACACGATCAGCATGAACGCCACGCTGGCGATGATCACCGGCATCGTCGCCAGCCCATCGAGCCCGTCGGTCAGGTTCACCGCATTGCCGAACGACACGATCGTGAACGCGGCGAACACGGGGAAGAACCAGCCCAGATCAAGGTACATGCGCGACGTGAACGGCAGATACAGATGCGGCCCGTTCTGCGACATGATGATCGTGGCCGCGATGCCGGCAATCGCGAATTCCAGCAGCAGCCGCGTACGCCCGCTGATCCCCGCGGTGCTCGCCTTCCGCACCTTGTCGTAATCGTCGAGGAACCCGATCGTCCCGAAGCCGAGCGTCACGAACAGACACGCCCAGACATAGGGATTGCTCAGATCCATCCACAGGAAGATCGCGACGCACATCGAGGTCAGGATCATCAGCCCGCCCATCGTCGGCGTGCCGCGCTTGGCGAGATGAGTCTGCGGGCCATCGGCGCGGATCGGCTGGCCCTTGCCCTGCCGAACGCGCAACCAGCCGATGAACTTGGGTCCGATGATCAGGCCGATGATCAGCGCGGTCGCGACCGCACCACCGGTCCGCACCGTCTGGTACCGGATGAGATTCAGCAGACCGGGAAACCCCAGATGCTCGGCGAGCCAGTACAACATTCAGTTAATCCCGCCTTTTAGGCCAGCCACTACGCGAGCGAGGCCCACCCCGTTCGATCCCTTGACGAGCACGACATCGCCCGGCGCCAGGATCGTCCGTAACGACGCGAGCGCGGCCGCAGCGTCGCCCACATGGACGGTTTCGACTTGTCCCTCAAGCACCTGCACGAGCGGCGCCATCGCTTCACCGACCAGCAGCGCCATTTCGACGCGCGCCGCGAGGATCGGTTCGGCAAGTCCGGCGTGATACTCGTCCGACGCGTCGCCAAGCTCCCGCATCTCGCCGAGCACCGCGATGTGGCGCCCCGGCTCGTGGCCAAGGACGCTGAGCGTCGCGCGCATCGAGGCGGGGTTGGCGTTATAGCTCTCGTCGATCACCAGCGCCTGCCCGTCGCCGACCTCGACCATCGATCGCGCGCCGCGCCCCTGCAAGCCACCGAGTTCGGCGAGTGCCAGTCCGGCGAGTCCGAGATCGCCCCCGGCCGCCTGCACGCAGGTCAGGACGCCGAGCGCGTTCGACACCCAGTGCGCGCCGGGCTGTGCGATCGTGAAGCTCAGTTCGTGCTCGGCCCCCTGCCCCATCCGCGCGGTAACGAACGTCCCGCCGGTCGGCAGCCGCATCGCCTCGATCGCGCGGACGTCGGCGCCCTTGTCGCTGCCGAACGTCACGATATGCGCGGCATGCGGTGCGGAGTGCCCGAGCAGCCGGTCGCGGTGCGGGCTGTCATAGGGGACGATCGCGGTGCCGCCCGGTTCGAGCCCTGCGAAGATCTCGCCCTTCGCATCCGCGATCGCGCTCTCGTCGGGGAAGAACGCGGTATGCGCGGGCGCGATCGCGGTGATCATCGCGATATGCGGGCGGACGAGTTGCGTCAGGTCGGCGAGTTCGCCGGCATGGTTCATCCCCATCTCGAACACGCCGAACGTCGCTTCGCGGGGCATGCGGGCGAGGCTCAGCGGTACGCCGGTGTGGTTGTTGTAGCTCTTGACCGAGCGGTGCACCTCGCCGGGCGCGGCGCGGTCGAGGCAAGCGAACAGCGCCTCCTTCGCGCTGGTCTTGCCGACGGAGCCGGTGACGCCGATGATCGTGGCGGACGAGCGCGCGCGGCTCGCGGCGCCGAGCGCGTTGAGGGCGACGAAGCTGTCTGCGACCAGCACGTGCGGGTGGTCGCATGGCTCGGAGACTATCGCGCCTGCCGCGCCTTGTGCGAAGGCCTGGTCGAGGAAAAGATGGCCGTCGCTGGCCTCGCCTTTCATCGCCACGAACAGATCGCCCGGGCCAACCTCGCGCGAATCGAACGCGACTCCCGTGACGGAGAAGTCCCCCGACGCCACGCCGCCAGTGGCGGCCGCGATCTCGGTCGAATTCCAAAGGTTCACTGCGCCCCTCCCGCTTGCGGGATGGGTCGGGGGAGAGGCTGACCAAACACGCCGGACGCCAGTACGTACGTCGCGCCCTCCCCGACCCCTCCCATAAATGGGAGGGGAGCAGAATTGCTGTCTCATCCCACGAACGGAACGGCAATGAAGAGAAAGCCCCCCTCACGCCGCACACTCCCGCGCGACGGTCACGTCGTCGAACGGCAGCACCATGTCGCCGACGATCTGGCCCTGCTCATGACCCTTGCCTGCGATCAGCACGATGTCCTCAGGTCCCGCCTCGCGCACCGCGGCACCGATCGCGGCGCGCCGGTCGCCGATCTCCTCGGCACCGCGCGCGCCCTTGAGCACGTCGCAGCGGATCGCGCGGGCGTCCTCGGTCCGGGGGTTGTCGTCGGTGACGATCACGCGGTCGGCATGCTGCACCGCGACCTGGCCCATCGTCTCGCGCTTGCCAGTGTCGCGGTCGCCGCCGGCCCCGAACACGACGATCAACTTGCCGCCTGCATGCGGCTTCAGCGCCGCGATCGCAGCCTCCAGCGCATCGGGGGTATGCGCGTAGTCGACGTACACCGGTGCGCCCGACTTCGCGATCACCGCGCGTTCGAGCCGTCCGCGCACCGGTTGCAGACGCGCGAGGTTGGCGATCGTCGCCGCCACATCGCTGCCGGTCGCGATCACCAGTCCGGCCGAGACCAGCGCGTTCGCCGCCTGATACGCCCCGATCAACGGCAGCGTCACGGTGTAGGTCCGGCCGTCAGCCTCGATCGTGAGCCGCTGCCCCAACAGCGTCGGATCGCGTCCCACCAGCCGCAGCGTCACGCCCTGCGTGCCGACCGTCACGAGCCGGTTGCCGCGCTCGCGGGCCAGGTCGATCACGCGCGCCGACTGGGGATCGTCCGCCCAGACCACTGCCGCGCCATCGGCCGAGAGCACTTCGGAGAACAACCGGATCTTGGCGGTGAAATATGCCGCCATGTCGCCATGATAGTCGAGATGATCGCGGCTGAGGTTCGTGAACGCGGCGGCGGCGACCTTCAGTCCCTCGGTGCGGTATTGCGTCAGCCCGTGGCTCGACGCCTCGAAGGCCAGGTGCGTGACACCTTCACGCGCGAGCCCAGCAACGTTGGACAGGAACGTCACCACGTCGGGCGTCGTCAGGCCGGTCGTCACCCGCTCGTCGGCGGTCGTGACCCCCAGCGTGCCGATCGACGCCGCATGAAAGCCCGCCATCCGCCACAGCTGCCGAGTCATCTCGACGCAGGACGTCTTCCCGTTCGTGCCCGTGATCGCGACCGACGTCTCGGGAAACGGCGCGAAGAACTTGGCCGCCAGTTGCGCGAACCGCTCGCGGGGATTGTCGTCGGCGATGTAGGTGGCCCCCTCGACCGTCAGGCCCGGCCGCGCGACGACCGCAATCGCGCCCGAGCGGATCGCGTCGGCGATATAGTCCTCTCCGTTGACGCGCGCGCCTTCGAACGCGCCGAATACCGTGCCCGGCGCGACCTTGCGGTGATCGATCGCGAACCCCGTCACCTGCGCTTCTTCCGTCCCGTCGGTCAGCGCTGCGAGTTTCATGCAATAGTCCTCATTGCCCGGTCGGCTGTGTGCGGGTCGGGTCCTGCCACAAAGTCGGCACGATGTCAGACACGTCGATGTCGCGGTGCGCATCGGGCACCACGCCCAGGATCGCGCCGACGCGCGAGATCGTGCGGCCCACGACCGGCGCGGTGTTCCACGCAGCCGTCTTCCACCCGGCGGTTTCCTTCGTGCCCAGCGGCGAATCGAGCATCGCCAGGACCACATAACGCGGCGCATCCATCGGGAACGCGGCCGCAAACGTCGCCACGTTACGCGAGTGATCGTAGCCACCGGACACCGCCGCCTCGGCCGTGCCGGTCTTGCCGCCGACGCGGTAGCCCGGCGCATCGCCCTTGCGCCCGGTGCCGCGCTGCACGATCAGCCGCAGCATCTGCCGCATCCGCGCGCTCGTCTGCTCGCTGATCACGCGGCGACCAACGGGCGCATGACCCGGTGCGACCTTCAGCAACGTCGCCGGCCGCCAGATCCCGCCATTGACCAGCGCGGCATAGGCGCTGGCCAGATGCAGCGGGGTCACCGCGATGCCGTGGCCATAGGCGGTCGTCATCGTCGTCGTGCGTGCCCAGTATTTGGGCCACAACGGGCGGCCCTTCTCGCGCAGTTCGATATCGGGCTTGGTGTCGAAGCCCAGCTTCTTGAACATCGTCTGCATCCGCGCCGGCCCGACCTCGTCGGCGACGCGCGCGGTGGCGATGTTCGACGAATAGATCAGCGTCTCGGCCATGTTGAGCCAGCGCTTGGGATCGCCGCGCTCGTCATGGATCGTGAAGCGGCCGACCTGCAGCGGGTGCGTCGCATCGAACCGCCGCGCGAACGACGTGACGACGCCGGTATCCATCGCGGTCGCCATCGTGATCGGCTTGAACGTCGAGCCAAGCTCGAACACGCTCTGCGTCGTGATGTTGCGGAGCTGTTCGCTGCCCGACATGCCGACCCGGTTGGGGTTGAAGGTCGGCAGCGAGACCATCGCGATCACCTCGCCCGTCGCCACGTCGAGGACGATGCCGCCCGCACCGCGCGCGGAAAACGTCGTCATCGCCCGGCCGAGTTCGCTCTCCATCGCCGCCTGGACGCGGTTGTCGAGCGACAGCGCGACCGGCGTACCGTTGAGCGCCGGGTTGGTCAGCCGCTCGTCGAGCACGCGTTCCATCCCGCTCATCCCGTGCCCCGCGGTCGACAGGAAGCCCAGCGCATGCGCCGCCATCGTCGATTGCGGATACAGGCGCTGCGTGTCGCGGTCGAACACGATCGCGGGTTCGCCGATCGCATTGACCTGCTCGACGAGCGCGGGCGAGGCGCGCCGCTGGAGATAGATGAAGCTCTTGCCCGACGTCAGCAGCGCATAATAATGCGCCTGGTCGCCCGCCTCGGGCATCAGCGCGGCCAGCTTGCTGGCCACCTCGGTCGGGTCGCCGATCAGCTTCTTGGGGTGGACCGCGATCGTCCACGCATCGATCGTGCGCGCCAGCGGCGCGCCGTTGCGATCGACGATGTCGCCGCGCGCCGCGATCGTCGCCGCGCGCGCCTGCGGATCGGCGAGCGACGCCTGCACCGCCAGCATCCCCAGCCGCCCGATCACCACCAGCACCGCCGCGCCGAACAGGAACATCAGCATCATCAGGCGCGTGTGCGCGGTCGCCACCAGTGCATGACGCTGGTTGGCGCTACGTTGCTGCGAGACAGGCCGGGCGACCAATGCGGTCACCGCCGCTTGCGGCTCTCGGAGCGGGCCCCGCTCATGATGTCACCCAGCGTCGTATCGGACAGGAGTTTCCGGTCGAGCATCGCGACCGCCTGCGGACGGACCTTGGCGACCGCTGCGAGGCGATCGGTCTTGGCGGCCCGGACGAGTGCGGCTTCGGCGGACCGCGGCGTCGACACCGAGGCGCGGATCACGACCGGCTTGAGCGCGGTCTTCGATGCGGCCTGGATCGCCACGTTCATCGCACGCGGCGCGGTAACCTGTGCCATCTGCACCGGCGCAACGGTAACGGGAGCAAGCTTCACGACCGCCGGAGCGGCGGTCACCGGCACGATCGACGTGGACACGACGGACCCTGCCCCCGACGGCACCAACAGCGCGGCGGTCTGGACCCCGTCCGCGCTTAGGCTGTTGACGTCGAGCGCCGCAAGCGCAGCCTCGCTCACGACGAACTGCCCGGCGGTCGGTGCCGACAGCGCCAGCGTGTCGCCGTTCCAGCGCTCGAGCTGCGCGAGGTTGCCGCGCGTGTCGAACTCGGTCTCCAGCGCGCGGATGTCGCGCTGGGCGGAGCGGATCTGACCGTTGACCGCCTCCAGCTTCTTGCGCTCGGCGGCGACCTGCAGCGACACGAGGTAGAAACCGAGCACGACGGCCACGCAGCCCCCGAACCAGCCCACACCCTTCATCCGATACGCCGCCGTCATGTCGTCACCTCTTCCGTCCAGGGTTGCGCGGAGGTCCGCCGCGCCGTCCGTAATGTCGCCGAGCGCGCGCGCGGGTTGCGTGCGATCTCGGCCTCGCCGGCGCGCACACCGCGGCCGACATGAGAAAAACTAGGGTCTACCGGGGCTTTCACCTGCGGAAGATGACGGGAGCCTGAAGGCGCCCCGCCGGACCGGGTACGAAGGAAGCGCTTCACCATCCGGTCCTCCAGGCTGTGGAAGGTCACGATCGCGAGCCGACCGCCGGGTTTCAGCACGCGCTCCGCCGCCAGCAACCCGTCCGCCAGCTCGCCCAGCTCACGGTTCACATGGATGCGGATCGCCTGGAACGCGCGCGTCGCCGGGTCCTTCTTGTCGTGCGCCTTGTAGCCCAGCGCGCGGCGGACGATGTGCGCCAGTTCGCCGGTCCGCGTCAGCGGGCGCGCCGCGACGATCGCCCGCGCCACGCGCCGCGACTTGGGCTCGTCGCCATATTGATACAGCACGTCGGCGATCTCGTTCTCGTCCGCCTCGTTGACGAAGTCCGCCGCCGACATACCGGCCTGCGCCATCCGCATGTCGAGCGGCCCGTCCGACTGGAACGAGAAGCCGCGCTCCGCCTGGTCGAGCTGCATGGACGACACGCCGATGTCGAGCGTCACGCCGTCGACCGGCGCCAGCCCGCGCGTCTCGAGCTCGGAGGCCATCGCCGAGAAGTCCGCAGAAATCAGCGTCAGCCCGTCTTCGGCGTCCTCGATCGTCCGGCCGGCGGTGATCGCATCGGGGTCGCGATCGAACGCGATCACGCGAGCGCCCGACTTGAGCAGCGCCAGCGTATAGCCGCCGGCGCCGAACGTGCCGTCGACCATCGTCTCGCCGGGCTCGGGCGCCAGCGCGGCCAGAACCTCGTCGAGCAGGACGGGGATGTGTGGAGCGTCAGGACGGCTCACAGCTGGATCCCCTTCTCGGCCATGTAGAAGCGCGCCATTTCCTTGACGACGGGGGGCATGCCGTCGGTGGCGATCAGCGTCGCGGGGTCCCAGATCTCGATATAGTCGAGCACGCCATAGAAGAACGCATGGCCCTTGATGCCTGCATAGAAGCGCGGGAATGCCGGCATGATGAAGCGACCGGAGCCGTCGAAGGGGACCGCTTCGCCCGACGCGGCGGCGCGCTTGATGTTATAGTCGTATTCGCCGGTCTCGGACGTGTTCTCGGATTCGCGGCGGTCGAGGCGCTCGGCAAGAATGTCGACATAGCCCGGATCATACGCGACCAGGCAGCGATTCTTCTGATGCGCGCCGATGATGATGGTCCCGCCGTCCTTGCCGTTCGCCTTGGGCGCATTTGCGGAGAGCGTCGTGCGGAGCGCCGAGGGGATGGCTACCCGGCCCTTGTCGTCGACAAGGCCGATACCGTCTCCTTGATAACGACCTCGTACCGACACGCCAAAACCCTTCGAAATGGCGCACACGCTTCACCGTTTCGAAACACGACCCTCGTCGCGTTCCGACCGCGCTGTCAGCAAACGGTGAACGTGCCCCTGTATTAACCTCCATCTACCATAGCGCTTCGGGGACGCAACGGGATTTTTGGGGATTGGACGGATTCGATACCGGTTTCGACGCTCAGTCCTGGGGAATTTGCGTGCGAAGTGGATGTGATGGGCTGCGCCGGGCAATCGGGGGTGGGGACATTCGGGGATCTGGACGAACGTCAAGCCTTCCAGATCCAGGGCATGCGGCCTGAAACCGTCACTCAGCGGGGAACATTTTTGGCCGGGGTACAACCGATAACGTAGGGCGCACGCTGTAATTGCGACCCTCCCAACCGGGCCCCGGCCTTCGCCGGGGTGGTGTATAATGACGGAAGCGCGCGCGTGTTCAGCGCGCAATGTCGCAGCCTATTGCGCGGGCGCCTGCGCATTGGCGCTCGGCGCCACGCCCATCTCTGCGAGCGGCTCGCCTGCACCCGCCGTTTCGGTAACGTTCGAGACGCCCATATTCGCCACCACGTCCGCCTGCGCGGTACCCGCCGTCGCGACCGGCCGCTCGCGATTCGTCGAACCGATGATCGCGCTTGCGAGACCGATCAGCAGCACGACCGCGGCGAGGCCGATCATGCCGACCTTGATGCGCTGCATCGTCTGGGAAGGGTCGTGGGAGGACTTCATCTTGCCCCGCCTCGATACCCGACTACCGCCCATCTGTCGATTCTCGGGATCCAAGCCATTCTTGAGGACCGGGCCAGTCAAGGCAGACCCTTCGCCTGACGCCATTCGGGATCGTACAGCGTGGAGAGATAGCGGAAGCCGGTGTCGCACAGGATCGTCGCGATCCGCTTGCCGGGCCCGAGATGCTTTGCCAGCGCAACCGCACCCGCGACGTTGATTCCCGACGAGAGCCCAAGGCAAAGCCCCTCTTCATCGAGCAGGCGACGGACCCAGGCATAGCCTTCTTGGTCCGAGATCCGGAACTGCGTGTCGATCGGCGCGCCCTCCAGGTTGGCCGTGATACGCCCTTGCCCGATACCCTCGGCGGCCGACGACCCCTCCGCCTTCAACTCACCATGCGCGTAATAGTTATACAACGCGGCGCCGTGCGGATCGCTGAGTGCGATGCAGACGCTCTCGTCCTTCGCCTTCAACCCAAGCCCGACGCCGGCGATCGTCCCGCCGGTCCCCGCCGCGCAGGTGAAGCCGTCGATGCGCCCGTCCATCTGCGCCCAGATCTCTTCGGCGGTCCCGACGATATGCGCTCGGCGATTGGCGGTGTTGTCGAACTGGTTCGCCCAGATCGCACCCGGCGTCTCTTCGGCGATACGCCGCGAGGTATGGACGAAATGGCACGGCGAGGAGAACGCAGCGGCCGGCACCAGTACCAGCTCGGCCCCCAGTGCGCGCAGCGTGTCCATCTTCTCGCGACTCTGCGTCTCGGGCATGACGATGATCGTCTTGTACCCCTTCGCATTGGCGACCAGCGCGAGCCCGATCCCGGTATTGCCCGCCGTACCCTCGACGATCGTACCGCCGGGCTGGAGCAATCCGCGCTGCTCAGCGTCCTCGACGATGAAGAGCGCTGCGCGATCCTTCACCGACGCGCCGGGGTTGGCGTATTCGCATTTGCCGAAGATATCGCAACCGGTCGCATCGCTCGGCCCCTTCAGGCGAACGAGAGGCGTATTGCCGATCAAGGCGAGCGTATCAGGTGTCGTGTGCATGCCCGCTATGTGGCGTGGCGCCTTGCGCAGGGCAAGCGAGCGAAACTTTGCACGCTTAAACGCCGGTAAACGGTCTCCGCTAGCCGCATGACACGGTTTTCATCCAGGGTTCATTCCAGCCGATAGATGACCCATGTTAAGGAAGCCGAAATTGGTGGAGCAGGGTGATGGAACGGTATCGGCATGCGTTGGCCTTGTTGTCGGAGGCGTCAGATTTGATGGAGTCAATCGGCGACACGCTGATCGCGGCGCATATCGCGACGCCGCTGGCGATGGTCGAAGAACGGATTGGTGCCGGGGACGAGGTGACGAACCAAGGTCGCCCGCTGCACGACTAAAGCGTGCATGCGCGAACGCGGCTCGCGTCCGTCTTTCCCGGGGCGCCGTTCGTCGCGATGCGATGGTACCGCAAACCATAAGCCTTGACGCTCCATGCTGCATGCGCGAAGCGAGATACCGCTATGAAAATCCTCCCCATGACCGCCGTCGCCGCGCTGCTCGTGCTGGCTGCCTGCAACTCCAAGCCCGCTTCGCCCGAGGTGTTGGATAGCAACCCCGATCCGATGGCGAACACGCTCGCCAACGCCGCGCCGGTCGAGTTGCCGCCTGCTATCAAGTCCGAGAAGACGCTGCGCTGCAAGGACAACAGCCTGCTGTATGTGACGTTCTTCCAGGGCGACAAGCAGGCCGTGGTCCGCACCAAGAAGGACGGCCCCTCGACGACGCTCAAGTCGGACGTCGCAGGATCGCCCAAGACTGCCGAGGGCGGCTGGTCAATGACCGGTGACGAATCGAGCGTCACGCTGACCGCGCCGGGCAAGTCGGCTCAGATCTGCCACGCGTAAATCATCCCGCGCGTAAACCATCGACGTCGATGGTTCCTGAAACGGCCGGCGGATCCTCCGCCGGCCGTTTTTCTTTGCGCCGCATGCTCTTGCCCTCGCCGCTGCGGACCGGCAGGCTAGGCTGATGGCAACAGTTGCGATCTACAGCCTCAAAGGTGGCGTCGGGAAGACGACGCTTTCGGTGAACTTGGCGTGGTGCGCCGCGACATTGTCCGCGCGCCGCACGTTGCTCTGGGACCTCGATCCGCAGGCTGCGTCGACCTGGGTGCTCGGCGGGCCCCATGGGGTCGGGGGCAAGGTCGATCAGGCGCAGGCGATGTTCTCAAAGGACGTCGCGGTCGCCAAGCAGGCGCGGCCGACCGCCTATCGCCACCTCGATCTAGTCGGCGCCGACGCATCGCTGCGCGGGCTCGACCAGCTGTTTCACGATCTCGACAAGAAGAAGCGGCTCGCCAAGCTGCTGGGCGAGCTTGCCGGCTATGACCGCGTCATCCTCGACTGCCCGCCGGGGCTGACCGAAACCGCGGATCAGGTCATGCGCGCCGCCGACCTTATCGTCGTTCCCGTCATCCCCTCCCCGCTCTCGACACGCGCCTATGACGCGGTCGTTCAGCATCTCGGCGGCCGCACCGCCTTGCTCCCGGTGCACGTCATGGTCGACAAGCGCCGCGCGCTTCATGCCGAGGCGCTGGCCCGCCATCCCGACTGGCCGGTCATCCCGATGGCGAGCGGGATCGAGTCGATGGCGGTAAAGCGTGCGCCGGTCGGCGTGTTCGCACCCAAGTCCGCCGCCGCACAGGCGTTCGCCGATCTCTGGCGGCGGATCGAACACCGGCTGACGGCATGAGCGACATCCTGGACCCGCAAATGGTGCTCGGCGCCTATTCGGTCGGCGTGTTCCCGATGGCGGACAGCCGCGACGCCGCCAGCGTCTACTGGGTCGAGCCGCGTCGCCGTGCCGTGCTGCCGCTCGACGGCTTCCAGCTTTCCCGATCCCTCAAGAAGACAATCGCCGCCGATCGCTTCCAGGTTACCGTCGACACCGCGTTCGCACGGGTCGTGCAGCTGTGCGCCGAAAGCGTCGAGGGCCGCCCGGAGACATGGATCAACGACGGCATCGAACGCGTCTTCCAGACGCTCCACGCGATGGGCTTTGCGCATTCGGTCGAATGCTGGGACGACGGCATGCTGGTGGGTGGGCTCTACGGCCTGTCGCTCGGCCGCGCATTCTTCGGCGAGAGCATGGTCAGCCGCGCCACCGACGCCTCGAAGGTGGCGCTCGCGCATCTCGTCGCCCGGCTCAGGGTGGGTGGTTTCACGCTGCTCGATTGCCAGTTCCAGACCTCGCACCTCGCCTCGCTCGGCGCGATCGAGATCGATCGCGCGGATTACGTCGCGTTGCTGGGCGCGGCGCTCGGCGGTGCGCTCAAGCCATCCTCTGTCGCAGGCGTATCGTCGGCCGCCGGCGACTTCCGCGCACTCGATCGCTTGGCGGGCAAGGCCTCCGCGAGTGGCGCGGTATCGGGGCCGGTCGCGGGAAAGGTCATCGCGCAGCTCTTGGTCCAGACGTCGTAGATCGGATGCTGCACCGCGTTCAGCGCGGGGCGTTCCTTGTACAACCAGCCCGAGAACGTCCGTCGCCAATGCGTATCGGCACCGCGCACCAGAACCTGCAGGAACGCGCCGGTCAGCTGCTCCTGCTCCCATGGCGCAGTCTGTTCGCAGGCGCGCAGCCGCAGCACAACGTCGCCCATCCGCGTCGCCTGGCCGGGCTTCAGCCTCACTTCGCGGGTTTCGCCGTTACGCTTGTTGAGCAGGCCCAGCACCGCGACGCGCTGCGCCATCGGCGTGCCGCCATTGGCGATCGCCGCGCCCCCGGTATCGATCGTCTCGATCGAGGAATTGCCCGCGTCCTCCGCGCCGGGCAGGTCCTGCTGGACCGTGGCAACCGGCGTCGCAGGCGTGGTGAGCGCGCGGTATCCGAACCAGCCGCCCACCGCCAACGCCACGACCAACACGGCCGCAGCGAGCCAGCGCATGATCACCCTTCGGGCGTCCAGGCTTCGTAATCACCCGTTGCAGCCGCACGGTGTCCACCCTTTTCGAGCGCCCCCGACGGACGATAGGCGAGCGCGGTGCCGGTCATGTTCGGCACCGCCGGCTTCTGCCAGGCACGGATCGGCGGCAGCGCGCGATCGGGCACGTCGTCGACCTGGTGATGCAGCCAGCTGAACCAGGCCGGCGGGACGCGGCTCGCGTCGGTAGCGCCCTGATAGATCACCCAGCGGCGCGGGTTGCCCGCGGTATCCTTGCCGCCCTGGTAATAGACGTTGCCAAGCGCGTCCTCGCCCATCTTCGCCATGCTGCGCAAGCCGAATTTGGTGCCGAGGGTGGCGCCGTTCCACCACGTGAAAGTCGATGCGAGAAAGCCCATGGCTGGCGCTTAACCCGAGTGGGGGCGGGCTTCAACCTCGATCGTTGCGGGAAGCCGTTGCGTGGACCTTATGCTCCCCCGCCAGAGAGGAACGTGAAGGTTCGCCGTGTAGGTTAGCCCCGTTGTCTATAACGGTTCCCGCTTCCTTGTTCTCCCGCGAAGGCGGGAGCCCAGTCTGGGTCCCCGCCTTCGCGGGGAAACATTTCGCTGAAGACGTTGGCTAGCCACATATCCTACCCCGGCGCAGGCTGGGACGGTATGATTGCTTCTACGATATCGGGCCGAACGAGATCGTCAGAACACGTTCGACAGACGGCTACTGCCTATTTTTCCTTGTCCCACGTCACCAGATCACCCTCGGCGATCCCCAGTTCCGCCGCACGGCCGCCCATCAGTTCCAGGACCGCGCCGACCGGCTCGCCCGAGGGGATCGGCGCTTCCGAAAACGGCACAGTGTTCTCGGCGATCCGGGCAATCGTACCGTCCGCGCGGATGTAGACAATATCGAGCGGGCTCGGCGTATTTTTCATCCAGAAGTTCGCTGCGGCAGGGCCCCCGCCCGTCGCGGGATAGGGCCAGAACAGCATCCCGCCATCGGGCTTCAGGTCGGTGCGGAACATCAGTCCGCGCGCCTGCTCGACCTCCGTCTTCGCGCTCTCGACCTGGAACGCATGCGTCCCGTTCGCGCTCTTTATCGTGAGCGGCAGTGTGGCGACCGTCGTCGCGTCCGACTTAGCACCGCTATTCATGTATGCGACACCCCCTGCGCCGACACCCAGTGCCAACACTCCCGCCAACACGGCTTTCGCAACGAACGTCATCCAAGATCCTCTTCGACCGCGACGGCAAGTGGCCCTTTACGCCCTTCGACGACGCGTGCGCGGAGCGGCTGATCGGGTTCGACCGTCTCGATCCCGGCGCGGCGTAGCGTTTCCATGTGGACGAAGATGTCGCTGCCATCGGCACCCCGTACCAGAAAGCCATAGCCCTTCAACCGGTTGAACCATTTCACCGACGCCGCCTCGAACGGGCCCGCCGCGTCGATCATTGCGATCGGATCGATCCGGTCTGGCGATATCGGTGCCCGGACCGGTTCCTCGACCGCGTTGGTCAGGTCGATCGACAGGATCTCGCGCGCCTGGAACCCGCGGCCGCGTTGCACCGACAGGGTCTCGACCCGCGTACCTTCGGGAAGGCTTCGGCGACCGTGCGGTTGCAGGACGGAGAAGTGCACCAGGATATCGCCGACCGTTGCGTCGTCCGCCACCGCGAAGCCGAACCCGCGCGTCACGTCGAACCATTTGATGACGCCGCCGATCGCGCGCGTTTCTGCGGCGCCGACGCCCTCGAGCATCGTCGGTCCCGCTTCCACTGGCCCCACCTCTACCGGCATGTCAGCACCTGCTGCGTGTCGTTACGCATTGTTACACCCCTGAACGCCTTGCTAGCACGGTTCGTCGCAGCCGCAACGAATCCTTGCGATCCTCAGTCGAAATCGATCGATTCGGGGGTGTCGGACGGCGGTGCAGCAACAATTTTGCGTGCCAGATCGAAACGGTGACCCGCCCGAAGCATCGCCGCGAGCTGTTTCTCATGAAGTTTCCGGTCGCCTTCGCCCGTGCCGTAGGGCCCGATTCGTTTGCGCCGCGCGAAGGCGAGCGCTGATTCGATCGCACGGTCGGCGATCGCCGGCGCGATCGACTCGGCGTCGCCTTCGTCGATGCCCGCCTCTCTAAACGCCCCGGCGACACGCCGTGCCCCCAGCCCGCGTCGCTGCATCGCAGCAGCCCGTTGTTCGGCGAAGGCGCGGTCGTCGACATAACCGAGATCGGCCATACGCTGCGCCAGTTCGCCGGGCTCGGCCAGCGCGGCGCCGGTGCCCCCGTCCCAGCCCCGCTCGCGGATCTTGCGCATCAAATACGCGGTCAGCCGCCCCCGCGTCGTCGCGAACCGCTCGACGTAGCGCAGCGCCATCTGCTCCAGCGCCGCGGCGTCGAGCGGTTTCGGTGCAGGACGTTCGCGTGCCCGATCCTTGCCGCGCTCCTTGCCGCCGGACTTGGCGCCGCCTTTGCCCCAGCTCTTGCCACCACGCCGGCTGCCGCCGCCATTGCCGCCATTGCCGCACGCGTCGTTTTCCTGGTCGCCGGCGTCCAGCGACGGTGAAAACGCGGTGCTTTCGCTGTGGCTATCATCGGTCACGCCATCATTGTGCCACACTGGCACCCGAAGTTGAACGGCTAGACTGAAGATAGGCGTGGTGCGCGAGTGCCGCGACGAACCAAGGCAGGAACTGCGATGACGACCGACACGGCCAACAAGGACGGCATGACCGTATCGGCGATCGTTGCGACGCCGACCGAAGACGCCCTGCCGCGCCGCTTCGCCGATTTCGGTACGTTGGGCGAAGCGCTCGATTACGCAGCCAGCGGTAGCCGCGGGCTCAATTTCCACGACGCGCGTGGCACGTTGTCGCAGCCCTACCCCTATGCGCAACTCCGCACCGATGCGCGCGCGATGGCCGATCGCCTGATCGCCGCCGGCGTGGCGCCTGCCGACCGGATCGCGCTGGTCGCGGAGACCGGCCCCGAGTTCGCCGCGTTGTTCTTCGGCGTCGTCTATGCGGGCGCATGGCCGGTGCCCTTGCCGCTGCCGACGTCGTTCGGTGGCCGCGATTCGTATATCGAGCAGCTCCGCGTCCAGCTCGCGAGCTGCGATCCGAAGATGCTGATCTTCCCGCCCGAACTCGCGCAGATGGCGGGCGAAGCGGCACGCCTGTCGGGCACCGTCGGGATCGACTGGTCCGAATTCGTCACGCGCGAGGCGCCTGCGGCGACGCTGCCCGAGGCCAAGCCGGACGACATCGCGTATCTGCAATATTCGAGCGGCTCGACGCGTTTTCCGCACGGCGTCGTCATCACGCACGCAGCGCTTCTGAACAATCTCGCCGCGCATAGCCACGGCATGGAAGTCTGCGACACCGATCGCTGCGTCTCGTGGCTGCCCTGGTATCACGACATGGGGCTGGTCGGCTGTTTCCTGTCGCCGATCGCCAACCAGGTCTCGACCGACTATCTCAATACCGAGGATTTCGCGCGGCGTCCGCTCGCCTGGCTCGATCTGATCAGCCGCAACACGGGCACGACGCTCAGCTATTCGCCGACCTTCGGCTACGATATCTGCGCACGCCGCATGTCGAGCCAGACCAAGGCGAGCGACCGGTTCGACCTGTCGCGTTGGCGCGTGGCGGGCAACGGTGCCGACATGATCCGCCCCGACGTCATGCAGTCGTTCGTCGATGCGTTTGCCGATGCGGGCTTCAAGGCCAGCGCGTTCCTGCCGAGCTATGGGCTCGCCGAAGCGACGCTCGCGGTGTCGCTGATGCCGCCGGGCGAGGGCATCCGCGTCGAGCTGGTCGAGGAAACCCAGCTGTCCGGTGGCAGCCGTGGTGGTGACCGTCCGCAGCGGTATCGCGCGATCGTCAATTGCGGCAAGCCCGTTCGCGACATGCGGATCGAGATTCGCGAAGAGGACGGCACGCCGCTTCCCGAGCGCGCGATCGGCAAGGTATGGTGCAGCGGCAAGTCGGTGATGGTCGGCTATTTCCGCGACGATGCGGCGACCGAAGCGTGCATGGCGGACGGTTGGCTCGATACCGGCGACATGGGCTATATGTCCGACGGCTACATCTACATCGTCGGCCGCGCCAAGGACATGATCATCGTCAATGGCAAGAACCACTGGCCGCAGGACATCGAATGGGCAGTGGAACAGCTGCCCGGGTTCAAGGCCGGCGACATCGCCGCATTCGCGATCACCACGCCGGGCGGTGAGGAAACCCCTGCCGTGCTGGTCCAGTGCCGCAGCTCGGACGAAGCCGAACGTCTGCGCCTGCGCGACGAGATCCGCGAGCGGGTGCGTTCGGTGACGGGCATGAACTGCCTGATCGAACTGATCCCGCCGCGCACATTGCCGCGTACGTCGTCGGGCAAGCTCAGCCGTGCCAAGGCGCGCAACCTGTATCTGAGCGGCGACATCAAGCCGTACGACATCGCAGCCTGAGACCGCCCTGCCCGAGATGGGCAGCGGTACACGCCGCCGCCGCTGACACGCGAAGGAAACTGTGCGAGGACGTACGCGACCGCGTGGATTGATCCAGATCGAACTAAATTGCAGTCACGACGGTTGATAAGAACCATCTGATAACCAAGCTGATCTATGACCGACGCCGTGAGCCCTGCATCGCCTTCTCCGTCACGCCACGTGACCGCCGATCTCCCCAGACTATTGGGGCTTCGCGGCGGCGGGGCGGACCATGTCGAATGGAGCCGTATCCGTGCTGCGCAGTTGTTCGCCGGACGCAAGATGGCGCTGGGCCTGCTCTCCGCCAATTTGGCGGCGATACTGGTAACCGGGTTCCTGGTCAGCGCGACCATTCCGGCATGGCAGATCACCACATGGTCCGCGTTGCTCGTCGCGATTGCCGTCTCGGTCGGGTTTCGTCGTCTGGCGGTCCCCCACATCGGTGAAAGCCAGGCGAGCGTCCGCGACCTGCGCAGAACGGGGTGGGAGGGTCTGGCGCTCGGGCTAGGCTGGTCGTGCGTACCGATCCTGTTCTGTACGCACGCGCCCTCGGGCACGACTGCCGGGCTAGGCATCACGCTGACCCTGTTGATGACGGCTGCGGCGTTCGCGATGGCGCCGCTTGCGCTCGCGACGCTGATCTTCCTGGGTTATCTTGGCGCGTCGATGGTCATCCAACTGCTGATCGCGGGTACGACCTCGGCAGCGTTCGGGATCCTGGGTTTCACCCTTTTGCTGATGGCGGGATGCATCAGCCGCGCCCGTGCGCTCGTCCTGATCCGCGCCAACGAGATCGTGCTGAACGAACGCGACGAGACCGTGAGCCTGCTCCTGCGCGAGTTCGAGGATACCGGCGCGGACTGGCTGTGGGAGACCGACGCGATGCGCCGGATCGTTCGCGCATCGTCGCGATTCGCGGTCGCGTGCGGGCTCGAACCTGGCGAGATCGACGGCATGCCGTTGCTGCAACTGCTGGCCGGTCCGGGCTGGGATAGTGGAGCGTTCGCGCCCGAACTGCGGACGCTTGCCGAGAAATTGCGCCGTCGCGACAGCTTCCGCGACGTCCGCCTGCCGGTGACGATCAACGGGCAGGATCGATGGTGGGAAATCGCCGCCTCCCCCCGGTTCGGCGACGATGGGGAATTTTACGGATTTCGCGGCGTTACGTCCGACATCACCGAGTTGCGCGCGGCGGAAGACCGGATCAACCGGATGGCGCGGTTCGACGTGCTGACCGGGCTGCCCAACCGGCTGATGATCAACGAGACGCTCGTCAGGACGATGGCGGACGCCGACGCCCGGGGCGGGCGCTACGCGTTCATGATGCTCGATCTCGACCGGTTCAAGGCGGTCAACGATACGCTGGGCCATCCGATCGGCGATCGCCTGCTGGGTTGCGTGTCCGAGCGGCTTGAGACGTTGATGGCGGACGGGAGCCTGTGCGGGCGCCTCGGCGGCGACGAGTTCGCGGTCATCGTGCGGGGTGCGAGCGACGCCGGCGCGATCGAGGACCTTGCACGGCGGATCATCGAGACGCTGTCGCAACCCTATGAGATCGACGCGCATACGCTGTACATCGGTGCCAGCGTCGGCATCGCGATCGGCCCGCGCGACGGGCGCACCGCGGAGATGCTCGTCCGCTCTGCCGATCTCGCGCTCTACCGTGCCAAGGACGCCGGCCGCGGGGTGTATCGCACCTACGAGCCCGAACTGCACGTGAAGGCAGAGGAGCGGCGCGTCCTCGAAATGGCGCTTCGCACCGCACTCGAGAATGGCGAGATGCACCTCGACTATCAGCCGGTGGTCGATGCCCGCGGCGAAACGCTCGTCGCGTTCGAGGCGCTGCTGCGCTGGACGAGCCCACGATTCGGGATCATCGCACCCGAGAAGTTCATCCCGCTCGCCGAAGACGCGCGCCTGATCGCGCCGATCGGGGCGTGGGCGCTGCGCACCGCGTGCGAGGAAGCGGCGAAATGGCCGTCCGACATCCGCGTCGCGGTCAACGTATCCGCCGACCAGCTCCAGAACCCCAATTTCGTAACGACGGTCACGTCCGCGCTGGCGAACACCGGCCTGTCCGCGGATCGCCTCGAACTCGAGGTCACCGAGGGTGTGTTCCTGACCGAGGCTCTCGGCGCGACCAAGGTCCTCGAGCGCCTGCTCGATCTGGGCGTCCGGCTCAGCCTCGACGATTTTGGCGTTGGCCATTCCTCGCTGGGCTATCTCAGCCGCACGCGGTTCTCGTCGATCAAGATCGACCGAAGCTTCGTCCGCGATGCCGCCGCCGGGATGCGCGAAGCGGTCGCTATCGTCCACGCGGTGATCGCGCTCGCCAACAGCCTCGACATCAGCACGACGGCCGAGGGCGTCGAGACCGAAGCCGAGCACCGCATGGCGCAGGCGATCGGCTGCACCAACGTCCAGGGCTTTTATTTAGGCCGCCCCATGCCCTGCGAACAGGCGTGCGCGCTGGCAAACGGGCGCTGGAGAGCCTCGGCCGCCGCATGACCCGCCGCATGACCTACCGATGCCAGGGCGGCAGATGGTCGGGCGGACGTGCGGTTACCGGGTCGGCCGGCGGTCGCGTCCCGCGAAGCTGACCAGGCTTTCCGCGCCAATGGCCGAAAGCGCGGAGACGCCGACGAAATTGTCGTCGACCGGCACCTGCGTCAGGACCGTCCCGGTCCCGGTAACGTCGCGGGTCTCCGCCCAGGTCTGGGCGTCGTTGCGACGCCACCGGACGCGGTAGCCGGCGGCGCCCGGTACCGCAGTCCACTTCACCGTCGTGTCGCGGGACAGCGCGCCGGCGATCGACACGTCTTCGGGCGCAGCAGGTGCGCTGGCGATCCGCGACAGCGTCGCGACGTTGATCGCGGTGACCTTGGCGAGATACGGGAAGTCCATACCCTCGATCGTATCACCGTAGAGCACGCCCTGTTCGGTGCGCAGATCCTGATGCTGGCGATCCCAATTCTCCGCCGCCACCGAGAACCGTACCGCGGGATAGCCAAGCTTCAGGAAAGGTTCGTGATCGCCGCCACGACCGAACCGGTCCGGCCGGCGATCGATTATGACATCGAGGCCGCCGGGAATGCCCACGGCGATGCCGTCGATCGCCTTGGCCAGCGCACGACTGGGGCCGTCATCCTCGCCCCCCTCCGCGCGGCGCCCCTGCTGGGCGACCAGATCCTCCGATGCGCGGATGCCTTCCGAGAATACGCGTACCGTGTCGGCGACGCGTACGCCGCCCTGCCCCACCGTATTGCCGACGATATCGTTGTTGAGCATCGCAGACACTTGCCAGCCGCGCGCCTTCGCGGTGTCGGCGAGCAGTTCGGCACCCCACAGGCCCTGCTCCTCGCCGGAGAACACGGCATACACGATTGTCGCGTCGAACTGGCGTTGCGACAGCAAGCGCGCCGCCTCCAGCACCAGCGCGACGCCCGACGCATTGTCGTTCGCGCCGGGCGCATCGGAGGTGACGTTCATCACGTCGGTGACACGACTGTCGATATGCGCGCCGACGATAACGACGCGGTTCGGATCGCGGCCCTTCTGGATGCCGAGCACATCCTCCACGATGACGCCGGTCGGTGCACGCGGGCCCGTGAAGCGGCGCGAAATACGATCGACGGTGATGCAACCGCCGCACGTCGCAGCGATCGCCTGGAACCGGCTGGCGGCCCAGTTGCGGGCGGCACCGATACCGCGTTTCGGGTCGGTGGTGATCGACGCGGTGTGCCGCGTACCGAAGCCGACCATCGTGGTGACGTCCGCCTTCAGGCGAACCGGCGATGGAGCAGGATAAGGGGCGGCGGCGGCGAGAAGCAGCGGAACGGCAAAAATAGGCATGCACGCATCGTGGCCTGATCTCGCGTCGCGCTCAAGAGGGTAGCGCTGCAATTGTAACGGCCCGATAATTTGCCGCGACACCAAGATGTTATTAAAAAATGAACCGATCAGATGTTTGAGACTTTGTAAGCTAAGCGCTATTAGACGATCGAGCGTGCAAGGACCGAAAATGATCATTGGCCATTCTGTTTCGGACGGCGACGGTGTAATCCTGGCGATAGACGAACCGGTCGCCACGGTGCTGCAACGCACGCAGAAACAGCTTTTGGGCGTGTCCTACCTCTCGATCACGCATCCCGAGGACGTCATGCGCAACCTGACGCATATTGCCGCATTGCAGCCTAACGGCAATTCCGCCCGCATCCGAAAACGCTATATCGGTGGCGAAGGCGACGTCATCACCCTCGAAGTCCAGGTTTCGCGACTCGGCAACGGGCAGTCGGGAAGACTGATCGGCACGTTGTGCACCGCGCCTACCCTGGCCGACCATATCAACGGCGGGGGCATGCCTCATCATCTTTGGCGCCGCGCCAAGGACTTGCTGGATATCATCCGTGCTCGCGACGCGGTGCTTGGGTCCGACTTGTTCGCCGATCATGCCTGGACGACATTGCTGATCGTGTACGTCGCAGAAGCCGAGAGCCGGATCGCCTGCGTCGATTTTGTTGCCGACCAGCTGCGCCTGTCCCGATCGACGCTCGGTCGCTGGATACGCGTATTGCAGGCCAAGTCCCTGATCGAGCCGCCGGACCGCGATCTCGACGCGTTGCAGTTGACGAAGACCGGGATCGACAGCGTGGAACGCCTGTTGAGCACGCACGCGACGATGGCGCTCAGTTGAACGCCGCCACGCTCAACTGAGCCGGTCGATCGCCTCGCGGGTCAGCGATCCGGGGATTATCATGACCGGCACGGGTAGCGCGCCCGCATCGGTGCCTGCGAAATGCGCGATGAGCTCGCCTGGGGCACCGGTCGCCGCAGCGCCGAGCACCAGCGCCGCGATATCCGGGTTTGCGGCAATCATCTCGCGGATGATCTTCGGGCTCTCGCCTTCACGCACGGTGATCGACGGACGTAAGCCGGACTCCTCCAGCAGCGTGCCCGCAGCACCCGCGACCAGCCCTTCGGCATGCAGGCGCGCTTCTTCCTCGATCGTCGCCTGGACGCCGCCGAACGCGATGAACTCCTGCGGCGGGATCACCGTCAGGATCTCGACGCCGCCGCCAGTCTTCACCGCGCGGCGCGCGGCGAAGCGCAGGGCGATGCCCGCTTCGGGACTGTCGTCGATCACCACCAGATAAATGCGCATTTTCGCCCCCGTTATTGGCGGTAATTGGGCCGCGGCGGGTCGATACGCAAGTGCGGCGGGGTTGACCCGAGCGGACGAGGGCGCGAGTAGGCATGCCGTTACGTCACGCCCTGGGGAAATCCATGTCGATCGAGATCAAGATGCCTGCGCTGTCCCCGACCATGGAGGAGGGTACCCTCGCCAAATGGTTGATCAAGGAGGGCGACGTCGTGAAATCCGGCGACCTGATGGCCGAGATCGAGACCGACAAGGCGACGATGGAATTCGAAGCCGTCGATGAAGGCACCGTCGTCAAGATCCTCGTCGCCGAGGGTACCGACAATGTGAAGGTCGGCACGGTCATCGCGATCATCGCCGAAGAGGGCGAGGATGCGTCGTCGGTGTCGGCACCGACCAAGAGCGAGACGCCAGAGCCCGCCGCGAAGGAATCGGAAGCCAGGCCCGACCCCAAGGATCCGAACAATACCGGCAGCGAGGCCAAGCCGGTCCAGCGGACCGAGGCTTCGGCTGAGGATCACGGTCGTCCCGCGGACGCCGGCGCTGCGTCCGCATCCGCTCCCGCCAGTGGTGACCGCGTGAAGGCGAGCCCGCTCGCCCGCCGCCTGGCCGCCGACAAGGGGATCGATCTCGGCGCTGTCTCAGGTTCGGGCCCCAAGGGTCGCATCGTCAAGGCCGACGTCGAGAGCGCAAAGCCGGGTGCGGCACCCGTTGAGGCGAAGACCGACGCTGCGCCGACTGCCGCTGCTGGCGCGCTCGCACCGGCCGCCAAGCCTGCGACCGTGCCGGATATCCCGCACGAGGCGACCAAGCTCAGCAACGTGCGCAAGACGATCGCGCGTCGCCTGACCGAATCGAAGCAGACCGTTCCGCACATCTACCTGACCGTGAACATCCGCCTCGACGCGCTGCTCAAGCTGCGCGGCGACCTGAACAAGAGCCTCGAATCGCGCGGCGTGAAGCTGTCGGTCAACGACCTGCTGATCAAGGCGCAGGCCGTCGCACTCATGCAGGTGCCGAGCTGCAACGTGATGTTCACGCCCGACCAGCTGATCACGTTCGCACGCGCCGACATCTCGGTCGCGGTCAGCACGCCGTCGGGTCTGATCACGCCGATCATCGTCGGCGCGGACACCGCCTCGCTGTCGTCGATCTCGACGCAGATGAAGGACCTCGCCGCTCGTGCCCGCGACGGCAAGCTGAAGCCCGAGGAATATCAGGGCGGCACCGCCTCGATCAGCAACATGGGCATGTTCGGCATCACGCAGTTCGACGCGGTCATCAACCCACCCCAGGCGATGATCCTCGCGGTCGGCGCGGGCGAGAAGCGTCCGTATGTGGTGGGCGACGAACTGATCGTGGCGACCGTTATGTCGGCAACCGGCAGCTTCGATCACCGCGCGATCGATGGTGCGGACGGTGCGCAGTTCATGAAGGCGTTCAAGCATCTCGTCGAGAACCCGCTGGGCATGCTGGCGTAAGCTGAAAGGCATGACCGCGACCTTCCCTCCCACCTCGTTCGCCCTGATCGAAGCCGAGGCGCATGAGTCTCATGCGCCTCGGCTTTGCCGGGCACCGACGGTTTAGGGCGGGCTCGACATGACGAAGACGACCATCGAAATCTTGCACATCCTCGTCGGACTCGGGGTGGCAGTCGCGATCACCTGGGCGGCGGCATGGTCCTATCCGCTCGGGCAGGACGTGATTTGGACGTGCGGGGCCGCAGCGATGGTGGCGACCGTGCTGATGGGCGTGGGGCCATTGCGTCGTGCTCGCCGCCTCGACACCGGGAACAGCGGCCAGACCCGCAGGAGTGAAGCGTGACCGACCTACCCCCCAACACGGCGCCGACGATCCGCGTCACGGCGATGCCCGCCGATGCCAACCCTTACGGTGACATCTTTGGCGGCTGGCTGATGGGGCAGATGGATCTCGCAGCCGGTTCGGTCGCATCCAGGCGGAGCGGCGGGCGCGCCGTCACGATCGCCGCCGATGCGATGAAATTTCACATGCCCGTCGTCGTCGGCGACGAGGTGTCGGTCTACGCACACCTGATCGCGGTCGGCCGTACGTCGATGACGATCGAGGTCGAGGCGTGGCGCCGCGCGCGCCACAGCAACGACAGCTGCAAGGTGACCCAGGCGCGCTTCATCTTCGTGGCGGTCGGCGACGACCGCAAACCGCGGCCCGTGCCGCCCGAAACCAACTAATCCAAAGGACTATCCCGTGGCTGATACCTATGATCTCGTCATCCTCGGCTCGGGCCCCGGCGGGTACGTCGCCGCGATCCGCGCGTCGCAGCTCGGCCTCAAGGTCGCGATCGTCGAGCGTGAGCGCCTCGGCGGCATCTGCCTCAACTGGGGCTGCATCCCGACCAAGGCGCTGCTGCGCACGTCGGAAATCTATCATTACATGCAGAACGCCGAGAGCTATGGCCTGAAAGCGGACAATGTCGGCTTCGATCTCGCCAAGGTCGTCGACCGCAGCCGCAAGGTCGCGGGCCAGCTGAACGCAGGCGTCAAAGGCCTGATGAAGAAGAACAAGGTGACCGTCGTCGAAGGCGTCGGCACCGTGACCGCCAAGGGCAAGCTGAGCGTCAAGCAGGGCGACAAGACCGTCGAGCTCGAAGCCAAAAACATCATCGTCGCCACTGGCGCCCGCGCGCGCGACCTGTCGTTCGCCAAAGCCGACGGCAAGGTCATCTGGACCTATCGTCACGCGATGGTGCCGACCGAGATGCCGACCAAGCTGCTGGTCATCGGATCGGGCGCGATCGGCGTAGAGTTCGCCAGCTTCTACAACGATATGGGCGCCGACGTGACGATCGTCGAGATGCTCCCGCGGATCCTGCCGGTTGAGGACGAGGAAGTCTCCGCGTTCATGGACAAGGCGCTGACCAAGCAGGGCATCAAGCTCCTGACCGGCACCGGCCTCGAAGGTCTGGCACCGTCGGGCAACGGCGTCACCGCGAAGATCAAGCACAAGGACGGCAAGGTCGTCGAAGAGACGTTCAGCCACGCGATCGTCGCGATCGGGATCGTTCCCAACACCGAGAATATCGGGCTGGAAGCGCTCGGCGTCGAAACCGACCGCGGCCACATCAAGACCGACGGCTATGGCCGCACCAATGTCGACGGCATCTGGGCGATCGGCGACGTCACCGGCGCACCGTGGCTCGCGCACAAGGCCAGCCATGAGGGCATCATCGCGGTCGAGAAGATCGCGGGCGGTTCGCCGCACCAGATGGACAAGGCCAACATCCCTGGCTGCACCTATTCGCGCCCGCAGGTCGCGAGCGTCGGCATGACCGAGGCTAAGGCCAAGGAAGCCGGCTACGAGTTGAAGGTCGGGAAATTCCCGTTCATCGGCAACGGCAAGGCGATCGCGCTCGGCGAGGCCGAGGGTTTCGTGAAGACAGTGTTCGACGCGAAGACCGGCGAGCTGCTCGGCGCGCACATGGTGGGTGCAGAAGTCACCGAACTGATCCAGGGCTATGTCGTCGCGCGCCAGCTCGAGACGACCGAGGCCGAGCTGATGGAGACGGTGTTCGCGCATCCGACGCTCAGCGAGATGATGCACGAAAGCGTTCTCGGCGCGTACGGCCGGTCGATCCACTACTGAAGCAATCTCTCAATCCTCCCTCGCCAGGGGGGTGTCTGGTTATTGCCGAACTGAGAGGGCGGCAGGAGAAACCTCGGTTTCGTGGCCTCCCCCTCCGTCGCCTTCGGCGCCACCTCCCCCTGGCGGGGAGGATCAGAAGGGGTATGGCGCGCACCCTATCCCGCGTCATCCTGACGAAAGTCAGGATCCAGGGTACCGATCGCAGCTCTTTGTAACTCTGGATCCTGACTTTCGTCAGGATGACGGGGTTATCGCGGGGCATTCGGTCGTGCCAGACCTTGCGATCATTCCAATATCCGACCGACCTATCCGGGCGAACTATCCCGTATCGGCCCTATATCGCTTGACCCTCGCGCGAGACGCATCAAAAGGTCGCGCCGTCCACAAGGTCCCTGCCCTCGGGATTATGTGGCGCCGAAAGCCAATGGTGCAGGACCCGCGAATGTCGATCGAACCTGCCTCCCGGATTACCCAGCGCCACATCGCCATCGCGGCGGCAGCGCTGTG
This sequence comes from Sphingomonas sp. HMP9, assembly GCF_013374115.1. Taxonomy (NCBI): domain Bacteria; kingdom Pseudomonadati; phylum Pseudomonadota; class Alphaproteobacteria; order Sphingomonadales; family Sphingomonadaceae; genus Sphingomonas; species Sphingomonas sp. HMP9. Next base: position 3,845,702 of record NZ_AP022673.1, on the reverse strand, counting down.
CATCGCCTCGCTCGCGCTCTTCTGGCCGGGCACCGCGATGTACGACACCGTCGCGCAATATCGGCAGGTCCTTTCGGGGGTGTACGACGACTGGCACCCGCCGGCGATGGCGCGGGTTTGGGCATTGCTCGCACCGCTCGGGCCCGGTGCAACGCCGATGCTGGTCGTCCAGCTTGCCACCTATTGGCTTGGCCTAGGGCTGATCGCGGCTGCACTGGCCCAAATTGGCCGCGCTCGCAGCGCAACAGCGATCCTTGCGATCGGGCTGCTCCCGCCGTTCCTCGGCTGGCAGGGCGTTGTCCTCAAGGACGCGCAACTTGCCGGCGCGCTGCTTGCCGCGATCGGCATCATCGGCTGGTGGCGGCTTGGCCGTCGCCCCCTTCCCGGCGCGATGCGGGTCCTGGTGGCGCTACTGCTCGTCTATGCGGTGCTGGTCCGCGCCAATGCCGTGTTTATCGTTGTGCCTTTGGTCATCGCCCTCGCTTCGCGCCCAACGCACCCGTTGGCGAAGCTGGTGACCGGTTTCGTGGCGGTAGTCCTCGTGCTCGGCGTGGCGCCTGTCGTGAACCACCAGATCCTCCGCGCCCAGCATAGCGGGGTCGAAGCGACTCAGGCACTTTACGACCTTGCCGGTATCGCCGCACGCGCGCCGGACAGCGACACCACCGGCCTGACCCGGTCGGAAACGGCGACCGTGATCGCCCGGCGGTGCGCGAAGCCGTTCTTCTGGGATCCGCTGGGCGACGAGGCGCATTGCGGGACGACGATGACAAGGCTGCGCGCACTGCCGACCGCGACTTTATACGTGACGCTGGCATCGGCGGCACTGCATCATCCGATCGCCTATGCCGGGCACCGCCTCGCGCACCTGAACTCGACCGACCGCTGGCTGGTCCCGTTCCACTGGCCGAGCGCAGCACCGCCCGCCGCGTCCGAGCCGAACACGCTCGGCCTCGCCAACCCCCGTGTCGGCGGGCGCGCGTGGGAGGCGCTAACCGCCGTCGTCGTCGAGACGCCGCTCGGCTGGCCAATCGCGTGGATCGTCGTCGCGATCACCGCACTTGCCGCGAGCCTGTCGCGTCCGCGTGATCCGGTCCGCGACCTCGCGACCGCGCTGCTCGTGTCCGCGCTGGCGCTCGAGGCGAGCTTCGCGGTCCTGAGCATCGCGTCCGACCTGCGCTATCACCTGTGGCCGATGATCGCGACCGCGGTGGCGACCGTGCTACTCGCCGATCGCCTGCCACCGCGCAGGATATTCGCGGTGGGCGCAGGAACGCTCCTTCTGGTCGCCGGCAGCGGCATTGCGGCACGCGTCCTGCTGCCCCAACCGCCGCAGACTTACGCTGGCATGCTCGGCTGAGCTACCGACGGCGGGGCAGCTTTTTCCGCGGATAGGGCGCCGCGTCGTAATAGTCGGTGGTGGTGGTTGTCGTCGTCACCGGCACGGACTGCACGACCACCGTCGTCGAGCCGGCCGGGTACGCGCGACCGCTGGTCGTGGTCACCGTGGTGAGACCATCCGGCGACGTCCAGCTGCCCCCCGGTGCCACGGTATGGCTGCGGGATTGCGGGTATCCGGCGTCATAGGACGGCGGGTAGTCGGCTGCGTAGGACGACGGCGGGTAGTCGGCTGCGTAGGACGACGGCGCATCGTCGGCGGCGTCCGCGGGCGGCGGCGCGTAACCGACGCCATAGCCAGGAACCGGCGGCGGTACTGGGCGACCACGATCGTCTGCCTTGTCGATCGCATAGCCGGCCCCAGCCCCGAGACCGGTCCCGATCAACGTCCCGCCGAGCCGATTGCCACGCCCCGCAATAACGTTGCCAGCGACGCCGCCCGCGACAGCGCCAATCGCCGCGCCACCCAGACCGGTGTCGCGATGGGGCACTGGGCGATCCGTGTAGGGCGCGACGTACCCGCGCTCGCTCGGGCCCGAATAGACCGTATCGTTCCGCGCATAGGCGCGCGGGTCGGCCGCGACATAGCCGCCACCGCCGGTACGATCCCAATCGATGTCGCTGGTCGTATCGTAGACCGATCCACGCGCGTCGATCAGCACCGCATCATCGTAATAGCGAGTCCAGTTATAGCCCTGGGGTGGCTGCGCGAGGCCGTAGTTCGACCAGTCGCCGACGTAGAAGCGCGGCGCATTCCAATAGGCAGGCACCGCCCAGCCGCGGTGCGGACGGCGATAGCCGGCCCAGCCGCCGGGCGCGTTTGCGCCCGCCCACCAGCGCCCGCCGATCTTGCTGCCCCAGCGCGAAGACCGAGGACCAGGGACCGATCGCGTCGGCGCCTCTACGACGGGCATCTGCGCGGCGATCGGCCCTGGACGGCTGGGGCGTGCCATAGGCGCCTGCATCGCCGTGCCGCGGGCGGTGCCGGGCACAGGATAGCTCGCACCCGGGGCCGGTCGCTGAGCCTCTGCCGCACCGCCTGCCAGCGCCAGCCCCGCGCTCGCGATCAAAAGCCTTCGCATGTCCGTCTCCCTGGTTGTGCCACCCGATCCAGCGCAAACGCCGGATTTCTTAAGGCGTTGCTTACCAAGCGCGCCGAGGAGTCGCCAGACGACGTGCTGTCCCGAAACGGGGCGCGTCGGCCTCGTGCTAGGCCAACCGGTCGGCGAGCAATGCCGCCAGCGCCTCGCACCCTGCCGCGTCCTCGGCGTCGAACCGCGCGGGTTCGGGGCTGTCGAGGTCAAGCACTGCGATCAATATGCCATCCTTGGTCACCGGCACCACCAGCTCGGAGCGGCTCGCGGCATCGCAGGCGATATGGCCTGGGAACGCGTGCACGTCCTCGACCAGTTGCGTCGTCAACGTCGCGGCAGCGGCTCCGCAGACGCCCTTGCCGACCGGGATGCGGATGCACGCGACCTTGCCCTGGAACGGCCCGAGCACGAGTTCGCCCTCTACGAGCCGGTAGAAACCCGCCCAGTTCAAGTCGGGGAGATACTCCCACACGAGCGCGGCGGCGTTGGCCATGTTGGCGATCGGATCGGTCTCGTCCGTCGTCAGCGCGTCGAGCGCGGCGAGCAGGTCGCGGTAGAGATCGGCCTTGGTGCCGGCTGAAATATCGAACTGGTACATGACTTCTTCCTTGGTCGGGGGACGTAATACCCGTCACCCAGCGAAAGCTGGGGATCCATGTTGGCGCCCGTTGCCCGTTCCTCAAGCATACGCCAGCTTTCGCCGGGATAACGGGGTCGGTGCTCCTCCCTCTCAACGACGCAAGACCTGCTTCCCCGCGAAGGCGGGGATCCAGCCTGGGCTCCAGCCTTCGCGGGAGAACGAAGAAGTATATCGGTCGGTCTCTGGACCAACCACTCAGTCGTCGCGGACCTTGCCGCGCCCCGCCTTGACCCCACTCCGCACTTTCTTCGTATCGACCCGTCGTGCCTTCGCTGCCTTGGACGGCTTGGTCGCGCGTCGCGCCTTGGGGACGATCGTTGCCTCTTTGATCAGGGCGACGAGGCGTTCGCGGACTTCCTGGCGGTTGAGCAGTTGCGACCGCGAGCCCTCGCTGCGCAAGACCAGCACGCCGTCGCGGGTCAGGCGCGATCCGGCAATCACCGCGATGCGGTTCTTCACCGCGAGCGGCAAACCGGGCGACAGGCCGACGTCGAAGCGCAGGATCACCGCGCTGTCGGTAGTGTTGACATGCTGACCGCCGGGACCGCCCGCACGCGTCGTACTCTCGATCAGTTCGCTGTCGTCGATCGAGATCGATCGGGTGATCGGAATCGCGACCATCAGCTCCTAGCCTTGCTCAGCCGTCGGCGGAGTCGGGCGTCGTCACTTCGGCAACGGCGACCGGAGCCGCCTCGTCGGCGAACCCGGCCTTGGCGAACCGCTCTGGCAACGGCGCTTCGGCCAGCACGTCGGGCTTGCCCGCGCGCGGGACGATCAGCCGTTGGGCGTGGAGCATCATGCCGAGGCCATCGGCCTTGCCGTAGACGCCGTCACCGACCACCGGTGCGCCGAGGCCGCTTCCCGCATGGACGCGGATCTGATGCGTGCGCCCCGTCTCGGGGAGGAACTCGACCAACGAGCGCCCGTCCTTGATCTCGAGCACGCGCCACTTGGTGCGCGATTTCTTGCCGTTGGGATCCTCGACCATCCGCCAGCCGGTTTCGGCCGTACTGACCTTGCCGAGCGCCATTTCGATCAAGCCGGACGTGCCTTCGACCACGCCGTCGAGCAGCGCGACGTAGCGCTTCGACACGAGGCCTTGCTCGAACGCCTGCTGCAAGCGGGCATGCGCCTTCGGATTGCGTGACAGGAGCAGACAGCCGCTCGTGTCGCGATCCAGCCGGTGCACCGCCTTGGGCCAGCGCTGAAAACCGAACTTCAGGCTATCGAGATGATTTTCGAGGCTCAACGAGCCATCGCGGGGCGGATCGACCGGCAGCCCTGCGGGCTTGTCGATCACCAGGGCCTCGCCGTCGAGGAAGAGTACGCGTTCACCATGCATGGTGCCGCCCTTGCCATCATTAGCGCCTGCGTGCCAGAGCTTGCGTCGATGTTGCACCGCACGCTGGCCCTCGCGCTCCTCTTCGCCCCGACCATCGCGGACGCGCAACTCTGCGAGGGGCAGAGCGCGGCGATCGCCCCCGACGGCCGTGCCTTTGGGCATTTGCCGTACGGCGATGCGCCCGAAACCGAACTCGTCACGCTGCCGTCCGAATATTCGGTGGGCAATCCGTGCGTTGTACGCGCCGACATCCTGCCCGACCTGTTGCGGCTGTTCGCGGCGGCGCAGGGCGATCCGTCGGTGATGGGCCAGCTGCGTGCGTTGTCGTGCCAGCGGTCGATCGCCCGCCAGCGCAGCGTATTCTGCCGCGGCGAGACGAGCAGCCCGGCCGATCGCGCGATCTCGGTCGCGCCGCCGGGGTATAGCGAGCATTCGACAGGCTATGCGCTGGATTTCGCGGTCCGGCCGGCGAACGGGTGTCCCGATGCGGAGGCCTGCATGGCCGCGACGCCTGCCGCGCGCTGGCTGCGGTCGAACGCGCCGCGGTTCGGGTTCGAGCAGAGCTTTCCCGGCGGCAACAAGCAGCATGTGAAGTGGGAGCCGTGGCATTGGCGCTGGGTCGGCGTGAGCGAGAGTGCGCCTGGGGCGGCGAAGGCGCGGTTCGTGTTTGGACGGGCGCGGCGCCTGTATCCGGCTGATCCTGGGGTGTTACCATTGGTGGTGAAGGTTACCGTGCAGCCGCCGGTACCGGCGGCGCCGGTGGCCCCTGTGCCCGCGAAGAAGAAGCGCCGCTGATGCTTGATCCTCCCCCGCCAGGGGGAGGTGGCGCCGAAGGTGACGGAGGGGGAGGACACGAAACGGCGCCCAGCCCTTTCCTCCCTCTCCGTCTGGCAAGAGCCAGCCACCTCCCCCTGGCGGGGGAGGATTTATAAGCACCTTAGTGCAGAACCAGACCGCCCGGTCGCATTACGCCGTCGCGCAATGCGTGATCGTACAGCAGTTCGGTCTCCAGCTTCACCTGGTGCGACAACCGATCGAGCATCGACTCCGCCTGTACCCAGAACGCAGCCCAGTCCTTCGGCGAGATCGTCGGCAGCCAGCGACCGATGAACGCCGTCCAGTCCGAACGCAGGATGTCGAGATCCTCCTCCATCATCGCGATCGTGTCAGCCGAGCGATGCGCCTCCATCGCAACGACAGTGCGATCGATGACCTCGTCCTCGACGCCGAGATGATCGGCAACCGTCACCGCAAGTTCGATCAGCTTGCGCGATGCGATCGCACTTTGCGTCTTGGGTTGTCGCGACAGGGTCACGAGGTCGGCGCACTGTCCGGCGATCTTTTCGTGATCGTCGATCAGCCGAGTCCAGTTCGCACGGTCCTGGTCGGATACTGTCCGTGCTGAGATCCTATCGTTCATGACGCCGCTACTCCCCTGCGAATGTCACCGGTACCGTTACAACTACGCGTTACGCCTACTCATGGATGCAGATAGCGGTGCCCAAGGACCGATCGCTATAGTATTTCGGGCAGTTCGACCGTGTCGAAACGGCCATGTAACACCTGCCCTTTGACATGACGCTGGGCCGCGCCTATATCCGTCGCTCACCACAGCATCCGGGAAATGACATGCCGTCGCGCAGCGTGTCGATCGTATTGGATACCGAGGTTTCATACGCTGAGAGCCGCCGCACCTGATGCGCGCGGCCTTTTTGCGTGAACGTGCGTCCCGCTTGGGGGTTCCCAAGCACGAAATTACGACTGATCCGTCAGTTTTTATAGGGCGAAACAAAACCTATGGCATCCAAGGCGATCGAACACGGCACTGCAAAGCGCCGTATCCGCAAGGTTTTCGGCAACATCCACGAAGTCGTGCAGATGCCGAACCTGATCGAGGTCCAGCGCGAGAGCTACGAGCAGTTCTTGCGCTCCGACAAGTCGATCGGCCACGTCTCGGGTCTCGAGAAGACGCTGCGCAGCGTGTTCCCGATCCAGGATTTTGCCGGCACCGCCTATCTCGATTTCGACGATTACGTCCTTGAGCCGCCGAAGTTCGACGTTGAGGAATGCCGCCAGCGCGGCATCACCTACGCCGCGCCGATGCGCGTCACGCTGCGCCTGACCGCGTTCGAGGTCGATCCCGATACCGAGGCCAAGTCGGTCATCGATATCAAGGAGCAGGACGTCTACATGGGCGACATGCCGCTCATGACCGAGAACGGTACGTTCTTCATCAACGGCACCGAGCGCGTCATCGTTTCGCAGATGCACCGTTCGCCGGGCGTCCTGTTCGATCACGATCGCGGCAAGACGCACGCATCGGGCAAGTATCTGTTCGCCGCGCGTGTCATTCCGTATCGCGGCTCGTGGCTCGATTTCGAGTTCGACGCCAAGGACATCGTCAACGTCCGCATCGATCGCAAGCGCAAGCTGCCGGTGACGGCGCTTCTCTATGCGCTCGGCATGACGTCGGAAGAGATCCTCAACTATTTCTACAACCGCGTGACGTTCGTCCGCGGTCAGGGTGGCTGGATCGTTCCGTTCCAGGTCGAGAACTGGCGTGGCCAGAAGCCGATGTTCGACATCGTCGATGCCAAGACCGGCGAAGTCGTGTTCCCGAACGGCCAGAAGATTTCCCCACGCGCTGCGAACAAGGCGTTCAAGGACGGCCTGACCGACCTGCTGATCCCGACCGAGGAAATCTTCGGTCGCTATTCGGCATACGACCTGATCGACGAGTCGACCGGCCGCATCTACATCGAAGCCGGTGACGAAGTGTCGGCCGAGAACCTCGAACTGCTCGACCAGGCAGGCATCGAGCGTCTCGACCTGCTCGACATCGATCACGTCGCGACGGGTCCGTGGATCCGCAACACGCTCAAGGTCGACAAGGCCGAAGAGCGCGAGCAGGCTCTGTCCGACATCTACCGCGTGATGCGCCCCGGCGAGCCGCCGACGCTGGAGACGGCCGAAGCATTGTTCTCGGGTCTGTTCTTCGATCCCGATCGCTACGACCTGTCGGCCGTCGGTCGCGTGAAGCTGAACATGCGTCTCGACCTCGACGTCGAGGACACCGTCACGACGCTGCGCACCGAGGACATTCTCGAGGTCATCAAGACGCTCGTGAACCTGAAGGACGGCAAGGGCGAGATCGACGATATCGACAACCTCGGTAACCGTCGTGTCCGTTCGGTCGGCGAGCTGCTCGAGAACCAGTACCGCGTCGGCCTGCTCCGCATGGAGCGCGCCGTGAAGGAGCGCATGTCGTCGGTCGACGTCTCGACCGTCATGCCGAACGATCTGATCAACGCGAAGCCTGCGGTTGCCGCGGTCCGCGAATTCTTCGGCTCGTCGCAGCTGTCGCAGTTCATGGATCAGACCAACCCGCTGTCGGAAGTCACCCACAAGCGTCGCGTGTCGGCACTTGGACCAGGTGGTCTGACGCGTGAGCGCGCTGGCTTCGAAGTCCGCGACGTTCACCCGACCCACTATGGCCGCATCTGCCCGATCGAAACGCCGGAAGGCCCGAACATCGGTCTGATCAACTCGCTGGCCAGCTTCTCGCGCGTCAACAAGTACGGCTTCATCGAGACTCCGTACCGCAAGGTCGTCGACCACAAGGTGACCGACGACGTCGTGTACCTGTCGGCGATGGAAGAGGCCAAGCACACGATCGCGCAGGCCAACGCCGAGCTCGATTCGTCGAACGGCTTCGTCGAGGAACTGGTCTCGTCGCGTCAGGCTGGCGAATTCCTGATGGCGCTGCCCGACAACATCACGTTGATGGACGTCAGCCCCAAGCAGCTCGTCTCGGTCGCCGCATCGCTCATTCCGTTCCTGGAAAACGATGACGCCAACCGCGCGCTGATGGGCTCGAACATGCAGCGTCAGGCCGTGCCGCTCGTCCAGGCCGAGGCGCCGTTCGTCGGCACCGGCATGGAAGAGACGGTCGCGCGTGACTCCGGTGCAGCTATCTCGGCCAAGCGTGCGGGCATCGTCGACCAGGTCGACGCGGCGCGTATCGTCATCCGAGCGACCGGCGAGATCGATGCTGGCAAGTCGGGCGTCGACATCTACACGCTGATGAAGTTCCAGCGTTCGAACCAGTCGACCTGCATCAACCAGCGCCCGCTGGTGAAGGTGGGCGACGCGGTCCGTGCAGGCGACGTGCTCGCCGACGGTCCGTCGACCGAGTTCGGCGAGCTGGCGCTGGGTCGCAACAGCCTCGTCGCGTTCATGCCGTGGAACGGCTACAACTACGAGGATTCGATCCTGATATCCGAGCGGATCGTGAAGGACGACGTGTTTACGTCGATCCATATCGACGAGTTCGAAGTGATGGCGCGCGACACCAAGCTCGGGCCGGAGGACATCACGCGCGATATCCCGAACGTCGGCGAGGAAGCGCTTCGCAACCTCGACGAAGCGGGCATCGTGTACATCGGCGCAGAGGTCGAGCCGGGCGATATTCTCGCGGGCAAGATCACGCCGAAGGGTGAATCGCCGATGACGCCGGAGGAGAAGCTTCTCCGCGCCATCTTCGGCGAGAAGGCCAGCGACGTGCGCGATACGTCGCTTCGCCTGCCGCCGGGCGTGTCGGGTACGGTCGTCGACGTTCGCGTCTTCAACCGTCACGGCATCGACAAGGACGAGCGCGCGATGGCGATCGAGCGCGAGGAGATCGAGCGCTTGAAGAAGGATTCGGACGACGAGCGTTCGATCCTGAACCGTGCGACGTGGTCGCGTCTTCGCGAGATGCTGCTCGATCAGACCGCCACCTCGGCGCCGAAGGGCGTCAAGAAGGGCTTCGTGATCGACATGGATCTGCTCGACAGCGTCGACCGCCACGAATGGTGGAAGTTCGCGGTCGCCGACGACAAGGTCCAGGGCGATCTCGAAGCGGTCAAGATCCAGTATGACGATGCCGCCAAGCTGATCACCGACAAGTTCCACGATCGTCGCGAGAAGCTGGAGCGTGGTGACGAGCTGTCGCCGGGCGTGCTGAAGATGGTCAAGGTGTTCGTCGCGGTGAAGCGCAAGCTACAGCCGGGCGACAAGATGGCCGGCCGTCACGGTAACAAGGGCGTCATCAGCCGCATCCTGCCGGCGGAGGACATGCCGTTCCTCGCCGACGGTACGCCGGTCGATATCGTGCTCAACCCGCTGGGCGTGCCGTCGCGCATGAACGTCGGGCAGATCTTCGAGACGCATCTGGGCTGGGCCGCACGTGGTCTGGGTCAGTCGATCACCGCGGCGCTCGAGACGTGGCGCGAGGAGAACCCGGACGCCAAGCCCGGCGCGATGCCGGAGGCGGTCCGCGATCGTCTCAAGACGGTGTATGGCGAGCAGTATCACGCGGAAATCGACGCCCGCTCGGGTGACGAGATCGTCGAGCTGGCCAAGAACCTGAAGGGCGGCGTGCCGATGGCGACGCCGGTGTTCGACGGTGCCCGCGAAGCCGACGTTTCGGCGATGCTGGCGCTGGCGGGGCTGGACACGTCGGGTCAGTCGGATCTGTTCGATGGTCGCACCGGCGATCAGTTCGATCGCAAGGTGACGGTTGGGTACATCTACATGCTCAAGCTGCACCATCTGGTCGACGACAAGATCCACGCACGCTCGATCGGGCCGTACTCGTTGGTCACGCAGCAGCCGCTGGGTGGTAAGGCGCAGTTCGGTGGTCAGCGCTTCGGCGAGATGGAGGTCTGGGCGCTCCAGGCTTACGGCGCGGCGTATACCTTGCAGGAAATGCTGACGGTGAAGTCCGATGACGTGGTCGGTCGCACCAAGGTCTACGAGGCGATCGTCAAGGGTGACGACACGTTCGAGGCCGGCATCCCGGAGAGCTTCAACGTGCTCGTCAAGGAAATGCGCTCGCTCGGCCTGAATGTGGACCTGAAGCAGTCGGAGCCCGGCTACGACAGCGACGGCATCCAGATCGCGGCGGAGTAGGCCTCTACTTCCTCCCCTCCCGCGTTGGGTTCCCATCAAAGTAGTACTTTGACGGGGCCCTACCGGGAGGGGTCGGGGGAGGGCCTGATCCAGGCGCACCCCGAAGAGGCTACGACATCCCCTCCCCTAGCCCCTCCCGCGACGCGGAAGGGGAATGGAGAATAAAATGAACGAGATGACCCCCTTCGCCAATCCGGTCGCCAAGACCGAGACGTTCGACCAGATCCAGATCGGCATCGCATCGCCGGACAAGATCCGCAGCTGGTCGTTCGGCGAGATCAAGAAGCCCGAGACCATCAACTATCGCACGTTCAAGCCCGAGCGTGACGGCCTGTTCTGCGCGCGCATCTTCGGTCCGATCAAGGATTACGAGTGCCTGTGCGGCAAGTACAAGCGTATGAAGTACAAGGGCATCGTCTGCGAGAAGTGCGGCGTCGAGGTTACCGTCTCGAAGGTTCGCCGCGAGCGGATGGGCCATATCGAGCTGGCCGCACCGGTCGCGCACATCTGGTTCCTGAAGTCGCTGCCGTCGCGCATCGGCCTGCTGCTCGACATGCAGCTCAAGCAGCTCGAGCGCGTGCTGTACTTCGAGGCGTACATCGTCATCGAGCCGGGCCTGACCCCGCTCGAAAAGTACCAGCTGATGACCGAGGACGAGCTCCTCGACGCGCAGGACCAGTATGGCGAGGACGCGTTCTCGGCCGGTATCGGTGCCGAGGCGGTTCGCATCATGCTCGAATCGCTCGACCTCGTCGGTGAGCGTACCGCGCTGCTCGAAGAGCTCGCGGTCACCAAGTCCGAGCTGAAGCCCAAGAAGATCATCAAGCGCCTGAAGGTCGTCGAGAGCTTCATCGATTCGGGCAACCGCCCCGAGTGGATGATCCTCGAGGTCGTGCCGGTCATCCCGCCCGAGCTGCGCCCGCTGGTGCCGCTGGACGGTGGTCGTTTCGCGACGTCGGATCTGAACGATCTGTATCGCCGCGTGATCAACCGCAACAACCGCCTGAAGCGCCTGATGGAGCTCCGCGCGCCGGACATCATCGTCCGCAACGAGAAGCGCATGCTGCAGGAGGCCGTCGACGCACTGTTCGATAACGGTCGCCGCGGTCGCACGATCACGGGCGCGAACAAGCGTCCGCTGAAGTCGCTGTCCGACATGCTCAAGGGCAAGCAGGGCCGCTTCCGCCAGAATCTTCTGGGCAAGCGCGTCGACTATTCGGGTCGTTCGGTCATCGTGACCGGGCCTGAGCTCAAGCTGCACCAGTGCGGCCTGCCGAAGAAGATGGCGCTCGAGCTGTTCAAGCCGTTCATCTACGCGCGTCTCGATGCGAAGGGTCTGTCGATGACCCTGAAGCAGGCCAAGAAGTGGGTCGAGAAGGAGCGCAAGGAAGTCTGGGATATCCTGGACGAGGTGATCCGCGAGCATCCGGTCATGCTGAACCGTGCGCCGACGCTTCACCGTCTCGGCATCCAGGCGTTCGAGCCGGTGCTGATCGAGGGCAAGGCGATCCAGCTTCACCCGCTGGTCTGCTCCGCGTTCAACGCCGATTTCGATGGCGATCAGATGGCCGTGCACGTCCCGCTGAGCCTCGAGGCCCAGCTCGAAGCGCGCGTCCTGATGATGTCGACGAACAACATCCTGTCGCCCGCCAACGGCAAGCCGATCATCGTTCCGTCGCAGGACATGGTCCTCGGTCTCTATTATCTGTCGATGATGAAGGAGAACGAGCCGGGCCAGGGGATGCTGCTCGGCGACATGGCCGAAGTGCACCAGGCGCTGAACGCGCAGGCGGTCACGCTGCACACCAAGGTCATCAGCCGCGTTCCGCAGACCGACGAGAAGGGCAAGCAGTACCTCAAGCGGTATGAGACGACCCCGGGCCGCATGCTGCTGGGCGAGTGCCTGCCGCATAGCCACAAGGTGCCGTTCGACACCGTCAACCGCCTCCTCACCAAGAAGGACGTGGGCGACGTGATCGACGAGGTCTATCGTCACACCGGCCAGAAGGAGACCGTGCTGTTCGCCGATGCGATCATGTCGCTCGGCTTCCGCCACGCCTTCCGCGCCGGCATCTCGTTCGGCAAGGACGACATGATCATTCCGGACGCCAAGATTGGTCTGGTCGACGACACCAAGGCGCTCGTGAAGGACTTCGAGCAGCAGTATCAGGACGGCCTGATCACGCAGCAGGAGAAGTACAACAAGGTGATCGACGCCTGGAGCCGTTGCGGCGACCAGGTCGCGAACGCCATGATGGACGAGATCCGTGCGGTGAAGGTCGACGAGGAAACCGGCCGTGAAAAGCCGATCAACTCGATCTACATGATGGCCCATTCGGGTGCTCGTGGTTCGCAGGCGCAGATCAAGCAGCTAGCCGGCATGCGCGGCCTGATGGCCAAGCCGTCGGGCGAGATCATCGAGACGCCGATCATCTCGAACTTCAAGGAAGGCCTGACCGTCCTTGAATACTTCAACTCGACCCACGGCGCTCGTAAGGGCCTCGCGGATACGGCGTTGAAGACGGCGAACTCGGGGTATCTCACCCGTCGTCTGGTCGACGTGTCGCAGGATTGCGTCATCATCGAGCCGGATTGCGGCACCACGCGCGCGCTCGAAATGAAGGCCATTCTCCAGGGTGGTTCGACGATCGCAAGCCTCGGCGAGCGCATCCTGGGTCGTACGACCGCGGAAGACATCGTCGATCCGAAGACCGGCAAGGTCATCATCCCGTCGGGCACGCTGCTCGACGAGCCGATGATCACGACGATCGAGGGCCTCGGCACGCAGTCGTGCAAGATCCGCAGCCCGCTGGTCTGCGAATCGAAGATCGGCGTCTGCGGCAAGTGCTACGGGCGCGATCTCGCCCGCGGTACGCCGGTCAACATCGGTGAAGCTGTCGGCGTCATCGCCGCGCAGTCGATCGGTGAGCCGGGCACGCAGCTGACGATGCGTACGTTCCACATCGGTGGTGCAGCGCAGCTCAACGAGACGTCGAACCTCGAGGCGCATGCCGACGGTACGGTGCAGTTCCGCGACCTGCGTATCATCGTCGACCAGCGTGGCCGTCGCGTGGTGCTCAGCCGCTCGGGCGAAATCGCGATCGTCGACATGGACGGCCGCGAGCTCTCGGTCGACCGCATCCCCTACGGTGCGTACGTGCTGTTCGACGATGGCCACATCGTGTCGCGCGGTGACCGGATGGCCGAGTGGGATCCGTTCACCATGCCGGTGATCACGGAGAACCCGGGCACGATCAAGTATGTCGACCTGATCGAGGGCAAGACGCTCACCGAGCAGACCGACGAAGCCACGGGTATCGCCCAGCGCGTCGTGATCGAATATCGTGCGGCGACCAAGTCGAAGGAGGATCTGCGTCCGCGCATGACCCTGCTCGACGAGACGTCGGGCGAGACCGGCCGCTACATGCTGGCGATCGGTGCGACCTTGTCGGTCGAGGACGGCGCACAGGTGTTCGGCGGCGACGTCGTTGCCCGCGTCAGCCGCGAGAGCGCCAAGACGCGCGACATCACCGGTGGTCTGCCGCGCGTTGCCGAGCTGTTCGAGGCGCGCATTCCCAAGGACTCGGCGATCATCGCCAAGATCTCGGGCCGCGTCGTGTTCGGCAAGGACTATAAGGCGAAGCGCAAGATCGGCATCCAGCCCGAGGATGGCGGCGACGTCGTCGAGTATCTGGTGCCGAAGTCGAAGGTCATCGACGTGCAGGAAGGCGATTACGTCAAGCGCGGCGACAATTTGATCGGCGGCTCGCCCGATCCGCACGACATCCTCGAGACGATGGGTATCGAGCCCCTCGCCGAGTATCTCGTGTCGGAAATCCAGGAGGTCTATCGTCTCCAGGGCGTGAAGATCAACGATAAGCACATCGAGACGATCGTTCGTCAGATGCTGCAGAAGGTCGAGATCACCGACGGCGGCGACACCACGCTGCTGAAGGGCGAGCAGGTCGATCGCGAGGAAATGGACGCGACCAACGAGAAGCTGGAGAAGAAGCAGACCCGCGCACAGGGTAAGCCGATCCTGCTCGGGATCACCAAGGCGAGCTTGCAGACCCGCAGCTTCATCTCGGCGGCCTCGTTCCAGGAGACCACCCGCGTCCTCACCGAAGCGGCTGTCCAGGGTAAGCAGGACATGCTGATGGGCCTGAAGGAAAACGTCATCGTCGGCCGGCTCATCCCGGCAGGCACCGGCGCAGGTCTCAACCGCCTGCGGGTCGTGGCGAACAGCCGCGATGCTGCGATGCGCGTCCAGCAGCGCAAGATGGCGGAGGTGTCGATCGTGGCTCCGATGTCGGCTGCCGACGAGCATGCTGCCGAACTCGCGCGCAGCCCGCGTGACGCCGGCGGCGTCGGTGAGGATCCGCTCGCAGCGGTCGTCACCTCGGGCACTGGCACCGATGCGGATGCCGGCGAGTATCTGAACGAAGCCGAGTAATCGGTTTCGCCAGACGCTTCGGCGCTGACCAAGGAAAAGGCCGCCGTCCGGGATACCGGGCGGCGGCCTTCTTCGTTTGGGCGAACTGCAGAGCCTAGTCGGTATCGATGCCCCCGGCCGCCCCGGTCCGCGGCCCGTCCACGCCCAGTCCTCGACTGCAATGTTCCCGACATGAAAATTTCGTAGCCCTGAGCAGCCGTCGATCCACGCGGCAGGGAAGGACCATTCACAGCCGATGCGAAAGATCGTCCTCGCCACGATCGGCTCGCTCGGCGACCTCCATCCCTTCATCGCCATCGGCCTTGCGCTCAAGGCCCGCGGGTTCGCGGTCGTGCTGGCGGTACCGGCCGATCATGTCGGTAAGGTCGACGCCGCCGGACTGACCAGCGTAGCGATCGCCGGGGGGTTCGATACGCTCGCCGAGGCGCTGGGTTTGCCCCCCGACCAGGCGGCACGACGGATCATGGCGGATCAGACCTATCTGATGAACAGGATCCTGATGCCGTGGCTGGCCGACAGTATGACGGCCCTGGATGACGCCATGGACGGCGCGGTCGCGCTTGTGGCCTCGTTGTTCGTGTTCGCCGCGCCGATCGTCGCGGAAGCGCGCGGGGTTCCGCTGATCAACGTCCTGCTTCAACCCATGGCGATTTTTTCCGCCTATGCGCCCCCGAGAACGCCGGACTTTCGGATGATGGTCCCCGCGCCGACCGGGCCGATGGGGCGTGCGTGGAACCGGTCCGTATACCGGGTCATGCGCGGTGTCCTGCGTCACCGTCATGGACGGCACGTCAATGTGGTTCGCGCAGCGCGTGGCCTGCCGCCCTCGCGCCAGGCCTTGTTGCTGGAAACGCCCGCGGTGACCGACCTGACGCTGTGCTGCTATTCGCCAGCCATCGCGCCACGCCCGCTTCATCTTGCGGACACTGCCCGTGTCACCGGCTTTGCGATATTCGATAGCGATACGGGGACACCCGAAACGCTCGATCCTGCGCTTGAGGCATTCCTCGACGCGGGTGCGCCGCCCTTGGTCTTCACGCTGGGGTCCTTCGCCACGTTTGCGCCGGGCGACTTCTACGCCACCGCGGCGGCGACCGCGCGCGCGCTCGGCCTGCGCGCGGTCCTGCTCACCGGCAGCGACGATCGCACCGCAGCGAGCGAGGATATTTACGTCTGCCGCTATGCGCCGCATTCGCTGCTGTTCCCGCGGGCGGCCGCGATTGTCCACCATGGCGGCGCGGGATCCACCGGTCAGGCGCTGCGCGCTGGCAAACCCCAGCTCGTGGTGCCGCACATGGGCGATCAGCACGATAACGCCCACCGCATCCACCAGATCGGCGTGGGTAGCACGCTATCGGTGAAGCGATTCACCACCGCGCGCGCCGGGCCTGCGATCACCGCAATTCTCACGGAGCGTGTAAAAGCGAAGGCCGCGGAAATCGGAGCGCAGGTCGCGCTGGAGAATGGTGCGGACGCCGCCGCGGACGAGATCGCCGCGCTGCTGATTGCGCGTGGCTGAACCGACAGGCATTCTGCAGTGGATATTGCGAAAAAGATCGGCGACGCGGGGCGTTGCCGTCGCGCGTCCGCGGGTCTAGGCGGACTGCCGATGCGGTCGGCGTACCATCCTTCGTCGATCGAGACGCGTGGCGCGACGCGACGGCGCAGTGGCGCGTTCGTGCTGACGGTCATTGCGCATGTCCTGATCCTGCTGCTGCTGTTGCGCCTGGCGCCGTCCGCCGTCGTAAAGCCGGAAGAGCGCCGCGATCCCGTGACGTTCCAGATCGCACCGGACCAGACCACGCCGACGCCGCAGAAGCGCACGCCGTCGGCGACCCGGGAGAAGCGCGCGAGCGGTGGTTCGCCGCAGCGCGCCGCGCCGCGTGTCGCGTCGGCACAGGCGCCCCCTGCCCCGCCGAAATCGCCGCCGCCGTTGCCGATCAAAATGCTCGGCGGCATGGAAATGTTCGATGCGGCAGATATCTCGAAGATGCCCTCGCATCCTGATGACCAGCTTGCTGGCGGTGACGGCGGAAGCGGATCGGGCAAGGGGAAGGACAGCGGTTCAGCATATGGCCCTGGCGAAGGCCCGGGTGGCGAGCGGCTGTACAAGGTCGAATGGTATCGCCGCCCGACCGATGCCGAACTCAACGGGTATCTGAAGAGTGCGCCGCCCCCGAACAGCTGGGCGAAGATCGCCTGTCGCATGATCGCGAATTACCAGGTCGAGAACTGCCGGGCGCTGAGCGAGTCCCCGGTCGGTTCGGGGCTTGCCCGCGCGATGCGTCAGGCCGCTTGGCAATTTCGCGTCCGCCCCCCGCGCGTTGGTGGGAAGCAGATTCTCGGTGGCTGGGTCGAGATCGATATCGAGTTCAATTCCGGTACTGCGCCGGACTAAGGGGCAGTCTGCAGACGTAGCGCAATACACGTCGTCATCCTGACGGAAGTCAGGACCCAGGGTTACAAAAGTCAGCGTTCGTAGCTCTGGACCCTGACTTTCGTCCGGATGACGGAGACGCGAAGCTGGTCGGCGCGATCCAACGCCTTACACTGTGCTAGTGATCGAATACTTTGCCTCGTCCGATAGCGTTCGCGCCAACGTCTCGAACCGCCCGCCCTCGATGCGGATTTCGTTGAATGCCGGCGGACTGCCGCGGGTGCGCTTCGACAGCGTCCCCGCACCGATCATGCGGATGATCCGGCCTGCGCGGTCGACCGGCACGTCGAACGGATCATGGACGTGCCCCGACAGCACTGCATGGGCGCCGGCTTCAGCCAGTGCCGTCAGCGCCTCGTCGCCGTTGCGCGTCTTGGCAGTCCCGGTCGTACCGCCCTCTATCAGCGGATGATGCGCGCCGATGAAGATCAGATTGCCTTTCGGCACGTCCGCGATCATCGTCAGCGCGCGCTTGAGCGAGCCAGGGCTCACGCGTCCCTTCGACCAGTTCCAGCGCCACTGCGCGCGCGCAGTCGTCTTCAGCGGGACGACGGTAACGCCGGGAAGCTGAAGCGGTCGCTCGATCATCTGTTCCACGGCCGCGTAGCGCTGGTAAGGCGCCAACAGCCGCCGGAACGGGTCCCAGTAATAAGGGATGTCGTGATTGCCGACTTCCAGCGTTACCGGCACGCCGAGCGAACGCAGCCAATCGCCGCCCTGCTGGAACTCGTCCTTGGTCGCGCGCATCGTCAGGTCGCCGGTCATGATGACCGCGTCGGGCTTTTCTTCCGCAACGCGTTCGGAGAACCAGGCGATCGCCGCCGGGTCCTCCGCACCGAAATGGACGTCGCTGACGTGGAACAGCTTCAGTGTATCGCCCCCCATGGTCATGTCAGGCGAGTTCGGACAGCTTGGCCGGCTCGTGCATCGGGCAACCGTTGAACGTGCCGCGGAAATCCGCCGACTGCTTGTACGTGTCCTTACGCGTGCGGTTCACGCCGCCGAGCGGCTGATGCGCAGTGATGCCGTGCCAGATGCTGTACGACAGTGCGTCGTCGGTATGATCAGTGACGCCCTGTTCCCATGAGAGCTGCGGCGGCACGTCGAGCGTGGCGACCGTGACGAACGGGCTCTTTGTCTCGTCCCAGGCCACGGACGAGTCCTCGATCGGCATTGCGTCGAGATCGGTATTGAGCTGCACGCGGAACTCCCATTTGCCGCCATGTTCGACCAGTTCCTCGCGGACGACTTCGCGCAGCGCGTCAGGGCGCGCGGTGATGTCGACCAGATCCCCGGTCAGCCGCGTCAATTCGGGCGATACCGGAAACAACGCAACCTTCGCGATATACTCGCCAAAGCGGAACGGCGTCTGCGAATAATAGGTCTCGCCGAGCGGGTGGACGGGCTTGGCGCCGCCAAGCGTGGTCAACGTCGCCGATTGCCCGCCGACCGCTTCCAGCGCCGACTCGACGACGCGGAACGTAGCGGACATGGCCTTCTTGACGCCTTCGAACCGATCGGTCGTCTTCGCCAGGAGTTTCAGGTTCTTGGCGAACGCCTTGGGATCCGCCGCCGAAAACGCGGGACCGTTGACCATGATGAAGTCCTGCGTCGTGTCGCCTTCCGACCCCGGCAGGCGCGCGCCATCGACATCGAGGATCTTCAACGCCAGCCCACGCGGAAGGCTGATGCTGTCGTCGAGGATATCGCCGGCATTGGTCGAGATGCGGATGATCGCTTCATGCGTGCCGGGCGTCGCGAAGATGCCCTGTGCGAGTTCGGGCGGAAGCATGTCGGCGATCGTGAACGTGCCGCGCGCGATGCCGTGTGCCTTGGCGTGAACCGAGCGAACCGCGTGACCGTAATCCTGCGAAGTCGTCTCGAGGATCTCCTGGAATGAGTCCTTCATACCCTGCAAGGTCTCCTGCTCATCGGGAGCGATCGTTTCGACCGAGGGATCGAAACGGACGGGCTGGCTGCTGGGCATGGGTATCTCCTTTGGGTACGCATCGGTAACCCGTTGAACCGACGGACGTTCCGCATCCGCCGCAAACCGGGCCGCTTGCGTTGCAAACCGGGCGCCAACGCGGGATGACGGCGCGGAAGGAGCCTCCATGCACATTCCCACGATCACCACCCCGACCGTCGCCATCGCTGGCACGACCGACCGCTTTCCCGTCCGCCGGATCTTCTGCGTCGGTCAGAACTATGCCGACCATGCCCGCGAGATGGGCTCGGATCCCGATCGGCAGGAGCCGTTTTTCTTCTCGAAGCCCGCCGACGCGGTGGTGGAAAACGGCAGTGCCCTGCCCTTCCCGCCACAAACCAAAGACCTCCATCACGAGGTGGAACTAGTCGTCGCGCTCGGTACGGGCGGCAAGGACGTCGCCGTCGAAGATGCTGCGGCGATGATCTTCGGCGCAGGTGTCGGCATCGACCTGACGCGGCGCGATCTTCAGGCAGTAGCGAAGAAGGCCGGGCGGCCTTGGGACATGGCGAAGGGCTTCGACCACTCCGCCCCCGTCGGCGCGCTCACGCCCGGCATCCCCGCGGCCACGGGCGGAATCGCGCTCGCGATCGACGGCGAGACGCGTCAGTCGGGCGACATGTCGATGATGATCTGGAACGTGTCCGAAATCATCGCGACGCTGTCGACGTTCGTTGCGCTGGCGCCGGGAGATTTGATCTTCACCGGCACGCCCGCCGGTGTCGGCGCGATCCAGCGTGGACAAACCGTGCGCGCGACGATCGACGGGTTCGAAACACTGGAGGTGACATTCTCTGCGTGATCGCTCATCGTCCGGCGCATAAAATATAGTAAGCAGGGGGGTTGCATGCCGGACACCAGAGACTTGGCCGCGGAGGGCTTCCTCAGCAGGGCGCGAACCGTCGCCGCGCCCGGGTTCAACCGCTGGCTCGTGCCCCCCTGCGCGCTCGCGATCCATCTGTGCATCGGCATGGCGTACGGGTTCAGCGTGTTCTGGTTGCCGCTGTCGCGCGCCATCGGCATCACCGACCCGGTCGCCTGCCCCAACCTCTCGCTGCTCGGCGCGCTGACCACCACGACCTGCGACTGGCGGATCAGCGATCTTGTCTGGACCTACACGTTGTTCTTCGTCGTGCTGGGTGCCGCTGCGGCGATCTGGGGCGGCTGGCTCGAACGGGCGGGACCCCGGAAGGCCGGCATCGTCGCCGCATTCTGCTGGTGCGGCGGCATGGGTATCGCCGCAATCGGGATCGCGACGCATCAGCTCTGGCTGATCTGGCTCGGGTCGGGAGTGATCGGCGGGATCGGGCTGGGACTCGGGTATATCTCGCCCGTCTCGACGCTGATCAAATGGTTTCCCGATCGGCGTGGCATGGCGACCGGCATGGCGATCATGGGCTTCGGCGGTGGCGCGATGATCGGCGGACCGCTCGCCGACCTTTTGATGAAGCATTTCGCGCGCGCAGCTGGCACAGGGGCGGGCGTCGGAGTCTGGCAGACGTTCCTCGTCCTCGCCTGCGTCTACTTCGTGTTCATGATGGCAGGTGCGATCGGCTACCGCGTCCCCGCCGAGGGCTGGGCACCCGCGGGCTGGACCGCACCGACCAGCGCCAAGGCCTCGATCAGCCGCTTCAACGTCGCGCTGTCGGACGCGCACCGGACGCCGCAATTCTGGCTCGTGTGGCTGGTGCTGTTCTTCAACGTGTCCGCGTCGATCGGCATCATCGGCATTGCCTCGCCGATGTTGCAGGAGCTGTTCGGCGGACGCCTGATCGATGCGCCCGGCGTGCTGTTCACCGCGTTCGACGACGACCAGAAGAAGGCCGCAGCGGCGGTCGGCGCAGGGTTCGTCGGCGCGATCAGCCTGTTCAACATCGGTGGGCGGTTTTTCTGGGCATGGCTGTCCGATCGCATCGGCCGCAAACCTCTATTCGCGACGATCCTCGCTGCGGGCGCCGTGCTCTACGGCTTCGCGGCACCGGCGCTGGCTGGCACGACGCTGGGGCTGTTCATCCTGGTCTTCTGCATCCTCGCCTCGATGTACGGCGGCGGGTTCGCGACCGTGCCTGCGTATCTCGCCGACCTGTTCGGGACGAAATATGTCGGCGCGATCCACGGACGGTTGCTGACCGCCTGGTCGACTGCGGGCGTGGTCGGGCCGCTGCTCGTCGCCAACATGCGCGATCGCGCGATCGCTGCAGGCGTGCCTCGCAGCGATATCTACCCGCCGATCTTCTGGGTGCTGGCGGCGATGCTAATCGCGGGGTTCGTCGCGAATCTGTTCGTCCGGCCGGTCGCGGCCAAATTCCACATGGCGGCGGATGACCGGCCGATCGCGGTGGAAACGGTCGCCAGCAATACGGTCGCTACGGCGGTCGGCACCTCGCCGATCATCGTCTTCGCATGGCTGGCGGTCGGGTTGCCGATCCTCTGGGGTATCTACATGACGCTGTCGAAGGCGTTGATCCTGTTCAAATAAGACGCAACCTATCCGTGCCGACATGGGTTGCCCCTGCTCAATCTTCACAGGAGCAACCCATGGCCGACCGGCTCACCATGCAGGATCCGCGCACACAATATCCGCAGCCCCCCTTCCCGCAACAGCCGCAGGAAGCACCGGGCATCGCGTCGAAGATGGATCCGAAGCCCGATCACGGCGAGACCAGCTACACGGGCTCGGGCAAGCTGGCAGGGCGGAAGGCGCTCATCACCGGCGGCGACAGCGGCATCGGCCGCGCTGCCGCGATCGCCTATGCCCGCGAAGGCGCCGACGTTGCGATCGTCTATCTGCCCGCCGAGGAGGTGGACGCCAAGGAAGTCGTCGCCTTGATCGAGGCCGAGGGGCGCAAGGCGCTCGCACTTCCTGGCGACGTGAAGGACGAGGCGTTCTGTCGCGCGGCCGTCCAGCAGACGGTCGATGCGTTCGGCGCGCTCGACGTGCTGGTAGTCAACGCAGGTCGCCAGCAGACGCGGCCGACCGTCGCCGATATCTCGACCGACGATTTCGACCAGACGATGAAGACCAACGTCTATGCGCTCCACTGGTTCGTGCAGGCCGCCGTCCCGCATCTACCGGTCGGCGCGGCGGTGATCACGACCGCATCGGTGCAGGGCTATGACCCGTCGGACAATCTGCTCGACTATGCGACCACCAAGGCAGCGATCGTCGCGTACACCAAGGGGCTCGCCAAGCAGCTGATCGAAAAGGGCATCCGCGCCAACGTCGTCGCGCCGGGGCCGTTCTGGACGGTGCTGCAGCCAAGCGGTGGCCAGCCGCAGGAGATGGTCGTGACGTTCGGGTCGAAAAGCCATTTCGGCCGCCCCGGCCAGCCGGTGGAGATCGCGCCAGTGTACGTGCTGCTCGCCTCGCAGGAGGGAAGCTACATTACGGGTGAAGTCTACGGCGTCACGGGCGGCGCAGGGGTGGCCTAGCGCTTAGTCCTCCCCCGCAAGGGGGAGGTGTCGCCGAAGGTGACGGAGGGGGAGGAACGCGCAACAGCAGTTACCCTTTCTCCCCCCTCCGTCCAGCAAGTGCGAGCCACCTCCCCCTGGGCGGGGAGGATCAGTTGACGGGGCCCGCGCCTACGTCGCTATTGCACATCGTTATCAAATCTGTACCTGTGAGCTGGTGACCAGCCGGCAGCACCTTTCCTATGACGTATTTGCCCCTCGAGCATGACACGCGGCACGATCAAGACCTGGTATCTCGTCCACAAATGGACGAGCCTGATCTGCACCGCGTTCCTGCTAATGCTCTGCGTGACCGGCCTGCCGCTGATCTTCGAGGAAGAAATAGACGGCTGGTTTAATCCGCCCGCGCCGATGGCGGCTCTGCCCGCGGGTACGCCTTCGCTGTCGCTCGATACGATTCTCGCACGCGCCGCAACGGTCGCCCCCGGCGAACTGCCGCTCTACATCAGCTTCGACGACGAACGCCCGATCGTATACGTCACGACGGGCCCGACGCCCGATGCCGCCCCCGCGGCGATGCACTTCCTGGCGTTCGACGCGCGCAGCGGTGCAAAGATGCCGCCCTATGTCCCCGGCGTGATGGCGTTCATCCTCAAGCTCCACACCGACATGCTGCTCGGCTTCTGGGCGGAGATCTTCCTCGGCGTGATGGGCCTGCTCTTCTTCGCCGCAATCGTCTCGGGCGTGGTGCTCTATGCACCGTTCATGGCCAAGCTCGACTTCGGCACGTTGCGGCGTGGGCGCAGCAAGCGGCTCGGGTGGCTCGATCGCCACAATTTGCTCGGCATCGTGACGCTCGTCTGGGCGAGCGTCGTCGGCGTCACGGGCACGATCAACACCTTCGTCGTGCCGATCACCGCGGTCTGGAAGGCGAACGGCCTTGCCGAGATCATCGCCAGCGAGACGCGCACGCCGCTCGGGGGTAAGCGCGCCTCGGTGCAGGCTGCACTCGACGCCGTTCAGCGCAAGGCGCCCGATATGAAGCCGCAGTTCATCGCCTTCCCCGGCGTCGTGTTCAGCAGCCAGCATCATTACGCCGTCTTCCTCAAGGGCGCGACGCCGCTGACGTCGAAGCTACTGCTGCCTGGCTTCGTCGATGCCGCGAACGGACGGCTCGACGCGGTCGTGCCTATGCCCTGGTACATGCAGGCGATGCTGATCGCACAGCCGCTGCATTTCGGGAATTACGGCGGCCTCGCGATGAAGATCGTCTGGGCGATCTTCGACATATTGACGATCATCGTGCTCGGCAGCGGGCTGTATCTTTGGCTGCGTCGTCGCGGCGGTCCGAGCGACCAGCGCGTCCGCGAAGTCGTGATGGCGGGAGAAATCGCATGACCCACAAGACCAACCGTCAGATCTTCGCGCTGCCGATCCTGCTGGGTGTGTCGACCGTTGCGGGGTTGGGCGCAGGGCTTATCGGCGACGGCGTGTGGGACGTCGGCGCAGGTCTTCTGCTTACGTTGCCGCTGGTCGTGACCGGCCGCTATTGGGTGCGCCCGCCCGAACAGGTGCAGCGCCGCCAGCATTTGCAGACCGCTCCGACACGGTAACGCGGAGCCGGCATGATACCGGCCCCGCATCAGTGTGAGGACGCCGCGCTCGGGCGGAGAACGTCAGGTTGCCGGCGTAGCCTGCCGAGCCGGTGCGCTTTGCGGTGCACCGACGGGAGCGGGCGCGGCGGCGGCTGCACCGGAAGCCATCAGCGGCGGCGGCGGTGCCATGCCGGCTGGCGGAGGCGGTGCGACGCCCGCTGGCGGCGGCGGGGGAGCGTTGGGGCCGCCGGGACCACCGGGACCGCCAGGGCCACCTGGGCGGCCGGGACCATCGCGACCGGGGCCATCAGGGCCAGGACCATGCGGGCCACGCGGCGGGCCACCGACCGGGCCCAGCGCCGTCACCTTGCCGCCGGGTGCGACCAGGAACGAGGCGTGGACGAAGCCATCCTCGAACCGGCCCTGGATCGTCACCGGCTGGCCGGCTACGACGAGATTGCTGCCGTCGCCCTCGCGTCCGAGATCGACCAGCGCTCGACCGGTCCGATCGGCCATCACGAACTTGTTGCCGTAGGTTTCGGCGACGGTGCCGCGGATCGTGACGATGCCGTCGGACTGGAGCGAGCGGATCGCGACCGGGGTAGCCGGCGCCATCGTCACGCTGGGGCGGGTAGCGGCGACGGTGACGGCACCGGCCGCGCCGCCAACGACCAGCAGGCCGGCGGCGGCGAGGGCCAGACGGTTGCGGCGGAGATTGAAGCGCTTGCTAGGCGCGCTATGCGAATGTTCGGTCACGTACGTCGTTCCTCTCATTGGTTGACGAATCACCGTCTAGGCGCACTGTGCCGACGCCCGCTGAACCAAGCCGTTCAGATTCCGTTGTGCCCTTGGACATAGGGACATGCGCATGCGGGTATTATTGGTCGAGGACGATGCGGCGATCGCCGACGCGCTGGCGCGAGCGTTGCGCGCGGAGCATTTCGCAGTCGACGTCGCGCGCAACGGAGAGGACGGCGGCCATCTCGGCGCGACCGAATTGTACGACGCAGCCGTGCTCGATCTCGGTCTGCCCAAGCGCGATGGGCTGTCAGTCTTGCGCGACTGGCGCGCAGCGGGACGCGACCTGCCCGTCCTGATCCTCACGGCGCGCGATGGCTGGTCCGAGAAGGTCGAGGGCTTCAAGGCCGGCGCCGACGATTATGTCGTGAAGCCGTTCCGCGTCGAGGAAGTCGTGATGCGACTACGGGCGCTGGTCCGTCGCGCCGCCGGCCATGCTGCTTCGCGCGTCACTTGCGGACCGCTGACATTCGACGCGCAACTCGGGACGTTCGAACGCGACGGCCTGCCGCTCAAGCTCACCGCGTTCGAATGGCGCGTCCTGACGGCACTGATGCTGCGTCGCGAAATCGTGATCGAGCGCGCCGACCTGATCGAGCGCGTCTACGAAGGCGATGCGGACGTGGACTCGAATTCGATCGAGGTGATCATCGGTCGGCTGCGACGGAAGATCGGCCCGCAGATGATCGAAACGGTCCGGGGTCGCGGGTATCGGCTGACGGCGGATGGATCGTGATGACGGTCCCGCAAACCCGCCACCGCGACCACCGGACCACCCCGGCGAAGGCCGGGCCCCAGTTGGCATGCATTGGTAACGAGGCACTGCCCGCCGCCATGGAAGCCTTTCCACTTGGACCCCAGCCTTCGCCGGAGTGGTATGCGGTGGACGGATCAGCCTGCTCCGATGCGCGACTGCGATGAGAAAACGCTTCCGCCTTATCCGACGCTCGCTCTTCGGCCGAATGCTCGCGATCGCCGCGCTATCGACCGGGATCGCACTGCTGTTCGCCGGCATAACGATCGGTCACGTCCTCGAACGCTTCGTCACGCGCGGGCTCGACGAGCGGCTTGATGCACAGGTCGCAGTGCTGGCGCGTGCCGTCCGCCCGGATGGTTCGCTCGACCGATCACGCGCGATCGACCTGCCCGAGTTCGGTGAACCCGATTCGGGATGGTCCTGGCAGGTCGACGGTCCCGCTGGTCGCGTCGCCAGCGGCACGACACCGCCTCCGACCGTGGTAAGACCGGCCACGATCAATTCCCCGCCGCCGGCACCCACCCCACAACGCGCTGGGGAGCGCCCACGTCCACCCGGCCCGCTCGGCCCCGACGATCACCGAATCCATCCCGGCGAAGCGCGCGACCACAGCGGCGAGCGGCTCCACTCGCGAACCATGGACATCACGACGCCCCGCGGCACGGTGACGATCAAAGCGATCGGCCCGCGCCGGATCGTCGAGGAGCCCCTTCGCGAGGCAATGATCCCGCTGCTCGGCTCGCTGGCCTTGCTTGGCGCCGGTCTCGCTTTGGCCACGCTCGTGCAGCTACGCTTCGGCCTGCGTCCTCTCCGCGAACTCCGGACCGCGCTCGCCGCCGTGCGCGCCGGCACCGAACAGCACGTCCCCGACGACCAGCCCGGCGAACTGCAACCGCTCGTCGCCGAACTCAACGCGCTGATCGATCAGAACGCGGCCGGTCTCGTCCACGCCCGCCAGCATGTCGCCAATCTGGCGCACGGCCTGAAGACCCCCCTCGCCGCGCTGTCGCTCAAACTCGCCGAAGCCAACGCCGATGCCGATGTCCGGGACATGGTCGACCAGATCGACCGCCGCGTTCGCCATCACCTGGGCCGCGCCCGGACCGATGCGACCGGCGGGGCTCGGACGCGTACACCGATTGCCCCCGCTGTCGCCGACCTCGTCGCCGTGTTGCGTCGCATCCACGCCGATCGCCCGATGACGCTCGATATCGTCGTTCCCGACAAGCTTGCAGTGGCAATCGACCCGCAGGACCTAGACGAGATGATCGGCAATCTACTCGATAATGCGTGGCGTCACGCGCGCGCCGCAGTTTCGATCATCGCCACCTCGATCGACGGCGCCGTCACGCTGGAAATCGCCGACGACGGCCAAGGCCTCGACGACACCGCGATGGCGCAAGCGGTGCTGCCCGGCCGTCGTCTTGACGAACGCGGCGATGGCCACGGCTTCGGCTTGTCGATCACGCGCGAGCTTGCCGAACTGAACGGGGGCACGGTGACGCTCGACCGGTCCCCCGTGCTTGGCGGCCTGCTAGTCCGCCTGACGCTGCCCCAGCGCCGCTGATCTTACAGCGCGCGGACGACGACGGGCGACGGAGACGCCTTGGCCAGCGTGTTGCGCAGCGGCAGCGTGAACGGTGCCGCCTCGATCTCGAACACGTCGCCCTCCTGCGTGGTCACGCCTTCGCTGAACGACAAGGTTGCCGTGCCGAAGAAGTGGACATGGACGTCCCCCGGCCGCCGGAACAGGTCGTATTTGAAATGATGCGCCTCGAGGTTGGCGATCGTGTGCGACATGTTCGCCTCACCCGACAGGAACGGCTTTTCCCAGAGCAGCGCGCCGTCGCGGTGGATGCGGCTCATGCCCTCGACATGGTCGGGGATCGGACCAGTCAGGAGTTCGGGACCGAGCGCCGCCTGACGCAGCTTCGAATGCGCGAGCCAGAGGTAATTGTGCCGCTCGGTGACATGGTCACTGAATTCGTTGGCAAGGCAAATGCCGAGGCGGAACGGCGTGCCGTCCGGACCGATCAGGTAAATGCCGGCAAGTTCGGGTTCCTCGCCGCCGTCCTGTGCAAACGCCGGACTGGTGAGCGCGCCGTCCGGCGCGACCAGACCCGACCCGTCACCCTTGTAGAACCATTCGGGCTGCTGCCCGGTCTCGCCGGCTTCGGGCTTGCCGCCAGCAACGCCATCGAGGAACATTCGCATCGAGTCGGTGAGCGTCTCGGCCGCCTGCGCCGCCCGGTGCATCTTGTCGCGCCCTTCGGCCGAGCCGAGATGCGTGAGGCCCGTGCCGGTCATGATCAGGTGCGCGGGGTCGACGTGATCGATCGGCGATACCAGTCGGCCAGCGGCAAGTTCAGCCGCGATGTCTACCGCTGCGCCGGTTCCGCATGCCCGGACCGCGGTCGGCAGATCGCATCCGACGGCAATGGCGCGCATCGCCAGATCGCGGACGCTGTTCACGCCCCAGACGAAGTTCGCGCTGTCATCGGTAGCGGCGATGACGGATCGTGTGCCGTCCGCCGCCTGGTGCTGCAAAAGCCGCAATCCGGTCATTTTCGCTTCTCCATTGGGCCAAATTATATTGAGGTCCATTACTCAGACCTTAAAATGGTGTCGACGACTATGATCGGGAGATCCACAAAGCGATTTGACAAATATTATCCCCTAAATCGACGCCGAATTGTCAGACCACGAACACGGTTCCGATTTTGCGGTTAAAGCGCCGTCTGCTCAGGGAGCGCATTAGTCGTACGCGACCCCCAAACGGCGTAGAACAAGACATAGAGTTCGCACGCCGCGGTCAGCAGGAACGAGTTCTGCAAACCGTAGGTATCTGCGAGCCAGCCCTGCACGATGACCAGCGCGCCGCCTGCGATCGCCATGATCAGGAGGCCGGAGCCCTCTTCGGTCAACGGTCCGAGACCCTTGATGCCTAACGTGAAGATCGTCGGGAACATGATTGAGTGGAACAGACCGACCGAGATCAATGCCCACATCGCGACGTGGCCGGTCGTGAAGGTAGCGATGAGCATGACCACACAGGCGCCGATGCTCGCAAACGCCAGGACGCGTTCGGCGGGGATCGTGCGCATCACGACGCTGCCGATCAGGCGGCCGACCATCATCCCGCCCCACAGGATGAACAGATAATGCGATGCCTGTTCGTGCGTCAGGTTGCCGATGTTCGGCTGGCTGACGAAATTGATGAACAAATTGGCGACGCCGATCTCGGCTATCAGATAAATGAAGATTGCCGGGATGCCGAAGACGAGGTTGCGGTGTGACCAGAGCGACTGCCCCTTGCGATCCGCCTTGGCCGACCGCTGCGTCGCCGAGCCCATCGCCGGCAGCGGGAAACGCGCGATCACGATCGCAAGCACGACCAGCACAGCCGCGACGATCACATAGGGCAGCACCACCGACTGCGCATCGGCAACACGCTCCGCCTGCGTCAGCACCGCGGTCGAACCGGCAGCCGCCGTGCCCGAGGTCGAACGACCCAGGATCAGATAGCCACCGAACAACGGCGCCAGCGTCGCACCGGCCGAGTTGAACGCCTGCACGAGGTTCAGCCGCGACGACGCGGTCTCAGGCGGACCGACGACGGCCACATAGGGGTTTGCCGCGACCTGCAGCAGCGTAATGCCGCTGGCGATCACGAACAGCGCGACCAAGGTGACGCCGTAGCTCGGCAGTCGCGCGGCGGGCACCATCATCAGCGCCCCCACCGCCATCAGGCCCAGCCCGAACACCATCGCGCGCTGATAGCCGACCCTCTCGATGAGCTTGGCCGAAGGAATCGACGCGAAGAAATAGGCGATGAACCAGACGCTCTCGATCAGCGTCGTCTGCGTATAGCTCAGGTCGAACACGCTGCGCAGGTGCGGCAGAAGCGTGTTGTTGATGACCGTGATGAAGCCCCACATGAAAAACAGGCTGGCCAGCAACGTCAGCGCGGAACGGTAGCTCGGCGCGCCTCCCGCAGCATGCGCCGCTCCAAGATCAACGGGCTTTTGCGTCTGTATCGGCATCGCCATAGTCGTTCCATCCTCCGCGCCGTGTCGGTGACCGCAACAGTCTTTTCCCGCAAGGCTTGCCCAGAAATATATTGTCCGACTATATAGCCACACAAGGCGCGTCAACGGCGCCAAGCGATTAAGGACGGGAACCGGAATGCGTGCAATCACAAAGTCGGGGATCATCGTGGCAACCTTGCTGGCAGCGCTTTCGGCGCAAGCAGCCAACGCGGCCGAGGCTAAGCGCTCGCCCGCCGGGACCCTGAAGGACGGCACCGCGATCGAGGCAGTGACGCTTACCAACGCGCACGGCGTCTCCGCACGCATCCTATCGTACGGCGCCACGCTGCAATCGCTGTCGGGTCCGGACCGGAGCGGCAAGATCGCCGACGTGATGCTCGGCTATGACGACCTCGCCTCCTATGTCGATCACCCCAATTTCTTCGGCGTCACGGTCGGCCGTTTCGCCAACCGCATCGCCGGTGGCCGCTTCACGCTCGACGGCAAGGCGTACCAGCTTCCGCTCAACGACAAGGTCAACTCGCTGCATGGCGGCGGAAAGGGCTTCGACAAGGTTGCCTGGAAGATCGTCTCGGCGACGAACGGCCCGACCGCGACGCTCGTGCTCGGCTATCGCAGCCCCGACGGTGATTCCGGCTATCCCGGCACGCTCGACATCACCGTCACCTACACGCTCGACGAAGCTGGCAATCTCGGCATCGCCTATGACGCGAAGACCGACAAGCCGACGATCGTCAACATGACCAACCATGCGATCTTCGATCTCGGCGGCGAAGGCTCGCCGATGGGCGCGTACGGCCACCGACTGACAATCCCCGCCAAGGCGATCACGCCGGTCGATGGCACGCTGATCCCGACCGGTGCCTTGCTACCCGTGGCTGGCACCGTGTTCGATTTCCGTAACGGCCGTATCGTCGGCGAAGGCATTCGCGATGGTCGCGACCAGCAGATCCGCTATGGCCATGGCTATGATCATAATTTCGCCCTCGACAAGGGGCTGACCGCCAAGCCCGAACTGGCGGCGCGGCTCGAGGATCCGGCATCGGGCCGCGTGCTCGAAGTGCTCACGACAGAGCCCGGCGTGCAATTCTACACCGGCAATTTCCTCGACGGCACGTTCATCGGCAAGAAGGGCCATATGTACCGGATGGGCGACGGTATCGCGCTGGAACCCCAGAAATTCCCGGATGCGCCCAACAAGCCCAACTTCGTCTCCGCACGGGTCGATCCGGGCAAGCCGTACCATCATGCGATGATCTACCGCCTTTCCGTCGCCCGCTGATATCCGATCTCCAGAAAGCTTCCCGATGACCGACATGCCCAAGCTCCCCCAGCCGCTCAGAAGCCGCGCGTGGTTCGACAACCCCGAGAACATCGACATGACCGCGCTCTATCTCGAGCGCTATCTGAACTTCGGGCTGAGCCTGGAGGAACTGCGCTCGGGCAAGCCGATCATCGGTATCGCGCAGACTGGGAGCGACCTGAGTCCCTGCAATCGCCACCACCTCGTGCTCGCCGAACGGCTGCGCGAGGGCATCCGCGAGGCAGGCGGCATCGCGCTCGAATTCCCGGTCCATCCGATCCAGGAAACCGGCAAGCGCCCGACCGCCGGGCTCGACCGCAACCTCGCCTATCTGGCGCTCGTTGAGGTGCTCTACGGCTATCCGCTCGACGGCGTCGTGCTGACGATCGGCTGTGACAAGACGACGCCCGCCTGCCTGATGGCGGCGGCAACCGTCAACATCCCGGCGATCGCGCTGTCGGTCGGGCCGATGCTCAACGGCTGGCATAAGGGCGAACGGACCGGATCGGGCACGATCGTGTGGAAGGCGCGCGAGCTGCTCGCGACCGGCGCGATCGACGACGAGGGCTTCATCAAGCTCGTCGCCTCGTCCGCGCCATCGACCGGCTATTGCAACACGATGGGCACCGCGACGACGATGAACAGCCTGGCTGAGGCGCTCGGCATGCAGCTGCCCGGATCGGCTGCGATCCCCGCGCCGTACCGCGACCGCCAGGAGGTCGCGTACAAGACCGGGAAGCGGATCGTCGACATGGTCGCCGAGGATCTCAAGCCGTCCGACATCCTGACCAAGGAGGCGTTCCACAACGCGATCGTCGTCAATTCGGCGATCGGCGGATCGACCAACGCGCCGATCCATCTCGCCGCGATTGCGCGCCACATCGGCGTCGACCTGCCGATCGACGACTGGCAGACGCACGGCCACAAGGTGCCGCTGATGGTCAACCTGCAGCCCGCCGGCGAATATCTCGGCGAGGATTATTATCATGCGGGCGGCGTCCCCGCGGTCGTGGCCGAGCTGATGAAGCAGGGGCTGATCCACGAAGACGCGATGACCGCCAACGGGAAGAGCATCGGCGACAATTGCCGGACCGCGACGATCGAGGACGAGCGCGTCATCCGCCCGTTCGCGACGCCGTTGTTGGAGGATGCCGGCTTCATCGTGTTGCGCGGCAACCTGTTCGACTCGGCGATCATGAAGACCAGCGTCATTTCGCCGGAGTTCCGTGCGCGCTATCTCAGCAATCCGGACGATCTCGAAGCGTTCGAGGGCCCTGCGGTCGTGTTCGACGGCCCGGAGGATTACCACCACCGGATCGACGATCCGTCGCTCGGCATTACCACCGACACGCTGTTGTTCATGCGTGGCGCGGGGCCGATCGGGTATCCGGGTGCGGCCGAGGTCGTGAACATGCGGCCGCCGGCGTATCTGATCCGCGAAGGCGTCCACGCGCTGCCTTGCATCGGTGACGGGCGCCAGTCGGGGACGTCGGGCTCGCCTTCGATTCTCAACGCCTCGCCCGAAGCGGCGGCGATGGGGGGCCTCGCGCTGATCCGCACCGGCGACCGGGTCCGCATCGATCTCGGCAAGGGTTCGGCCAACGTACTGATCTCCGATGAGGAACTCGCCGAGCGGCGCCGGGCGCTGACCGAAGCGGGTGGCTATGCCTTCCCGCGCTCGCAGACGCCCTGGCAGGAAATCCAGCGTGCCACCGTCGGCCAGATGGAAACCGGCGCGATCCTCGAAGGCGCGGAGAAGTACCAGCGCATCGCCCAGACGATGGGCCTACCGCGCGACAATCACTGAGGCATGACGGCGTGCCGCTCGATGAGGGCGGTGCGCAGGCATTGGCAGACGATCTCGTCGCGCTGGTTGATCAGGCGGTGGGTAAACGTGACGATGCCCGCGTTCGGGCGCGACTTGCTGGGCTTGAGGTCGGTGACCTCGGTCTCGCAGCGCATCGTGTCGCCGATGAACACGGGTTTCGGATGCACCAGCTTGTCATAGCCAAGGTTCGCGACGAGCGTGCCTAGCGTCGTCTCGCCGACCGACAGCCCGACCATCAGCGCGAAGGTGAAGGTGCCGTTGACGAGGATCCGGCCGAACTCGCTCGCCTTGGCCGCCTCGATATCGAGGTGAAGCGGCTGCGGGTTGTGCGTCATCGTCGAGAACAGGAGATTGTCGGTCTCGGTCACCGTGCGGCGGATCTCGTGCTCGATCCGGTCGCCGATGCTCCAGTCGTCGTAATAGCGGCCTGCCATCAGTTATCCTTCTCGATACGGACGAGCAGCGTGCCCTCGGTCACCTGCCCGCCCTCGATCGCGGTGAGGTCGGCGACCGTTCCGTCGAACGGCGCGGTCAGCGAATGCTCCATCTTCATCGCCTCGAGCGTGACGAGCTTCTGGCCCTTGGTGACGGTATCGCCCGCCGCCACGTCGACCGCGATGATGCGGCCGGGCATGGGGGAGAGGATCGCACCGTCCGCTGCTGCGCCTGCGGTCACACCGTCGGTGCGAGGCAAGCGAATATCAAAGAAAGCGCCGCCTTCGAACGCTAGAACACGCCCAGCGTCGTCGCCTAGCATCGCCGGGCGATCCCAACTGACGTCCTGCCTTTCCGTTTTCGTCATCGTCATCGCGACGTCGACCTGCTGCCCGTCGACACTCAACCTAATGTTGTGCTGCGGCGGCGCATTCAGCCGAAATCCCGGCAGGCCGTCCATCAACTCGAATTGCGTTTCGCTGCGGCGACCGTTGCTCAGCGGGGGTGAAATGCTCAGCGCATCCGCAGCGATCTCGAGCAGCGCGTCACTCGGCTCGGGCGGCGCGGTTAGAATTTCGGCATGGTCCTGAATAAAGCCTGTTGTCACGTCGCCGCGCTCAAACGCCGGCTCGGAAAGCAGTCGCGCGAGGAACCACGCGTTCGTACGGACCGGGCTACATTCCACAGCTTCGCACGATGTTCGAAGGCGGCGGATGGCGGAAATCCGGGTTGCGTCGTGGACGACGATCTTGGCAATCATCGGATCGTAAAAAGTTGAAACCTCGCCACCCTCTTCGACTCCAGTCTCGATACGGACCATGCTGGGGAGTTCGAGATGATCAAGCGGTCCCGTCGATGGCAGAAAACCAGTCGCAGGATTTTCGGCATACAACCGTGCCTCCATCGCCCAGCCATCGATTGCCAGTTCGTCCTGACGCTTGGGCAACGGTTCGCCGCTGGCGACGCGGAGCTGCCATTCGACGAGGTCCTGGCCGGTTATCTCCTCGGTCACGGGATGCTCGACCTGCAACCGGGTGTTCATTTCCATGAACCAGATGCGGTCGGCGAGGAGGCCTTCGCTGGCGTCGGCGATGAACTCGATCGTGCCGGCGCCGACATAGTCGACCGCCTTGGCGGCCTTTACCGCGGCGGCGCAGATTGCTTCGCGGGTGGCGGCGTCGATGCCGGGTGCGGGGGCTTCCTCGATCACCTTCTGATGGCGGCGCTGGAGCGAGCAGTCGCGTTCGAAGAGGTGGACGACGTTGCCGTGGGTGTCGCCGAAGACCTGCACCTCGATATGACGGGGCGAGAGGATGTATTTCTCGATCAGGACGTCGGTGTTGCCGAACGACGAGGCTGCCTCGCGCTGGCACGAGACGAGCGCGTCGGCGAACTCCGTAGCGGTGTCGACGCGGCGCATGCCCTTGCCGCCGCCACCCGCGACTGCCTTGATTAGGACGGGATAGCCGATCGCGTCGGCCTCCGCCTGCAAGCGGTCGGGCGACTGGTCTTCGCCGAGATAGCCAGGCGTGACCGGCACGCCCGCGGCGATCATGCGCTGCTTCGCCGCATCCTTCAGGCCCATCGCGCGGATGCTGTCGGGGTTGGGGCCGACCCAGATCAGCCCTGCATCGAGCACGGCTTGCGCGAAGTCGGCATTCTCCGAAAGGAAGCCGTAGCCCGGGTGGATCGCCTCGGCGCCGGTTTCCCGCGCGGCGGCGATGATGCGGTCGCCGACGAGGTAGCTCTCGCGCGCCGGGGAGGCGCCGATGTGGACGGCTTCGTCGGCCTGGCGGACGTGGAGCGCCGTCGCGTCGGCGTCCGAATACACCGCGATCGTGCGGATGCCGAGTGCCCGCGCGGTGCGGATGATGCGGCAGGCAATCTCGCCGCGGTTGGCGATCAGGAGCGACGTGATCATCGTGTCGGACCCCCGAGATCCAGAGTGAAGTATAGAAAGTGCAGACGCTGGACGCGTAGCGTTTCCTCGCCCGATGACGTCTGTTCGGCGCCGTTAGACACGGAAAGAAGGGGAGTATTCGCCGTCATGCCCTCGGCATAGCCCGTCGCTGGGTTTGTAGGACAGCGCATATCAGCCCGCGCATCCGGTGGTGCGTTTCGACCAGGTAATGTTGGCGATCTTCCAGCGGCCAGCCTCCCGCACCATGTCGAAATGGTCGGTGCCGCAATGCGCGACCGTGCCGTCGATCGTGAAGACATAGGGAGACCAGACCATCGCGATGTCGCCGTCGATGTCGACCGCGGGATCCGTCAGGCGTTCGGCGTAGCGCTCGGGACCCGGTTTCAGCGCGGCGGCGAACTCGGGCCAGCTCGTGCGGCGGACGGTCCGCGTGCCGTCGGGTCGTTCTTCGGCGACGGTGGCGCCGCCGTCGGGGCGGACCTGGGCAAGGATCGCCTGGCCGTCACGGGCCGCGAGCGCGGCGAACAGCGCGTCGATCGGGACCATGACGCCGGCGTCCTCGGTCATTGGCGCGGGCGGCAGGCCAGTTCCATGGACGATCGGCTGGACCGGCGTGATCTGGCCGGCGGCGAGCAGAAGGGACAGCAGGATCATCGGGTTACATCCTGAACACGCCGAACGCAGGGCGTTCGGGGATGGGAGCGTTGAGCGTTGCGGCGAAAGCGAGGCCGAGCGCGTCGCGGGTCTGCGCGGGATCGATGATGCCGTCGTCCCACAGCCTTGCGGTGGCGTACCACGGGTTGCCCTCGTCCTCGTATTTCTGGCGGACGGGGGCCTTGAAGGCTTCTACCTGGTCCGGCGTCCAGCTGTCGGCGTCGCGGTGGACGGTGGCGAGGACCGACGCCGCCTGCTCGCCGCCCATCACGCTGATCCGGCTGTTGGGCCAGGTGAACAGGAAGCGCGGGGAATAGGCGCGGCCGCACATGCCGTAATTGCCCGCGCCGAAGCTGCCGCCGATGAGGACGGTTATCTTCGGCACAGTCGCGGTGGCGACGGCGGTGACGAGCTTTGCGCCATGCTTGGCGATGCCTTCCGCCTCGTATTTGCCGCCGACCATGAAGCCGGAGATGTTCTGGAGGAACAGCAGCGGGATGCGGCGCTGGCACGCGAGTTCGATGAAGTGCGCGCCTTTCTGAGCGCTTTCGCTGAACAGTACGCCGTTGTTGGCGAGGATCGCGACGGGGATGCCCCAGATATGCGCGAAACCGCAGACGAGGCTGGTGCCGTAGAGCGCCTTGAACTCGTGGAACTCGCTGCCGTCGACCAGCCGCGCGATGACTTCGTGGACGTCGTAGGGCGCGCGGACGTCGCTGGGGACGATACCGTACAGCTCTTCGGGGGCGAACTTCGGCGGCCTGGGCTGCTGGAGGTTCACCGCGGTGTGCGCCTGCGGTTGCAGCGTCGAGACGATGTCGCGGACGATCGTCAGCGCGTGCTCGTCATTCTCGGCGACGTGATCGACCACGCCCGAGCGGCGGCCGTGCGTGTCGGCGCCGCCGAGTTCCTCGGCCGAGATGACTTCGCCGGTCGCCGCCTTCACCAGCGGGGGGCCGGCGAGGAATATGGTTCCCTGCCCGCGGACGATGATCGTCTCGTCGGACATGGCGGGCACGTACGCGCCGCCCGCGGTGCAGCTGCCCATGACGCAGGCGATCTGCGGAATGCCGAGCGACGACATCTGCGCCTGGTTGAAGAAGATGCGGCCGAAGTGATCGCGGTCGGGGAAGACCTCCGCCTGGTGCGGCAGGTTCGCGCCGCCGCTGTCGACGAGGTAGATGCAGGGGAGCCGGTTTTCCTGTGCGATTTCCTGCGCGCGCAGATGTTTCTTCACGGTCAGCGGGAAATAGGTGCCGCCCTTCACGGTCGCGTCGTTGCACAGGATCATGCACTGGCGGCCGGAGACGCGGCCGATTCCGGCTATGAGCCCCGCGCCGGGGACTTCATCGTCGTAGAGGCCGTTGGCGACGAGCTGGCCGATTTCGAGGAACGGCGAGCCAGGGTCGAGCAGGCATTCGACGCGGTCGCGGGGCAAGAGCTTGCCGCGCGACGTGTGGCGGGCGCGGGAGGTGTCGGAGCCGCCAACCGCAGCATCGGCCACCATGCACCGCAGGCGCCCGGCCAGCTCTTCATTGTGCGCTGCGTTCGCGCGGAAGGTTTCGCTGTCGGGGGACAGGGCGGAAGTCAGGACGGGGGCGGTCACTTGTCCCTCCCCCCTCGGGGGAGAGGGAAGGAGGAGCGCAGCGACGGGAGGGTGAGGGCACGCTCGAGGTACGCGCGTGCCCTCACCCTCCCCCCGGCTGCGCCGTGCGGGCCCCTCCCTCTCCCCTGCAGGGAGAGGGGTTTAGTGCAGCCATCACTGCATCACCTTCGGCGCCGCGCCGATGAGTTCGCGGCCGATCAGCATGCGGCGGATCTCGTTCGTGCCCGCGCCGATGTCGAGCAGCTTGGCGTCGCGCATGAAGCGTTCGACGGGCCAGTCCTTGGTGTACCCGGCCCCGCCCAGCGCCTGGATCGATTCGAGCGACACCTTCACCGCGCTTTCGCTCGCCAGCAGGATCGCACCCGCCGCGTCGAACCGCGTGGTCTTGCCCGCATCACACGACTTCGCGACCGCATAGACGTAGGCGCGAGCCGAGCTGAGCGCGACGTACATGTCGGCGACCTTCGCCTGGATCAGCTGGAACTGGCCGATCGGCGTGCCGAACTGCTTCCGCTCGCGCACGTAGGGGATCACCACGTCGAGGCACGCCTGCATGATGCCGAGCTGGATCCCGGCCAGCACCGCGCGCTCATAGTCGAGGCCCGACATCAGCACGCCGACGCCGCCATTCTCGGGACCCATGACGTTTTCCGCCGGGACTTCGCAATCGGTGAACACGAGCTCCGCCGTGGGCGAGCCGCGCATCCCCATCTTGTCGATCTTCTGGCCGATCGCAAAGCCCGGCATGTCCTTCTCGATCAGGAACGCGGTGATGCCGCGCGAGCCTTCGCCGGTCTTGGCGTAGACGACCAGCGTGTCTGCATAGGCCGCGTTGGTGATCCAGAACTTGGTGCCGTTGAGGACGTAGCCCGTGTCGGTCTTCACTGCCTTCAGCTTCATCGAGACGACGTCGGAGCCCGCGCCGGCTTCGGACATGGCGAGGCTGCCG
Organism: Sphingomonas sp. HMP9; assembly: GCF_013374115.1. NCBI lineage: Bacteria > Pseudomonadati > Pseudomonadota > Alphaproteobacteria > Sphingomonadales > Sphingomonadaceae > Sphingomonas > Sphingomonas sp. HMP9. Next base: position 3,807,093 of record NZ_AP022673.1, on the reverse strand, counting down.
ACATGCTCGCCGGACACGAGCTTCGGGAGGTACTTGGCCTTTTGCTCGGGATTGCCCCAGCGGCGGATCTGGTTGACGCACAGGTTCGAATGCGCGCCGTAGCTCAGGCCGATCGACGCGGATGCGCGCGAGACCTCCTCGACCGCGACGACGTGTTCGAGATAGCCGAGGCCGAGGCCGCCATAGTCTTCTTCGACAGTGATGCCGTGGAGGCCGAGTTCGCCCATTGCGGGCCAGAGCTCGCGCGGGAACCAGTCGTCGGCATCGATCTTCGCCGCCAAGGGCGCGATCTTGTCGGTGGCGAAGCGGTGCGTGCTCTCGCGGATCATGTCCGCGGATTCGCCGAGCGCGAAGTCGAAATCGGGTATCATGCAGCCTCTCCAGACCTTGTGTTGCGCCCTTGTTACCCTGTCGCGGCGCCTGAGAGAAATTGATACGACCGAACACATGCGATAGATGGTGTCTATGGTTAGGCGGCTATGATCGAACGCTATGTGCTGCGCTATTTCCTGGCGGTCGTCGACCAGGGCAATTTCACGCGCGCCGCGGCCCAGTGCCGGATCTCGCAGCCGACATTGTCGGTCGGCATCGCCAAGCTGGAAGCGTCGCTCGGCCAGACCTTGTTCCTGCGGACGAGCCGGCGGATCGAGCTGACTCCCTCCGGCACGCGGTTTGCGGTGCATGCGCGCCGGATCGAGGCCGAGTTCGCCGCCGCCGAACGGGATTTGCAGGACAGCGTTCCGACCAAGCTCGTCCGACTCGGGATCGCCACGACGCTGCCGCCATCCTGGATCGCGGCCGCGCTCAGCCGGGCGCGGCAGGCGTCCACCACCGAACGGCTCGAAGTGGTCGAGGGACGGAGCAGTGAACTCGTCGCGCTGCTCGACCGCGGGCGGATCGACGCGATGCTGGGCGCGATCGGCGACGATGTGCGCGGGCGCGTGCTGTTCGAGGAGGGCTTCGCGGTGGCGGTGTCGAACGACCACCGGCTCGCGGGACGCTCGACGCTGGCAGTCGCGGACGTCGCGGAGGAAACGATGATCGTCCGCCGCCACTGCGAGGCGCTGGCCGAGACGAGCCGCTTCTTCACCGCCCGCGGCGTGCGGCCCTTCATGGCTGCGCGCACCGTCAGCGACGATCGCGCACTGACGTATGTCCGCGCGGGGCTCGGGATGACGGTCATGCCGCTGAGTTTTGCGCGTGAGGGAATCGCGATGATCCCGCTGACCGGCTTCGATGCGACCCGACGCATAGGCATATTGGTGGCCAATGACTCCGCATCACGCATCGAAGGAAGCGTCATGGTCACGGCGATAGAGGAAACGTTCAGGGACCTCTACGCGACGGGAGCCGACGCGGACGGTATTTTCTGACGCTATTTGAAAAGCTGTCCCGGCGGACCGGTCATCAACGGAAATGGTGGAGCCGAGGGGGATCGAACCCCTGACCTTTCGCATGCCATGCGAACGCTCTCCCAGCTGAGCTACGGCCCCATTCCCGTTGGGAGGCGGGTCACTAACCGGACCCGCCCGGGTTGGCAAGCGGCGTAAATGCCGCCTGCCAAATTTCTTTCAATTAACGCTCGTGTTCGTCCTGCGGCGTCTCGACGCCGAGGTCGTCGTCGCCGCCGAGATCGACTTCGTCGTCCGCGGACGGCTCTTCGTCCTCGCCGGTGATCGAGGCGATGTCCTCTTCCTCGTCACCCTCGAGATCCGCGTCGGGCTTCTTGGTGTCGGGCTTGGCGACCTCGAACGGCAGCGGCTGCTTCGACTTCAGGATGGCCTCGGGCTCCCACGCATACCCGCATTCGATGCAGGTCACGGGGTCGGCTTTTTCGAGGTCGTAGAAACGCGTCGCGCATTTCGGGCACGAACGCTTCGTGCCCCATTCCGGCTTGATCATGCCGATAGAACCTTTCGGATGAATGGATTGCGGGGGGATACCCTCGCAAAGTGGGCGCGCCTTGCCATAGCGCAAGGCCACTGTCAAAAGCCCGGGTCCATGACACACTCTACTTCTTCGGCGCTCCCCCAGCCCCTGGACGTGGTCGCGCGCGGTCCATTGACCGGTTCGATCGCGGTTCCCGGCGACAAGTCGATCAGCCACCGCGCGCTGATGTTCGCGAGCCTCGCGGTTGGCACCAGCCGGATCACCGGCTTGTTGGAGGGCGAGGACGTACTCGCCACCGCAGCGGCGATGCGCGCGATGGGCGCGACGATCGAACGGCAGGACGACGGCATCTGGGTCGTCGACGGCGTCGGCGTCGGCGGGCTGCTCCAGCCCGAGACCGCGCTGGAGATGGGCAATTCGGGCACCTCGACGCGGTTGCTGATGGGGCTGGTGTCGAGCCATCCGATCACTTGCACCTTTACCGGCGACGCATCTCTGTCGGGGCGGCCGATGGGCCGCGTGATCGAGCCGCTGTCGCAGATGGGCGCGGACATCACTGCGTCGCCCGGTGGCAAGCTGCCGCTGATGGTGCGCGGGATCTGCCCCGCGGTGCCGATCAGCTACACGCTGCCGGTCGCGTCGGCGCAGGTGAAGTCGGCGATCCTGCTGGCGGGACTCAACACGCCGGGCATTACGACGGTCATCGAACCGGTCGCGACGCGCGATCACAGCGAGCGGATGCTGACCGGCTTCGGCGCGAAGCTGACCGTCGAAGAGACTGACGCGGGCCGCGTGATCTCGATCACCGGCGATGCGGAGCTTACGCCGCAGGATATCGTCGTGCCGGGCGATCCGTCGTCCTCGGCCTTCTGGCTGGTTGCTGCGTCGATCGTGCCGGGGTCGGATATCGTCGTGCGCAATGTCGGGCTGAACCCGACGCGGATCGGCATCGTCACCGCGTTGCGGATGATGGGGGCGGATATCACCGAGCTCGACCCGCGGACCGTCGGCGGCGAACCCGTCGCGGACCTGCGCGTGCGGCATGCCCCCCTGACCGCGATCGAGGTGCCGGCCGATCTGGCGCCGAGCATGATCGACGAATATCCGGTGCTGTTCGTCGCTGCGGCGTTCGCGACCGGCACGACGGTCGCGCGCGGTGCGCACGAACTGCGCGTCAAGGAATCGGATCGGATCACGACGATGCGGATCGCTCTGGAGGCGTGCGGCTTGGTGTGCGAGGAATTTGAGGACGGCATGGCGATCACCGGATCGGGTGGCGCGGCGATACGCGGCGGCGCTCGGGTGGCCTCGAAACTCGATCATCGCATCGCAATGAGCATGGTGGTGGCTGGACTTGGGAGCCGCGAGCCGATCACGATCGATGATGTATCGCCGGTGGCGACGAGCTACCCCGTGTTCTTCCGGTCGCTCGATGCGCTTACCGGCCAGGGGAATTAAGATGATCATCGCAGTCGACGGCCCGGCAGCATCGGGCAAGGGCACGATCGCGCGTGCCTTGGCCAAGCATTACAAGCTTCCCTACCTCGATACCGGGCTGTTGTACCGCGCGGTCGCGTTGAACGTGGCGCGGATGGGGCTCGATCCCGAGAGCGAAGCCGATGCGGTCGCTGCGTGCGATTTCGACGATGCGATGATGACCGATCCGGCACTTCGCGACGACGATATCGGCGCGCTGGCCTCGATCGTGTCGGCGCATCCGCTGGTCCGCGCGGCGCTGATGCAGCGGCAGAAGCGGTTCGCGGCGCAGGAGGGTGGCGCGATTCTCGATGGGCGCGATATCGGCACGGTGATCGCGCCGGATGCGGACGCCAAGCTGTTCGTGAAGGCTACCCCGAATATTCGCGCGCAGCGGCGGCATGCGGAGTTGCAGGCGCGCGGTGGGACCGCGAGCAAGGACCGCGTGCTGGCGGATATTCGGGCGCGGGATGCGCGGGATAGCGGGCGGTCTACGGCGCCGTTGGTGATGGCGGCGGATGCTGCTTTGCTGGATACGAGTTTTCTGTCGATCGAGGCTTCGGTGCAGCGTGCGGTGGCGCTGGTCGAGGCGCAGCGGGCGAAGAAGGCTTCGGTTTAGGGCTTCGACCACCTGGGCGAGTGCACCACCCCGGCGAAGGCCGGGGCCCAGGTGGAAAGGTCGCAGTAACGGAGGACCGGCCCTCGTTAGCGACGTCCCCCAACTGGGCCCCGGCCTCCGCCGGGGTGGTGGCTCTTTAGGTGGACTCCCATGCACCAACATTGTTTCCCCGCGAAGGCGGGGACCCAGACTGGGCTCCCGCCTTCGCGGGAGAACAAAGAAGCTGAGAGCCAACGCCCCCTACAGAGCGGTCGCCAGCGTAATCGCCCCCAGCACCACACCCGGAAAATTCGCCACCGCGATCGGCCAGTCGCGCTTTGGCTTCAGCACGCCATACGCCACCCAGAGCCCGCAATTGACCATTGTCGCAAACGGCTGGACCACCGACCCCTTTTGCCCGCCAAGGTTCAGCATGATCTGGTCGATATACGACAGATACATCACGATAGCCGTCGCCGTGGCGATCCAGCCCAGCACGAGAATGCCGCGTTCGCTCAAATCTTCGCTCCTGTTGTGAGCGGCCCCTAACGAAGCAGCAGCCAACTTGCTCCGAGACGCGGTTTCCGCTACATGGAGGCGTCCGGCGAGCGATGCTCGTGGAGGAAGGCGCGGAGACCTATGAGTCTCACGCGCCGTTTTCGCATTCAGCGTCTACGTCCTCTGCGCCTCGTGCCGTCCGGATGCTGCGCCGGCGTTCGGTCGTCGCGGCAACGAAGGCCAAGACCAGCGGACCCAACCGCTTGGCCGGAAACAGACTAGGATTACTGAATTCTATGGCAACCCAGGTAATGCCGACCCGCGACGATTTCGCGGCGATGCTGAACGAAACGCTCGGCGACGCCGATAGCTTCGAGGGCCGCGTGGTGCATGGCACCGTGACCGGCATCGAAAACGACATGGCCGTCATCGACGTCGGTCTGAAGTCGGAAGGCCGCGTGCCGCTTCGTGAATTCGCAGCGCCGGGCCAGAAGGCTGACCTGAAGGTCGGCGACGAAGTCGAAGTCTATGTCGACCGCGTCGAGAACGTCCACGGCGAAGCGATGCTCAGCCGCGATCGCGCCCGTCGCGAAGCCGCATGGGACAAGCTGGAAACCGAATTCTCCAAGACGACCCGCGTCGAAGGCGTGATCTTCGGTCGCGTGAAGGGTGGCTTCACCGTCGACCTGAACGGCGCCGTCGCGTTCCTGCCCGGTTCGCAGGTCGATATCCGCCCCGTGCGCGATGTCACCCCGCTGATGGACATCCCCCAGCCGTTCCAGATCCTGAAGATGGACCGCAAGCGCGGCAACATCGTCGTGTCGCGTCGCGCCGTTCTCGAAGAGACGCGCGCCGAGCAGCGTTCGGGCCTGATCCTGAGCCTGGCCGAGGGCCAGATCATCGACGGCGTCGTCAAGAACATCACCGATTACGGTGCGTTCGTTGATCTCGGCGGCATCGATGGCCTGCTGCACGTCACCGATCTCAGCTACAAGCGCGTTGGTCACCCGAGCGAAGTCCTGAACATCGGCGACACCGTCAAGGTGCAGATCATCCGCATCAACAAGGACACCCAGCGCATCAGCCTCGGCATGAAGCAGCTGGAGAGCGATCCCTGGGATGGCGCGATGGTCAAGTATCCGGTCGGCGCAAAGCTCACCGGCCGCGTCACGAACATCACCGAATATGGTGCGTTCGTCGAGCTGGAAGCGGGCATCGAAGGCCTGGTCCACGTGTCGGAAATGTCCTGGACCAAGAAGAACGTCCATCCGGGCAAGATCGTGTCGACCTCGCAGGAAGTCGACGTCATGGTCCTCGAAGTCGATTCCGAGAAGCGTCGCATCTCGCTCGGCCTCAAGCAGGCGCAGGCCAATCCTTGGGAGGCATTCGCTGCCGCTCATCCGATCGGTTCGACCGTCGAAGGCGAAGTCAAGAACGCGACCGAATTCGGTCTGTTCATCGGCCTCGACAACGACGTCGACGGCATGGTCCACATGTCCGACATCGCCTGGGGCGTTTCGGGCGAGGACGCGCTCAACCTGCATCGCAAGGGTGAGACCGTCGAAGCCGTCGTGCTCGACATCGACGCCGAGAAGGAGCGTATCTCGCTCGGCATGAAGCAGCTCGAGCGTGGCGGGCCTTCGGCCGGCGGCATCGCAGCAGCAGGCGACAAGCTGAACAAGAACGCGATCGTCACGGTCACTGTTCTCGAAGTCCGCGATGCGGGCCTCGAAGTGCAGCAGGGCGACGATGGCGCGACCGGCTTCATCAAGCGCACGGATCTGGGTCGCGATCGCGACGAGCAGCGTCCGGAGCGTTTCCAGGTCGGCCAGAAGTTCGACGCAATGGTCACCGGCTTCGATCGTTCGAAGAAGCCCACCTTCTCGATCAAGGCGATGCAAATCTCCGAAGAGAAGCAGGCCGTTGCTCAATATGGTTCGTCGGATTCCGGCGCGACCCTCGGCAACATCCTGGGCGAGGCTCTCAAGGCCCGTACGGAAGCCGACAAGAAGTAAAGCCTTAACGAAGACCTAACGGTTTATCGGTGAAACGGCCCGGCATGTCTCGAACATGCCGGGCTTTTTCTTGTCCAAGCCACTTTGGTTTTTGACTGTTCCTCGTTTGGTGCTAATGACTCGCATATTGACCTGTATCAATTTCTTAGCGCTTATATGAGCGGGGGCTCGAATGATCCGATCTGAACTAGTCCTTAAGATCGCCGAGGCGCATCCGGACTTGCAGCCTAACGAAGTCGAACTGATCGTCAGCACGTTCTTCGACGAGATATCGAAGCGACTTGCCGCCGACGGTCGTGTCGAACTGCGTGGTTTCGGTGCCTTTTCCACGCGTGCGCGCGACGCGCGTACCGGCCGCAACCCGCGCACCGGCGAAGTGGTCGAGGTCGAGGCCAAGCGTGTACCCTATTTCAAGCCGGGCAAGGAAATGCGCGCTCGCCTAAACGTGTGAGCGCTACCGTTCCAAGCTGCCCTGCGCGCAGGACGCACAGGAATATGCCGATGACCGAGCAAGATGGGTTGACCCTGCGCGCGACCTCGTCTTGTTGGGGCCGTGTGCGGACGTGGCGAAACCGGTAGACGCAGGAGACTTAAAATCTCCCTCCCTAGGAGTGCGGGTTCGAGTCCCGCCGTCCGCACCAACTCTCTTGCCTTGCCGACGCGTGGCTTGCGCACTTGGGGCTTGAAAATGCCGTTGACCGCGGGCCTGCTCGCCGGGTGCGCTTTGCTGGCCGCCTGCGATCGACGGCCGGATACCGGCGCGGTGGTGGTCAGCGCGATCGGCGGGGTTCCGCATGTCGCAGATGCGAGCCGCGTTGCGCTCGATACCCCTGCCCGCCTGCTGATGGCCTCGACCGCTCAAGGGCTGGTGCGGTTCGATGCCGCGGGGCAGATCGAGCCGGGGATCGCCGAGCGCTGGATCGTGATCGATAGCGGGATGAGCTACATCTTCCGCCTGCGCGAGGGCGACTGGGGCGACGGGACGCCAGTGACCGCCGAGCAGGTCGTGGCGATGCTCCAGAAACAGATTGGCGGCGGCCGCGGCTCCGACTCCGGGGACGCACGCGCAGGCGCGCGCGCGCGCAATCCGCTCGCGCCGTTCCTCACCGCGATCGACGAAATCGTCGTGATGACTCCGCAGGTGATCGAGGTGCGACTGTCGCGGCCGCGCCCCGATCTGCTGAAACTGTTCGCGCAACCCGAACTCGCGTTGCTGCGACTACGTCCGACCGGCGGGACCGGGCCGTTCCGTGTCGCGCGCAGCGGCCGCGCGCCGCTGTTGCGTCCTGCGTTCGATCCTGGCCAAGCGGATCCCGACGACCAGCGCGCGGCGAAGCCCCAGGAAGATGTTCGGCTGATCGGCGAACGCGCGGCGCGGGCGATCGCGCGGTTCGCCAATCGCGATTCCGACCTGGTCAGCGGCGGCCGCTTCGTCGACTGGCCGCTGCTGGCCACGACTGACATCACGCCGGCGAGCATCCGCGTGGATCCTGCGGTAGGCCTGTTCGGACTGGCGATCGTCCGGCGCGACGGGTTCATGGCCGACGCCGCCAACCGCGCCGCCGTGTCCTCCGCGATCGACCGATCGGCGGTCACGGCGGCGATCGCGCCCAACTGGGACGCGGCGGATCGCATCCTGCCGGATATCCTCGACTCCGCCGCGCTGCCGCAGGTGCCGGCATGGACGTTGCTGACGCAGGACGAACGCCGCGCGGCTGCGCGACAGCGGGTGGCGGCGTGGACGCGGCAGACGCCGGGACCGATCGAATTGCGCATCGCGCTTCCCGCCGGGCCCGGGGCGACGTTACTGTATGCGCAGGTCGCGGCGTCGCTGATGGCGATCGGGATCGTCCCCCGGCGAGTCGGGATCGACGACGCGGCCGAGCTGAAGCTGGTCGATGCGGTGGCGCCCTATGACAGCGCACGCTGGTATCTGGCGGCGGCCTGCGTCGCGTGCGGCGATGCGGCCCGCGCCGCGCTCGAGGAGGCGCGCGAGGCGCCGACGCTGGCCGAGCGCGGCGTCCGCATCGCCGCCGCCGATGCCGCGATGAACGAGGATGTGGCGTTCATTCCTTTGGCGCGGCCCTTGCGCTGGTCGCTTGTCACGGCGCGGCTCAGCCAATGGCAGGCGAACACGCGCGCGTGGCACCCGTTGAACCGGTTGCGCCCCGATACCAACTAGGATCGATGAACCCGAACACCACCCGCATCACACCCGGCAATATCTTACACACGCTGCCGCTCGGCAAGGACGCGCTGTCGGTGCGCCGCCGGGTCGAGGCGATGGAGCGCGTGATGGAGGGGTTGTTCGTCATCCCCCGCACCAACCGCAAGGTCGGCTTGGACGTCGTGCTCGACCTCATCCCGCTCGCCGGCAGCACGATCGCGGCGGCGGTCGGCGCGTGGATGGCATGGGAAGCGCGCAACATCGGCATGTCGAAGATCCAGATGGCGCGGATGTTCGGCAATGTCGGGCTCGACTGGGCGTTCGGCATGATCCCGTTCGTGGGGGCGATCCCGGACTTCTTCTTCCGCTCGAACACGCGCAATCTGCGGATCATCAAGCGGCATCTCGATAAGCATTACCCCTCGACGACGACGCTCGAGGGGTAACGGGCCACATATCCGTCATTCCTGCGCATGCGGGAACCCGTCTTAGCTGACCCTACGAAACTTGCTCGTGTCCGCCAAAATGGATCCCCGCCTGCGCGGGGTGACTGGGACAGGGCGCGCTAGACCAGGCTTTACGGCCCGACGTCGGCGTCACGTGCCGCCGGCTTGTAGCTCGCGCTCGTCCCCAGCCCCAGCGCGACCGCGACGCGGTCGTTCCAGCCATATGGGTCGGCGCGGATGACGGGTTCGCCGGAATCGTCGAACAGCACGGTCTGATAGAGCAGACGGACCGGTATCTCCTTCGGCAACTTGACGAACGTCTCCTTGCCGGTCGCGCGGGCGGCGTGCCACTGGTCGGTCACGCCCTCGTCCTTGGCGAGCAGTTCGGCGAACCCGAGCGCATCCTCGACGCGCACGCAGCCGTGGCTGCGCTGGCGCTGGATTTCGGCGAACAACTGCTTGGCGGGCGTGTCGTGCAGATAGATCGCATGATCGTTGGACATGTCGAACTTCACCAAGCCAAGCGAGTTCTTCGGCCCCGATTGCTGGACCAGCCAGCCGTTCTTCCATGCCAGGTTGTTGGCGCGCAGATATCCGGCGCCCTTGCCGGCCATCTCCTTCTTCTCGACCGAACGCGGCACCGTCCAGGTCGGATTGGCGACGAGCCGGAAGATCGGCGACCCGAGCTGCGGCGTTTCCTTGTCGGGCTCGCCGACCACCACCTTGCGACTGTCGACCAGCTTGCCGTCGCGCCAGTAGCTCAGCCGTGCCGCCGCAAGGTTGACGTCGATCCGCGTCGTCGGCGCGTTGCGATCGAGCCAGCGGAGTCGCTCCAAATTGACCGCGATCGCCCGCGCGCGATCCGCGTCGGACAGGTTGAGGATGCCCAGCGCCGCGCTGCCGATCATGCCGTCGGGCTTGATACCGTAATCCGCCTGCATCTTCTTGATCGCGAGGATCATCGCCGGGGTCAGGCGATCGCCCTGTGCCGCTGCCTTGTCGAGATAATCGAACGCAACCAACTGGTGCGCGATCGCAGGCACGCGGGGATCGGACTCACCGGGCTTGATCGGCTTGCCCGTATCGGGAATCGCGGAGGCCGGCGTCTGCTCCCATTTCGGTGTCGCGAGATAGGCTTTGGACAGGCGCGCGTAATTAGCATCCTGCGGCGCCAGCCCGGCAAGCCACGTGCCGACATCGCCGGCCTGAAGCGCCGCCGCGAGGCCACGGCCGAGATCGACCTGCGGGCGGGGCACGGTATAGACGTCGAACAGCTTGGTCGGATCGGTCGCGCCCTGCGACAAGGCCTTGCCATATGCGAGCGCAGCCTTGGTCAAGGCATCGTCACCGGCACCCGGTTGCGCGCTGGCATCGAACGTCATCCGGTCGAGACCATGTGCGCCGCGTGCCGCGATCGCCTTGCGCAACTGGCCGGCGGTGGTCGTGGTCCATCCGGTCGGGGCGCCCGCGGGCGCTGCCGCTGCCGGCTGTTGCGTGTTGGAGGCCGTCGTCGTCTTCACTTCGCAGGCCGAGAGTGCACACGTCATCGCCAGCAGCGATGCACCGATCAAACCAAGACGCACCAGCATTCCCCCACAATTCAGGCACACAACGCGCCGGCGCGCGTCTCCGCTCCACGACCGCGCTTCGGCACCGCAATTCTTCCCGGCGACCGACAGTCAGTGCCTTTTGCATGGCGCGTGCCGTCATTCTGCAACCCGGATCGCGCCCGTCGCGTTATAGGGCACACGCATGATCAAGGTCGCCAGCTACAATATCCACAAGGGCATCGGGCTCGACCGTCGGCGCAACCCCGAACGCGTGGTCGAGGTCCTGCGCGAGATCGATGCGGACGTGATCGCACTGCAGGAAGCGGATCGGCGATTCGGGGCGAAGGCCTGCGTGCTGCCGCATCACCTGCTGGAAGAGCATAGCGACTGGAAGCCGGTCGACTTCGGGTTGCGCGCGCTCAGCATGGGTTGGCACGGCAACGTCATCCTCGTCCGCAAGTCGGCGCGGGTGATCGACAGCGAACCGCTCCACCTCCCCTCGCTCGAACCGCGCGGGGCGGTAATGGCCGATATCCAGTTCGCGAGCGGCGTGTTGCGCGTGCTCGGCATGCATCTCGACCTGTCCGGCTTGTGGCGGCGCAAGCAGGCCGCCGCGATCATGAACCATGTCGACACCTGCGCGCAGGCGCATCCGACGGTGATGATGGGCGACCTCAACGAATGGAGCGCGGGCGCCGGGTGCCTGCGCGACTTCGGCCGCGACTATGCGTTCGCCGAGACGGGGGCGAGTTTCCATTCGCGGCGCGCGATCGCTCGACTCGACCGGATCATGGTGTCGTCGGACTTGAACGTGGTCGAGTGCGGCGTACACGCGAGCCCGGCGGCGCGGAAAGCCTCGGATCACTTGCCGATCTGGGCTATTCTGGCAACGAAGACACCGACGGACCGGACCGGGGCCACCGGATAGGCCCCGAGCGGTTCCGTCGGTATTGAGGATGTAGAATGCGCGAGAAGGAACTGCGACTGGCGCTCGTCTGCTATGGCGGGATCAGCCTTGCGGTCTACATGCACGGCATCACCAAGGAAATCTGGCGGCTCGTCTGCGCCAGTCGCGCCTTCCATGACGGCGACACGCCCAGGAGCGGCAGCGAAGGCGTGTATCACGCGCTGCTCCAGGAGATCGAGGCGCATGGCGCGATCCGCGTCCGCGTCCTCGCCGACATCATCGCCGGGGCTAGCGCAGGCGGGATAAACGGCATCTTCCTGGCGCAGGCGATCGCGACCGGGCAGAGCCTCGACCCGCTGACCGACCTCTGGATGACGTCGGCCGATGTCGAGGCACTGATCGATACCGAAGCGGCGCCGAAATCGCGGTTTTCCAAGGCCTGGGCGATGCCGCTCGCGTGGATGGCGGCAGGGCGCAGCACCGACAAGGTCGACGCACTCGACGATCCGACCCGCGAGGAGGTGCGCACCAAGCTGTCGCACTTCATCCGCTCGCGCTGGTTCGAGCCGCCGTTCGGGGGGAAGACCTTCACCAATCTGCTGCTCGATGCGTTCGACGCGATGGCGGCCAGCGAGCGCGGCCCGCGCCTGTTGCCGCCGGGCCAACCGCTCGACCTGTTCGTGACGGTCACCGACTTTTCCGGGCATCCCGAACGGTTGCAGCTCAATTCGCCGGCGGAAGTCGTGGAGACGGAGCATCGCCTGGTGGTCGATTTCACCGACAATGGCGGTGTGTGCGATACGCTCGCGCCGCCCGCGGAACTGGCGTTCGCGGCGCGGGCGACGTCGAGCTTCCCGGGCGCTTTTCCCCCGTTCACGGTCGCCGAACTGGATGGCGTTCTGGTGCAGCGCAAGATCGCATGGCCGGGGCGCAGCGGCTTCCTGGCGCGCGTGCTGCCGCGTCATACTGCGGCGAACGCGGCGGAGAGCGCGGTGCTGATCGACGGATCGGTGCTTGCGAACGCGCCGTTCCGGCCCGCGCTCGATGCGTTGAAGGAGCGACCGGCGCGGCGCCAGATCGACCGGCGTTTCATCTACATAGACCCCTCGCCGGACATCAAGCTGCGGCTCAATCGCGGCGGCGGGACGCCGGGGTTCTTCCAGACGATCATCGGCGCGATCAGCGACATTCCGCGCCAGCAGCCGATCCGCGACAATCTGGAGGCGATCGCCGAACGCTCCGCGCGGATCGACCGGATGCGCGGCATTCTAACCGCGATCCGGCCGGAGGTGGAGGCCGATGTCGAATCGCTGTTCGGTCACACGCTGTTCCTCGACCGACCGACCGCACCGCGGCTGATCGCCTGGCGGCGACGGGCGCAAAAGGCCGCCGCGGCGAGTTCGGGCTATGGCTTCGTCGCGTACGGCCATCTGAAGCGCAGTGCGGTGATCGAGACGCTGGCGCTGCTGTTGTTCGATGCCGGACTGCACCACCGGCCGCGGCGACTGGCGCAGATCCGGGCGGCGATCGTCGCGCATGTCGCTGCGTCGGGCGCGGATCAGCTTGGCTCGGGCCATCCGGGCGGGGCCAGTGCGGCGTCGATCGCGTTCCTGCGGACCTTTGACATCGGCTTCCGGATTCGACGGCTGCGGTTGATGGCACGGCGCCTCTCCGAAGTGGAGACCGCCGCCGACGAGCCCGAGCTGGGCCCGATGCGCGACGCGATCTACGAGTCGCTGTCGCCGTATCTCGATCGCCTTCGCGGCGAGATGCATACCGGGTTGCACGATGCGGTGCGAGCGATGCGCGGCGATGCGACGGCGGTGCTGGAGACGCTGGGCCGGACGTTCGATCTCGAGCGCCTCGATGCGGAAACCGACCAGCGACTGGCGGAGGCGTTCGCCGCGCTCGCCAAGCCGACGCGCCGAACGCTGTTGCTGGCCTATCTCGGTTTTCCGTATTTCGACACGGCGACCTTGCCGTTGCTGCAGGGCGAAGGCCTCGACGAGTTCGATCCGATCAAGGTCGACCGGATCGCACCCGACGACGCGACTGCGATCCGCTCCGGTGGCGCGGAGGCGACGTTGAAGGGCATCCAGTTCGGGACGTTCGGCGCGTTCTTCAGCCGCGCCTACCGCGAGAACGACTATCTGTGGGGGCGGCTGCACGGGTCGGAGCGGATGATCGACATTACCGTCTCGACGCTGCCGTCGACCGTCCGCATGAAGCCGGGCCGGGTCGCGGCGATCAAGCGCGCCGCGTTCCTCGCCATCCTCGACGAGGAGGAGCCGAGGCTCACCGCGATCCTGCCGCTGATCGCGCAGCTGCGGACCGAAATCGGCTAACGCCCCCTCTGGTCAGGTAGAAGACTGGCCAAAACGCCGATGGGGCGGTAGCTCTGCGTTGCCAATGGCGTTTCGACGCGATTGGGGAATGATAAAGGGTCGCCGCATGCAGTTCCTGAAAATCCTGTTCTGGTGCTTGCTGGCGTTCATCGCCGCAGTCTTCACCATCAGCAACTGGAACGCCGTCCAGATCCAGCTCTGGGGTGGGCTGATCGCCGACGTGAACCTGCCGCTATTGCTGCTGGTGACGTTCCTGATCGGGTTCGTGCCGACGATGCTGTACAATCACGCGATCCGGTGGCGGCTGCGCCAGCGGCTCTCGACATGCGAGCGCGAGCTGCTCGACCTGCGCACGCCGCGGCCCGAGCCGGTGGTTGCAGTGCCGATCGATGGGTCCGCCACGCGCCCCGCGACACCGTCGCCGATCGGGCACCCTTCCGTCGTGCCGACCACCGTCGCGCCGGGGGGCGCGCAATGAGCAACCGGATCTACGTCGCGCTCGACACGCCAGATCTGGCCCGCGCGAAGGCGATGGCGACGCGCGTCCGCCATCATGTCGGCGGGATCAAGCTGGGTCTCGAATTCTTCTCCGCGCACGGCCAGTCCGGCGTGCATGCGATGGCGGAACTCGGCTTGCCGATCTTCCTCGACCTGAAGCTCCACGACATTCCGAACACCGTTGCCAAGGCGGTGCAGGCGTTGGGCGCGCTGAAGCCGGCGATCCTGACCGTGCATGCCAGTGGCGGTCGGGCGATGCTGGAGGACGCCAAGGCTGCCGCTCCTGTCGGCACCAAGGTGATCGCGGTGACGATGCTGACCAGCCTCGATGCGGCCGATCTTGCCGCCACCGGCGTCACCGGCAGTGCGCACGATCAGGTTTCGCGGCTGACCGAACTGGCGTGCCAGGCGGGGGTGGACGGCATCGTCTGCTCGGGTGCCGAGGTTGCGGCGGCAAAGGCGATCTGGCCGAAGGGGTTCTTCGTCGTTCCCGGTGTGCGCCTGCCCGACGGGCAGATCGGCGACCAGAAGCGCGTCGTTACGCCGCGCCAGGCGATGGACGCGGGGGCCTCGATCCTGGTGGTCGGCCGTCCGATCACGCAGGCCGAAGATCCCGACACCGCCGCCCGTGCGATCGGCGCCACGCTCTGAGCGCGCGCCGTTATCCTAACGAAAGTCATCCTGACGAAAGTCAGGATCCAGGGTAACGAATGCTGGCGGCCATGGCTCTGGATCCTGACTTTCGTCAGGATGACGGGGCCGTTGGAATTGTCTGTACGATACAATTCCCGTCGACGGCACTGAAGGAAGACCATGACTACCGCCAAGATCTGTGGCCTTTCCACCCCCACGACGCTCGACGCTGCGATCCGGCACGGCGCGAGCCATGTCGGGTTCGTGTTCTTCCCCGCCTCGCCGCGGCATGTGACGTTTGCGAAGGCCGCAGAACTTGGCGCACGCGTGCCGGGTCATGTCGCAAAGGTCGGCGTGTTCGTCGATCCCGAGGACGAGATGCTCGAACAGGCGGTTGCGGCCGCTGCACTCGACGTGCTGCAACTTCACAAGGTGACGCCGGCTCGGGCTGCCGCGATCCACGCGAAGTTCGGGATCGAGACGTGGGTGGCCGTGGCGGTTCGCACACGCGGCGATCTTGATGCCGCGCATGGCTTTGCCGGGGTTGCCGACCGGATCCTGTACGACGCGAAGACCCCCGATTCGGCTGCGTTGCCGGGCGGCATGGGGCTCCGGTTCGACTGGGATCTGCTCGACGGGTTCAAACACCCGCTGCCTTGGGCGCTGTCGGGCGGGCTCGATCCGGCGAACGTCGCGGAAGCGATCCGGCGGACGGGTGCGGAACTGGTCGACGTGTCTTCCGGGGTCGAGGGTGAGCCCGGCAAGAAGGACGAGACGAAGATCGC
The DNA here is from genome assembly GCF_013374115.1 of Sphingomonas sp. HMP9. Classification (NCBI taxonomy): domain Bacteria; kingdom Pseudomonadati; phylum Pseudomonadota; class Alphaproteobacteria; order Sphingomonadales; family Sphingomonadaceae; genus Sphingomonas; species Sphingomonas sp. HMP9. The sequence continues at coordinate 3,791,285 of NZ_AP022673.1, read as the reverse complement.
CGCATTCCTAAAGGCGACCACCGCCTGAAATGTTCACCCGCGAAGGCGGGTGCCCAGACTGGATCCCCGCCTTCACGGGGATACAAGGGCTTGGCGAGGTTGCACGAGGTGCTAAAGCGCGTCCCATGAACGCTCCCCTTGCTCCCAACTCCTACCGCGCGCAGCCCGACGAGCGCGGCCATTTCGGCGACTTCGGCGGACGCTACGTCGCCGAGACGCTGATGCCGCTCGTCCTCGAACTCGACGAGGCGTATCGCGCCGCCAAGGTCGACCCTGCGTTCAAGGCGCAGTTCGACGATTTGCTCGAACATTATGTCGGCCGCCCGAGCCCGCTCTATTACGCCGAACGGCTCACCGAAGCGCTGCGCGAGTCCGCGCCCGAGGGCATGGGCGCACAGATCTGGTTCAAGCGCGACGAGCTGAACCACACCGGCGCGCACAAGATCAACAACTGCATCGGCCAGATCCTGCTCGCGATCCGGATGGGCAAGACGCGGATCATCGCCGAGACCGGCGCGGGCCAGCACGGCGTCGCGACTGCGACCGTCTGCGCGCGCTTCGGCCTGCCTTGCGTGATCTACATGGGCGCCAAGGACGTCGAGCGGCAGGCGCCCAACGTGTTCCGCATGAAGCTGCTCGGCGCCGAAGTGCGCCCGGTGACGTCGGGCGCGCACACGCTGAAGGACGCGATGAACGAGGGCATGCGCGACTGGGTGGCGAACGTCCATGATACCTTCTACATCATCGGCACCGCGGCGGGCCCGCATCCGTATCCCGAGATGGTCCGCGATTTCCAGAGCGTGATCGGCACCGAGGCGCGCGCGCAGATGCTCGCGCGGACCGGCCGCCTGCCCGACATGCTCGTCGCCGCGATCGGTGGCGGGTCGAACGCGATCGGGCTGTTCCACCCGTTCCTCGACGATGCCGACGTGCAGATGCTCGGCGTCGAAGCCGCGGGCCATGGGCTCGACAAGCAGCATGCGGCGAGCCTTGCGGGCGGTTTCCCCGGCGTGCTCCACGGCAACAAGACCTATCTGTTGCAGGACGAGGACGGCCAGATCACCGAGGCGCACTCGATCTCGGCCGGGCTCGACTATCCCGGCATCGGCCCCGAGCATGCATGGCTGCGCGATATCGGCCGCGTGCAATATGACAGCGCGACCGACACCGAGGCGCTCGACGCGTTCCAGCTGCTGTGCCGGACCGAGGGCATCATCCCCGCGCTCGAACCAAGCCACGCCATCGCCACCGTGACGAAGAAGGCGCGCGAAATGCGGCAGGACCAGATCATCCTGGCGAACCTGTGCGGCCGCGGCGACAAGGACATCTTCACCGTCGCCGAAGCGCTCGGGGTGGCGATTTGAGCCGCCTCGCCGCCACGTTCGCCCGGACCGCCGCGCAAGGCCGCGCCGCGCTCGTCGCGTTCGTCACCGCGGGTGATCCGACCACCGAGGCGACCGGTCCGATCCTCGACGCGCTCGTCGCGGGCGGGGCGGATGCGATCGAGCTCGGCATGCCGTTCACCGATCCGATGGCCGACGGCCCTGCGATCCAGGCCGCCAACATCCGCAGCCTGGCGCAGGGCACGCGCACCGCGGACATCCTCGCGACCGCCTCCGCGTTCCGCGCGCGCCATCCGGACGTGCCGCTGGTGCTGATGGGATACGGCAACCCGATGCTCCGGCGCGGGGCGGACTGGTTCGCGCAGGCCGCCGCCGCCGCCGGCGTCGACGGCGTGATCTGCGTCGACGTGCCGCCCGAGGAGGACGATGCGCTCGGGCCGCAGTTGCGCGCCGCGGGGATCGACCTGATCCGCCTCGCCACGCCGACGACCGATGCCGCGCGGCTGCCGACCGTGCTCGATGGCGCGAGTGGGTTCCTTTATTACGTCTCGGTCGCCGGGATCACGGGGCTCCAGCAGGCGCAGCAAGGCTCGATCGAGGATGCCGTCGCGCGGCTGAAGGCGGAGACCGACATTCCGGTCGCGGTCGGCTTCGGCATCCGCACGCCCGAACAGGCGGCGAACGTCGCGCGCGTCGCCGACGGCGTCGTGGTCGGATCGGCGATCGTCGAACTGGTCGCGCAACACGGCGCCGCTGCGGCCGAGCCCGTCCGCGCCTATATCACGTCTCTCGCCGATGCCATCGCGTCGGCCCGAAAGGTTCCCGCATGAGCTGGCTCAACAGCGTCCGCAACGTCCTGCCCTTCGTCGCGAAGCGCGAGACGCCCGAGAATCTCTGGCACAAGTGCAAGGGCTGCGGGCAGATGGTCTTCACCAAGGAGCTCGAGGACAATCTCTACGTCTGCCCGAAATGCGATCATCACGATCGCATCGGGCCGAAGGTCCGCTTCGCGCAGCTGTTCGACGAGGGTAGCTGCAGCGAACTCCCAGCGCCCAAGGTCCCCGAGGATCCGCTCAAGTTCCGCGACCAGAAGCGCTACACGGATCGCCTCAAGGCCGCCCGCACCGACAATAGCGAGCAGGATGCGCTGATCAACGCCCGCGGCGCGATCGACGGCCACCGCGTCGTCGTCGGCGTGCAGGATTTCGGCTTCATGGGCGGCTCGATGGGTCTCGCGGTGGGCGAGGCGTTCGTGCGCGGCGTCGAGGCGGCGATCGAGGACCGCGTGCCGTACGTGATCTTCACCGCATCGGGCGGCGCGCGCATGCAGGAGGGCATCCTCAGCCTCATGCAGATGCCGCGCAGCACCGTCGCGATCCAGATGCTCCACGACGCGGGCCTGCCCTACATCGTCGTGCTGACCGATCCGACCTCGGGCGGCGTGATGGCGGCCTATGCGATGCTCGGCGACGTCCAGATCGCCGAACCCAAGGCGACTCTCGCCTTCACCGGCCGCCGCGTGATCGAGAGCACGATCCGCGAGAAGCTGCCCGAGGATTTCCAGACGTCGGAATATTATCTCGAGCACGGGATGATCGACATGGTCGTCCACCGCAAGGACCTGCGCGCGCAGCTCGGTACCGTGATCGGGTATCTCAGCGCGCGCGAAGCGGCGTAACCTACTACTCCCTCTCCCCTCCGGGGAGAGGGTCGGGGTGAGGGGCAGCCAAGCAGTGCTGCGCCTGGAACAGCCCCTCACCCCCAGCCCTCTCCCCGGAGGGGAGAGGGAGCTAGAATGCCCGATCATGCCGTTTCCTCGTCCCCTGCGGTTCAGGCGCAGCTCGACCGGCTGACCGCGCTGTCGCCCGGCGCCGACATCCTTGGCCTCGAGCGGATCACCGCGCTGCTGAGCCGCCTCGGCGACCCGCATCTGTCGCTCCCGCCCGTGTTCCACGTCGCCGGCACCAACGGCAAGGGCTCGACCTGCGCGTTCCTCCGCGCGGCGATCGAAGCGTCCGGGCACAGCGTCCATGTCTACTCCTCGCCGCATCTCGTCCGCTTCAACGAACGCATCCGTCTCGCCGGATCGCTGATCGACGACGTGCTGCTTGCCGCTCTGCTGGAAGAGGTGCTCGACCAGGCGGCCGATCTGCAAGCCAGCTTCTTCGAAGTCACGACCGCCGTCGCGTTCCTTGCGTTCGCGCGCATACCCGCCGCCGCGACGATCGTCGAAGTCGGTCTCGGCGGCAGGCTCGATGCGACGAACGTCATCCCGAACCCCATCGTCACCGGGATTGCCGCGCTTGGCATCGACCACCAGTCTTTCCTCGGCGACACGCTGCTGGAGATCGCCGGCGAGAAGGCGGGCATCGCCAAGCGGGGCGTGCCGCTCGTCACGATGGACTATCCCGCCGCGCTCCGCGCGAAGATCGCGGCCGTTGCCGACAGCGCCGGCGCGCCGGTGTTCGCGCGCGGTCTGGCCTGGACCAGCGCGACGGCACGCTCGAGCGTTCGGTATGAGGACGACGGCTTTTCGGTCGTCACCCATCGCCCGCGTCTGGTCGGCGCGCACCAGTCGCGCAACCTTGCGCTGGCGATCGCGATGTTGCGGCATCAGGGCGTGCTGCACATCCCCGAAGCCGCGATGCGCGCCGCCGCCGACTGGGCGCATTGGCCTGCGCGCATGCAGCGCCTCTCCGCCGGACCGCTTCTCGCGCGCCTGCCCGACGGCAGTGAATTGTGGCTCGACGGCGCGCATAATCCCAATGCCGCGCAACCGGTCGCGCGTGCGCTCAGGACGCTCGCGCAGGGTCGCCCAGTGACGTTGGTGCTCGGCATGCTCGCCAACAAGGATGCCGAGGCAGTGATCCGCATCCTCTCGCCATCGGTCGGCCACGTCATCGCTATTCCCGTCCCAGGCCACGCGCATCACACGCCAGAGAGCCTGGCGACGATCGCACGGTCGTTCGGCAGGACCGCAGAGACGGCCGCCTCGCCGACCGAGGCGTTGGCCAACATCTCGCGCCAGTCCGCCGCCCCGCACCTCGTGCTGATTGCCGGCTCGCTCTATCTCGCCGGTGAAGTGCTCGCGGCGAACGACCAACCGCCCGACTGATTTCTTATTGCTATTGACTATCAATAACCAACAGGCGACCTTGTGGGCATCACCACGGAGTCGCGAGAATGACCGATACCCGCCCCAATTCGTCGTCCGCCTCGACGCAGACGATCACGAGCGTGACCTCGTTGCTGCCGCACGCGCTACCGCTGTGTGAAAATGCGCGAATCGCTCTGTTCGCGATGCGACGGATGGGCGCGAATGGCCTTGCCGACGCCCGCGCCTCGCACACGATGTTCACCGCGTTCGGGCAAGGCTTTCGTCGGCCGCTCGTCTTGCTGAGGGCATTGATGGCGGACCTCGCCGGCACCTCGGCAGGCACCATCGCAATCGCGCCGTGCTGCTGCGCGCGTATGACGCCGGCCGAATCGGCGATGCTGTCGGTCCTCGCGCGTGTCGAGACCGCGCCCGAAACCGCGCGCTACCTGATGGCCGACCTGCTCGGCGTCCGTCGCATCGACGGCGTCCTCGCCAGCGCCGCCGCCGTCGCTGCCGCCTTTGCCGACGAGGGCCGTCCGATCACGATGTAGCGGCGGGACTGTCCGGCGTTTCGTCTTCGCGCGCCCGGCGAACGCTCTCGACGACGAACCCCTGCCGCCACAATATCCACAGCAGCCCTAGGCCGGGCACCGCGACGACCATCGTCAGCATCCAAAATCCCGGCCATCCGAGCGCGGTGGCAGCATAGCCGGCGGGTGCCGCCAGCCACGTCCGGCCAACGGCGGCAAACGACGACAGCAGCGCGAACTGCGTCGCGGTATAGGCGAGGTTCGACAGACCCGAGAGATAGGTCACGAACACGGTCAGACCGATCCCGCTGGTCACCTGCTCGGTCGCGACCGCGATCGTGAGCCACGTGTTCGAGTGGCCGTGCCATGCCAGGATCACGAAGGTGAAGTTGCTGAGCATCATCAGGACGCCCGACACGAACAGCGCACGGCCGAGACCGAGCCATGCCATGAACGGTGCGCCGAGCGCGGTGCCGACGATCAGCCCCCAGAAGCCGACCAGCTTGTTGATCGCGATGAATTCGGTATCGCTGAACCCGAGTTCGACGATCATCGGGTTGAGCATCCCCTGCCCCATCGCGTCGCCAAGCTTGTAGATCAGCACGAACAGCAGGATCAGTACCGCGCCGCGTCGCTGGAAGAACTCGCGGAACGGGCCGATGATCGTGTCCTCGAGCCAGCGTCCGCCGGTCTCGTGCGGTTGCTTGGCCAAGACGCGGTCATGCAGGCCGCGCCCGGCCCACAGTGCGGCGATCGCGCCGGGGATGACGCAGAATGCGGTCAGCCCGTAACCGAGCGCCCAGCCCAACCCCAGGCCTTCGGACGAGGCGATCGCGATCGTCCCCACGCCCGCCGCAAGATTGCCCAGGCGGTAGCCGAACTGGTTGTTGGCCGTGCCATGCGGGAGTTCGTTCTCCGGCAGGATCTCGATACGATAGGCGTCGATGACGATGTCCTGCGTCGCGCCGAGAAACGCGGTGACGATCGCCCAGAACGCGAAGACGCCGAGATGCTCCTGCGGCGCGCTGAACCCGAGCATCCAGACCGATCCGAACAACAGCGCCTGGACCACGAACAGCCACGCGCGGCGCTGTCCGACCAAGCGGGTCAGGAAAGGGATTTCGAACCGATCGATGAACGGCGCCCACAGGAACTTCAGCGTGTACGGCGTGGTCAGGCCGATCGCGAAGCCGATCGTCTTCTTGTCGATGCCGACCTTCGACAGCCAATAGCCCATCGTCCCAAGCAACAGGGCCAGGGGAAAGCCGCTCGATATGCCGAGCAGCAACGCGGCGATCGGCCTCGGCCGGAGGTAGGGTGCGAGCGTTGCGAGAACGGAGCGGCGTTCGACGGTATCGGTGGACATGCGGCGACCATAGCGCGCTGTCCGAACGAGGGAAGACGTTAGCCGCCCAGCGTCATACCGCTCGGCGTCACGCCGTCCGCGGAAACAAGGTGAACCCCTGCGGCACACGCTTCGGCTCGCCGCCGCCCAGCATCGCCTCGATCGCCTCGATCGCGGCGATCAGATCCCGCGGCATATAGGGCTTGGCCATGCAGCCTGCGGCGAGCGTCGTCGCCTCGACCGGGCAGCTTCCCGTGACGAACATCACCGGCACGCCGCGCGCGTGCGCGGCACGGGCGACATCGATGCCCGAGCCGTCCGCAAGGTTGACGTCGACCAGGACGAGATCGATCACCGCATCGCTCGCGAGGATCGGCAGCGCTTCGGCCACCCGATCGATCGTCGCGACGATCGTGAAATTCGCATCGGTCAGGAAATATTCGGTGTCGAAAGCCACCAATGGCTCGTCCTCGACCACGAGGAGCCGGACGATCTGCCGCTTTTTTTTCCCGAACAACATCGCCGACAGGCCCCCGAACGCGCGTACATCGTCGTTACGCTTGCGTGTCCTAACGCGCCGCTGCACGAACGGTCGCAAATATTTTCGCGCTGGCGGCCGATCCATAGTATCAGCCGCGCCATGACGACTTCAAAAGACGATAACCCGACTGCCAGCCCGTCGCCCGACGCGCCTGCAACCCCTGCCACACCCGTCAAGGGCGACCGGATCGCCAAGCTGCTCGCGCGTGCCGGCATCGCCTCGCGCCGCGATATCGAGCGGATGATCGCCGAGGGCCGCGTCGCGCTGAACGGCACCATCCTCGACACGCCTGCGACGATCCTGCGCAACCTTGCCGGCGTCACCGTCGACGGCGATCCGGTCGAGGCGCCCAGCGCCGCCCGGCTGTTCCTGTACCACAAGCCGACCGGGCTGCTCGTCACCGAGCGCGATCCCGCGGGACGGCCGACGATCTACGACCGGCTGCCGAAGGACCTGCCGCGGCTCGTGCCGGTGGGGCGGCTCGACATGAACACCGAGGGCCTGCTGCTGATGACCACCGATGGTGGCCTCAAGCGCCAGCTCGAACTGCCGGCGTCGGGCGTCGAGCGTGCCTATCGCGCGCGGGCCTATGGGGCGATCACGCAGCCGCAGCTCGAGGACCTGATCGAGGGGATCGAGATCGAGGGTGTGCGCTACGGATCGATCAACGCCAATATCGAGCGGCGGACGGGGGCCAACGTCTGGATCGAGATGATCCTGACCGAGGGCAAGAACCGCGAAGTGCGCCGCGTGCTCGAGCATCTCGAACTCCAGGTCTCGCGGCTGATCCGGACGCGCTACGGTCCGTTCGTGCTCGGCGACCTGATGCCGGGGCAGATCGGCGAAGTGACGCAGCACGACGTCGTCGCGTTCCAGAAGGACCTGGCCAAGGGCAAGCCTGCCGAGCTTGGTGCGCGGCCCAATATCGGGATCAGCGCGAGCGCGGGCGCAGGCGCGGGGATCGGTGGGCGGCCCAAGACGGCGGCCCGACCCGACGAGCGCACCGTGCGCCCTTCGCCGCGGGCGCCGATCCGGACGCTCACCAGCGAGCGCCCCGCGCGGTCGGCAAAGCCCGAGCGGATTCGCCCGACCGCGGCGCAGACCCGCGGCGACGTCGCCAATCCCTGGACGCGTCCCGAGCAAAATGCGCGGCCCGCCTACGGCACGCGCACGGCCTATGCCGCCAAGCCGACCGACGGCAATGCGCGGCCGGACCGTCGCGAGGATCGCGATCGGGGCGAGGCGCTGAGCACGAGCCCGAAGATCAAGCATTTCCGCGCCGCCAAGCCGCCGCGCGAGCGGGCCGCGCCGTCGCGTGTCGGTGCCAGCGGGGTGGTGACACCGCGTCGGACCGATGCGTCCCAAGGTCAGGGTCAGGGTCAGGGCCAGCGGCAGGACCAGCCACGTGGCTTCCGTCCGCAGGCTGACGACTCGCGCGGCCGGAGTTCGCTCGACAAGCGTGCGGCGCGCAGTGCGGCGGGACGTCCCGGTGCGGAGCCGCGGCCACCGCGCGCCGATGCGCCTGTCCGGCCGACCCGGCCTGCAGCGCCCGGCAAGGGTCCATCGGGAGGGCGCGGTCATCCGCCCCGTACCCCACGTGGAGGGAAACGCTGATGCGGATCATCGCAGGCCAATGGCGCGGACGCCCGATCGTCGCGCCCAAGGGTGACGCTACGCGCCCGACCGCGGACCGGATGCGCGAGACGTTGTTCTCGATGCTGACCAGCCGGGTCGGGAGCTTCGAGGGCTTGGCGGTCGCCGACCTGTTCGCCGGCTCGGGCGCGCTGGGCATCGAAGCGCTGTCGCGCGGCGCGGCGACGTGCATGTTCGTCGAATCGGACAAGCTGGCGGTCGACGCGCTGAAGGCGAACCTCGCCAAGCTGGAGATCCGCGGCGACGTCCGCGCCACCTCGGTGATGGCGCTCGGGCCTGCACCGGTGGCGCTCGACGTGATCCTGATGGATCCGCCGTATAATACCGGGGCCGGGCTGGTGGCGCTCGACAAGCTGTCGCGGCTGGGTTGGGTCGGGCCGGCGACGTGGATCAGCCTGGAGACGGCAAAGGCCGAGGTCGTCGAGCTGGCGGGCTTCGAGGTCGACGCGACGCGCGTCCACGGCAAGGCGCGGCTGACTCTGCTCCGTCCGATCTGATGTGGTGGTCTCCCGCAAAGGCGGGAGACCATTTCTAGCGGTGTGGTGTGCGGCCGAGGATCAGCAGCCCGCCAAGGCTCAAGACGCCCGCCGCCATCAGATAGCCCCCGACCAGCCACAACCCGCGCGGCGCGAGCGCCTCCGCGACGATCGGCGCGAGCGCACCGCCGAGCACGCCGCCGAGATTGAACGTCATCGACACGCCGGTGTAGCGCACCCCCGCCGGAAACAGGCTGGGCAGCCAGCCGCCGAGCGGTCCGTAGGCGAACCCCATCACGAACAGCGCGCCCGACAGCCACAGCCACACCGTGAACAGCGAGCCCGAGCCCAGCATCGGCCCCATCAGCGCGCCGACACCGATGCAGCCGGCAAACCCGATCGCCAGCATCCGCGCCGCGGAATGGCGGTCTGCCAGCACGCTCGCGACGATCACCCCGCCCGCGAGGAACCAGATCGCGACGAGTTCGACCGAAAGGAACGCCGCGCGCGAATAGCCGAGCGTCTTCGTACCGTAGCCGAGCGCGAAGGCCGTCGCGAGGTAGAACAGCGCGAAGCAGGCGATGACGCCGAACGTCCCCGCCAGCGTCGCGCGGAGGTGGTGCGTGAGCAACGTCGCGATCGGCACCTTGGGGAGCGCTTCGGTTGCTTCCGCTTCCAGGAACGCCGGCGTCTCGGTGAGTTTCAGACGCACCCATAGGCCTAGCCCGACGAGGACCGCGCTGAGCAGGAACGGGATCCGCCAGCCCCAGGCCAGGAACTGCGCCTCGTCCAGCACCATCCCGATCACGAGAAACAGACCGTTTGCCGCAAGGAAGCCCACCGGCGCGCCGAGCGGGGGGAACATGCCCCAGGTGTTCTTGCGGTGCGCCGGCGCATTCTCGACCGCGAGCAACGCCGCCCCGCCCCATTCGCCGCCTAACCCGAGCCCCTGCCCCAGCCGCATCAGGCACAGGAGCGCGGGCGCGAGCCAGCCGACTTGTGCGTAGGTCGGCAGGAACGCTATCCCCACGGTCGATCCGCCCATGAGCAATAGCGATGCGACGAGCGTCGACTTGCGCCCGACACGGTCGCCGAAATGCCCGAACACGACCGCGCCGACTGGTCGCGCGACGAAGGCAAGCCCAAACGTCGCATAGCTGAGCAGCAGCTGAGCCGAGTCGGACTGTCCGGCGAAGAACAGCGGCCCGAAGACGAGCGCCGCGGCGGTCGCGTAGATGTAGAAGTCGTAGAACTCGACCGCGGTGCCGACCAGGCTGGCGGCGAGGATGCGGCGGTTGGAGGCTAGCGTCGTCATGGTCACGGCATCGCCGCGGAGGCGGTTCCGGTCAACCGATTGCCGCGCAGGATCCTCCCCCGCCAGGGGGAGGTGGCTGGCTCTTGCAAGACGGAGGGGGCGGTAAGCGATGACTGGCGTTCCGTGTCCTCCCCCTCCGTCGCTTCGCGCCACCTCCCCCTTGCGGGGGAGGATCAGAGGGGAGGACGATGCGGGCGACTAGGCCGGGGGCGTTGTCGGCCAGTTCGAAATGACCGTCGTGCAGGCGCGCGACCGCTTCGATCAGCGCCATGCCGAGGCCGGCGCCGGGCGTGGAGCGCGCGCTGTCGAGGCGACCGAAGCGCTTGAGCGCCTGCGCGCGGTCCGCAGCGGCGATGCCGGGGCCGCGGTCCTCGACCTGGATCGCGACGCCGTCGGTGCGGTGGACGATCCGCAGCGTGACCTCGCCACCACCCGCGCCGTGGCGAAGTGCGTTGTCGATCAGATTGGTGATCGCCTGGCTGATCAGTTCGCGGTGAAGCTTCATCGGCGGCGGGCGGTCGTCGATCGCGATCATGAAGACGAGCCCGGCGTCCTCCGCGACGGGCGCGTAGAGTTCGCCGATCTCTTCCAGAAGGTCCGCGGGCGATACCTCGATGAAGCGATCGCGCGAGACCGAGCCCGAGCGGCTGATCTCGATCACCATCGTCAGCATCCGCATGACGAGGTCGGTCTCGACCAGCAGCCCGCCAAGTGCGGCCTCACGCGCGTCAGGATCGGCGATCAGCACCGCCTGCTCGGTCTTGGTGCGCAGGCGGGCGAGCGGCGAGCGCAGATCGTGCGCGAGGCTGTCGGTGACGATCCGCAGTTCGGCCATCACGCCTTCGAGCTTGCCGAGCATGACGTTCAGTCGCGCGGCGAGACGGTCGAACGCATCGCCGCCGCCTGCGATCATGTCGACACGACGGGAGAGATCGCCCTCTCCGGCGGCCTCGATCGCCTTGGCGATGCCGTCGAGCCGGCGACTGACGTAGCGGGTAAGGACCAGTCCGCCCACCACGCCAAGCGCGAGCGACAGGAATACGGCGACCGCGAGCGCGCGTTCGATCGCCCGTTCTTCCGCCGCGATCAGGTCCAGGTTGCGGCCAGTCAGGAGCCAGTAGCTGCCCAGCGGGTGAAGTGCATATCCCGTCTCCCGCGCGGACCAGAGTTCGTCGGCGCCCAATCGCGCAATCCGGAACTGGGTGACGCGAAGCGGGACGGCGAGGCGTTCGGGGGCGATGCCGACCACGGCCCGGCCCTTTGGATCGACGACCGCGAGGACGAGCGACACGTCGCCCGGCACGACCGCACTGTCGATCGCCTGACGGACCGCAGGAAGCCCCCCGCTGCGCCACACCGCGCGCAAGCTTTCCGATTGCTCGGTCGTCTCACGACGGATCGCATCGATCGCGTCGGCGCTGGTGGTCTTCCAGACGAAGCCGACCAGCGCGAGGTTGGACACCAGCGCAAGCGCGATCGACAGCAGTGCGATCCGCGCGGTGACCGAAAGGCGGATCCCCACCAAGAATCAGCCTTCGACGGCGAGCCGGTATCCTGCCCCGCGCACCGTGTGCAGGATCGGCGTGGGGAAGCCGTCCTCGAGCTTGCGACGAAGGCGACCGATGTGGACGTCGACCACGTTCGAGCCCGGATCGAAATGGTAGTTCCAGATCTTCTCGAGCATCATCGTGCGCGTCACCACCTGGCCGGCATGGCGCGCGAGGAATTCGAGCAGGTTGAATTCGCGCGCGCCAAGCGGGATCGAGCGGCCGGCGCGCGAGACGGCGCGGGCGAGCAGATCGATCTCGAGGTCGCCGACGGAAAGCTTCGTCTTTTGCGGTTCGGTCGCGGAGCGATCGGAGCGGCGCACCAAGGCCTCGATACGCGCGGACAGTTCGGCGAACGAAAAGGGCTTGCAGAGATAATCGTCTGCGCCTGCCTTGAGGCCATCGACGCGGTCGTCGACCGCGGCGAGCGCGGACAGGATCAGGACGGGGGTTGCGATGCCGGCCGCCCGAATCGCGCTGACCATCGACAAGCCATCCAGGCCGGGCAGCATGCGATCCGCGATGATGAGGTCGAAAATGCCCTCGCTGGCCAGGAACAGGCCGTCGCGACCGTCGGCACAGGCCTCGACGGCATGGCCGGCTTCCGCCAGCCCCTTGGCAAGATAGGCGGACGTCGAGGCGTCGTCCTCAACGATCAGGATCTTGCGGCTCAACGCGGTATCACCTTCCCTGCCACCGAATTCGGTCACTATCTCCGACCCTTATAAACGGAAAGGCCGGCGGAAAGAACCCTTCCCGCCGGCCCCCACGGTACCCCCGGGAGTGACGGGCACCGATCTCTGGAAACTCGCGTCGCCGTTGCTGGCTACGGGGTTGTTATAGGATCGGCCGGGGGTCGGAGCGATGACCGAGCGGTGACAATTTCGTCATGTTGATGTTGTTTCGGTCGTGCTCGCGCGTAGATGCATCGAGGGACGACCGGTGATGAGCGAACGATACATTGAAGCGACGCTATCGTCGTTCCGCCCCACTCCCCTTTACCCCCCGCCCCCGTCATCCCGGCGAACGCCGGGACCCATGGTAGCGGGTTGGGTGGTGGTTGCGCGCTATCGCCTGGTCCGCCGTATCCATCGGTCCCGGCGTTCGCCGGGATGACGAAAGGGGGGGGGGGACGGGATCACGGAGCCCCCCTAATCCGAACGGTAAGAAAACAGGGCTAGATCGTCGCGTCTGGGGCCTTGTTCTCCCGCGAAGGCGGGAGCCCAGGCTGGGCTCCCGCCTTCGCGGGAGAACACGCTTTCGGACGCTTACCTACGCTTGCTTCTTGTCGAGGATCGCAGCGATTGCCGAGCCGACATGCGCGATATCCGCCATGCCGTCGACGCGGTGGACCAGGCCTCGTGCGTCGTAGATCGGCAGGATCGGTGCCGTCTTCGCGCGATACTCTGCCATGCGGTTGTGGACGGTTTCCGCATTGTCGTCGGGGCGGCGCTTGAACTCGGTCGAGCCGCAGACGTCGCAGACCCCTGCCACGACCGGCTTCTTGTAACGATCGTGATAGCCCGTGCCGCACTTCGCGCAGGTGTAGCGGCCGACCACGCGGTCGATCAGCGCGGCTTCGTCGACGCCGAGTTCGATCACGTAGTCGAGCGTGCGACCGCGATCGGCGAGGAGTCCGTCGAGCGCCTCGGCCTGCGCCGCAGTCCGCGGATAGCCGTCGAAAATCACGCCGTTCGCCGTGTCCGGCTGGTCGAGGCGCTCGCCGATGATGCCCGACACGATCTCGTCCGAAACGAGACCACCCGATTCCATCACCGACTTTGCCTGGAGGCCGACCGGCGTCCCGGCGGCGACCGCTGCACGCAGCATGTCGCCGGTCGAAAGTTGCACCATGCCGCGCTCGCTGACGAGCGTGGCGGCCTGGGTGCCCTTGCCCGCGCCAGGCGGTCCAAGAAGGATGATATTCACGAAACGCACTCCCCTCGTTCGTGCAGGAATTAAACCGGGTTAGCCCCGCAACTTAACGAAGTCGATTGCCCTTGAGCTTCGCCTTCTTGATCAGGTCGCCATACTGGTGGGCCAGCAGATGCGACTGAATCTGCGTCACCGTGTCCATCGTCACGTTGACGACGATCAGCAGGCTGGTGCCGCCGAGGTAGAACGGGATCTGCAGCGCAGTCACCAGATATTCGGGCAACAGGCAGATGATCGTCAGATACGCCGCACCGATCACGGTGATGCGAGTCAGCACGTAATCGAAGTAGTTCTCGGTGTTCTTGCCCGGGCGGATGCCGGGGATGAACCCGCCGTTGCGCTTCAGATTGTCGGCGGTTTCCTCGGGGTTGAAGACGACCGCGGTGTAGAAGAACGAGAAGAAGATGATGCCGGCGCCGTAGAGCAGCATGTACACGGGGCTGCCGTGCTGCAGATACTGGTTGAGGGTGATGATGAAATCGCCCCACTTCGATTCGCCCGCGACGCGCTGGCCGGCGAACTGCGAGATCGTCAGCGGCATGAGCAACAGCGACGACGCGAAGATCGGCGGGATGACGCCGGCCGTGTTGATCTTCAGCGGCAGATGGCTGCGATCGGCCTGCATGCCGCGCTGCGTCTGGCGCTTGGGATACTGGATCAGGATGCGGCGCTGCGCGCGCTCCATGAAGCAGATGAAGAGGATCAGCACGACCACCGCGACGACGATGCCGATCAGCTTGATCGGGTCGAGCGAGCCAGAGCGGCCGCCTTCGAGCAGGTTGACGAGCGTGACGGGCAGATGCGCGACGATGCCGGCCATGATGATCAGCGAGACACCGTTGCCGATACCGCGGCTGGTGATCTGCTCGCCGAGCCACATCAGGAACATCGTGCCGCCGATCAGCGAGATGACGGCCGCGACGCGGAACATCATGCCGGGCTCGATGACCGCCTGGATCCCCTGTGCGGCGCCGAGCGTTTCAAGGCCGACGGCGATGAAATAGCCCTGCACCGCGGTCAGGCCGACGGTGCCGTAGCGCGTGTACTGGTTGAGGCGCTTGCGGCCCGATTCTCCGTCCTTCTTGATGGCGGCGAGCGTCGGCGACAGCGAGGTCGCGAGCTGCACCACGATCGAGGCGGTGATGTAGGGCATCACGCCGAGCGCGATCAGCGACATGCGGCTGAGCGAACCACCCGAAAAGGTGTTGAAGAAATCGAGCACGCCGCCCTGCGTCTGCTGCGAGAGCAGGCCGAGCGCGGTCGGGTCGACACCCGGCAGCGGCACGTAGCTGAGCAGGCGGAAAATGATCAGCGCGCCGATCGTGAACCACAACCGCTTCTTGAGGTCGGTCGCCTTCGCGAATTTCGAAAGGCTGATGCTTTGCGCCATCTGGTCGGCTGCGGATGCCATGCGTGTGATCGTCCTGGAAACAAAGAAGGCGGGATGCGTTGTGACCGCCCCCGCCGCTCATATAGGCGCAGGAGCGCGCTTGTCTAATGCCTAAGGCGGTTATGGACGGGTATAGGATCACCCGATCGTTTCAATTCCACCGCCGCGTCGTTGTCCTCACCCCGTGCCGTTCGTCCCGAGTAGCCGTCGAGCTTGTCGAGATGGCGTATCGAAGGACTGGCCCGCTTGGGTCTTGTACCTCGATACGAGGTCTCGACTGCGCTCGACCTCTACTCGGCACGAACGGAAAAAGTGAGGAACGGACTTCGCGCTGAGCCCGAGGCAACACGAAAGAGAAAAGGGAGGAGGCGCACTCGGCGCCGCCTCCCCCATCAAGGTCAGGCCTTGAACGACGCCTTGTGCGCCGCACGCTCCTTGTACTTCACGCCCTTCTTGGCGGCAGCCTTCTCGGCGGCGGGGACGAAGTGGATCACCTCGACCTTGCCGCCGATCTTCTCGACCGCTTCGATCGCGCCCTTCGACGCGCCGTCGACGGTGAACGAGAGGACCGTGGTCAGCTCGCCCTTGGCGAGGAGGCGGACGCCGTCCTTGCCGCCGCGCGCCAGGCCAGCGGCCTTCATTGCGTCGTGGTCGAGCGTGGCGTTCGCCTCGATCTTGCCGGCATCGACCGCGAGCTGGATCGCGCCGAGGTTGACCTCTGCGAAGTCCTTGCGGAAGATGTTGTTGAAGCCGCGCTTCGGCAGACGCATGTGGAGCGGCATCTGGCCGCCTTCGAAGCCGGCGATGGACACGCCCTCGCGGCTCTTCTGGCCCTTCTGGCCGCGGCCGCCGGTCTTGCCCTTGCCCGAGCCGATGCCGCGTCCGACGCGCATCTTGGACTTACGGGCACCTTCGTTATCGCGGAGTTCGTTGAGCTTCATGGTATGCACTCGCTTTCGCTTGTTACGCGCTGGTTTGAAATCGCCGGGTCCGAATCCGGAAATAAGGAAGGGGGCCGTTAGCCCCCTTCCCGGTATTTGTCACTAGGTAGCGTGAAGGCTCAGCCCTCGACGGATACCATGTGCTGCACCTTGCGGATCATGCCGCGGACCTCTGGGCTGTCTTCCAGCTCGCGGGTCTTGTGCATCTTGTTCAGGCCGAGACCGACCAGCGTTGCGCGCTGATCCTTCTCGCGGCGGATCGGCGAACCGGTCTGCGTGATCTTGATGGTAGCCATGATCGCTTACTCCGTGATCGCAGCTGCATCGGCCTCGGCGGTCTTCGAACCACCATGGCCGAGCAGGTCGGCGATCTTCTTGCCGCGACGCTGTGCGACGGCCTTGGGCGAGGTCTGCTCACCAAGGGCTTCGAACGTTGCGCGGATCATGTTGTAGGGGTTCGACGTGCCGACCGACTTGGTCACAACGTCCGCAACGCCCAGCGATTCGAAGACGGCGCGCATCGGGCCACCGGCGATGATGCCCGTACCCTGAGGCGCCGACCGCAGCGTGACCTTGCCGGCACCGAAGTGACCGTTGCCGTCATGATGCAGCGTGCGACCGTCCTTGAGCGGAACGCGAACCATCTTCTTCTTGGCAGCAGCCGTCGCCTTCGAGATGGCTTCCGGCACTTCGCGTGCCTTGCCATGTCCGAAGCCTGCACGACCCTTGCCATCGCCGACGACGACGAGTGCTGCAAAGCCGAAGCGCTTACCGCCCTTGACCGTCTTCGAGACGCGGTTGATGTGCACCAGCTTCTCGATCAGCTCTTCGCCGCCATCGTCCGAACCCGGACGACCGCCACGATTGTCACGACCACCGCGACCGCCGTCACGACCACCGCGGTTGCCGCCCGGGCCACCGCTGCGACCGCCACCGGGGCCACCACGACCGCCACCGCCGCCGCCACCAGGACGACCACGGCCACCGCCGTTGTTGCCCTGATAGCCCGTGCTCTGCGGCACAGCCTGAGCCGTGACGTCCTGTGCGGTCGTCTCGGGTGCGATTACCGCTGGCGTGTTGTTTTCGTCAGCCATGTCTTAGAACTCCAATCCGGCTTCGCGCGCGGCATCGGCAAGAGCCTTCACGCGACCGTGGTAGAGGAAGCCGCCGCGATCGAACACGACCTGAGTCACGCCCGCCGCCTTGGCAGCCTCGGCGACGCGCTTGCCGACCGAAGTCGCCGCGTCGATGTTGGCGCCGGACGTGCCGCGCACGTCCTTCTCCAGCGTCGAGGCCGAAGCGACCGTCGTGCCTGCGGCATCGTCGATCACCTGAGCATAGATGTGCTTGCCCGAGCGATGCACCGACAACCGCGGACGGCTGCCAGCGCGCGCACGCAACGCGGTACGGTTGCGGCGACGCCGCTTGGCGAAAAGAGAAAGTCCCTTGGTCATTACTTCTTCTTCCCTTCCTTGCGGAAGATGAACTCGCCGTCGTACTTGATGCCCTTGCCCTTGTAAGGCTCGGGCTTGCGCCACTGACGAATCTCCGCGGCCAGCTGGCCGACCATCTGCTTGTCCGAACCCGAGATCTCGATCGTCGTGTTGTCGGGGGTCTTGACTTCGATCCCCTCCGGCACGTCGATGTTGACGTCATGGCTGTAGCCGAGCTGCAGCTTGAGGTTGCGACCCTGGGCTGCGGCACGATAGCCGACGCCGGTGATCAGCAGCTTCTTGGTGAAGCCCTCCGACACGCCGGTGACCAGGTTCTGCACCATGGTCCGCTGCATGCCCCAGAACGCGCGAGCGCGCTTGGTGTCGTTGGCCGGCTGCACCGAAATGCCGCCGTCTTCGAGCGTGTAGCTGATCTCGTCGCGCAGCGGCATCGTGAGCGTGCCCTTGGGGCCCTTCACGGTCAGCTGCTTGTTGGCGATCGACGGCGTGATGCCGGCGGGTACCGTGATTGGCTTCTTACCAATGCGGCTCATCAGAACACCTCCGCGAGGACTTCGCCGCCGACGTTCTGCTCACGTGCTTCGGAATCCGAAAGCACGCCGCGGGGCGTCGAGACGATGGTGATGCCGAGGCCGTTACGGACGCGCGGGAGTTCCTGCGAGCCGGAATAGACGCGACGGCCGGGCTTCGAGACGCGTGCGACATGCTTGATCGCAGGCTGGCCCTCGAAATACTTCAGCTCGATGCGAAGGCCGGCCGCGGGGCCCATCTGCTCTTCGCTATAGCCACGGATATAGCCTTCACGCTGCAGAACGTCGAGCACGCGGACGCGCAGCTTCGACGCCGGCGTCAGGACAGAGTCCTTCTTCGCGCGCTGGCCATTGCGGATACGGGTGAGCAAATCACCCAGGGGATCGGTCACTGCCATGATTTAGTCCTTACCAGCTCGACTTCGTGACGCCGGGGATCAGGCCCTTGTTGGCCAGATCGCGCAGCTGAATACGGCAGAGCCGGAACTTGCGGTAATAAGCGCGCGGGCGACCGGTTAGCTCGCACCGGTTACGGATGCGGGTCGGGTTCGCGTTGCGCGGCAGTGCCGCCATCTTGAGGCGAGCGATCAAACGCTCACCATCGTCGAGCGTCTTGTCCGCTGCGATTGCCTTCAGTGCCGCGTACTTCGGGGCATACTGCTTGACCATGCGCTTGCGGCGCTCGTTCTTGTTGACTGAACTCAGTTTCGCCATCGACTTAAGTTCTTTCTTTCTTCTGCCCCCTCGCCCCTCCGGGGAGAGGGTCGGGGTGAGGGGCAGCCCAGCAGGACCACGCCTCCAGTTTTTGGGCGGGATGAGGGAGACTCACTCCCCCTCACCCCAACCCTCTCCCCGAGCGGGCACCCATGAAAGTATTACTTTCATGGGACCCAGCAGGGGAGAGGGAGTTCTTTTACGCTGCCTTCTTCTCGTCGGCAGCGTCGTCTTCGATCGGGAACGGGAAACCGAACAGACGCAGAAGCTCGCGAGCCTCGTCGTCGGTCTTTGCGGTCGTCGTCACGATCACATCCATGCCGCGGACCTTGTCGACCCGGTCATAGCTGATTTCTGGGAACACGATCTGCTCCTTGATACCGCAGGCATAGTTGCCACGGCCATCGAAGCTCTTCGGGTTGAGGCCACGAAAATCGCGGACGCGGGGAAGAGCGATCGTGATGAAACGGTCGAGAAACTCGTACATCCGTTCGCGGCGAAGGGTGACCTTCACGCCGATCGGCATGCCTTCACGCAGCTTGAACTGCGCAATCGACTTCTTGGCCTTCGTCACGACAGGCTTCTGGCCGGCGATCAACTCCATTTCGGAAGCAGCCTGGTCGACCTTCTTCTTGTCCTGCGTAGCTTCGCCGACGCCCATGTTCAGCACGATCTTGTCGAGCCGCGGGATCTCCATGACGTTCTTGTAGCCGAACTTCTCGACCATCGCCTTGATGATCGTCTCGTCGTACAGCTTGCGCATACGCGCAACGTAGACGGCCTCGGTGCCAGCGTTATCAGCGCCAGTGTTCTGATCAACCATTGATCTTATCCCCGGTCTTGACGGCCACGCGGACCTTCTTGCCATCCTGCGTCTCGAAACGGACGCGGGTCGGCTTGCCGTCGGCGGTCACGTGCGCGACCTTCGAGACGTGCATCGGTGCTTCCTTGCGGATCAGGCCACCCTGCGGGTCACCCTGAGTCGGCTTGGTATGGCGCACGGCGATGTTCACGCCCGAAACGACGACCTTGTCGGTCTTTGGCATGGAAACGGTAACTTCACCGGTCTTGCCCTTGTCCTTGCCGGACAGGATGATGACCTTGTCACCCTTCTTGATACGCTGGGTAGCCATTACAGCACCTCCGGCGCGAGGCTGATGATCTTCATGTGCTTCTTGCCGCGCAGCTCGCGAACGACTGGACCGAAGATACGGGTGCCGATCGGCTCCTCGTTCTTGTTGACCAGCACCGCGGCATTGCCGTCGAAGCGGATGACCGTACCGTCTGCACGGCGGATATCCTTGGCGGTACGCACGATCACCGCGCGGTGAACGTCGCCCTTCTTCACACGGCCACGTGGCTGCGCTTCCTTGATGCTGACGACGATGATGTCGCCAACGCCTGCAACACGACGCTTGGAACCCCCAAGCACCTTGATGCACTGCACCCGCTTCGCGCCGCTGTTGTCAGCGACGTCGAGATTGGACTGCATCTGGATCATGGATCCGTATCCCTTCTCTCTTTGGGGTCGATACCGACCGAACCCCGCCTAAAAAATCACCCCGCCGCGGCAAAACCGCAACGGGGAGGAGCGGCCGCTTAGCCGCTCTCTCGATAGAACACAAGGTTCCACTGCAAACCGTCATCCCCGCGAAAGTTGGGATCCGGAGTTATGGCGTATTACGCCCCTGGCTCTGGATCCTGACTTTCGTCAGGATGACGAGAACCCCGTTCAGCCCTCGGCCGAAGCCCGTTCCGGCGTCGCGTGGGTATTGACCCGCTCGATCACCTTCCAGGTCTTCAGCTTGGAGATCGGTGCGGTCTCTTCGATCCGAACCGTCTCGCCCTGCTTGAACTCATTGCCCTCGTCATGGGCATGATACTTCTTCGAGCGACGGATGATCTTCCCGTAGAGCGGGTGCTTCACCTTACGCTCGACGTTCACGACCACCGTCTTGTTGCCCTTGTCGGACACGACCAGACCGGTCAGCACGCGCTTCGGCATGATACGTTCCTTACTTCGCGGCGTCAGCGCTGGTGCGCTGAGCCTGCAGGGTCTTGATGCGAGCGATGTCGCGGCGGACCTCACGAACGCGGCTCGGCTTTTCGAGCTGGTTCGTGGCGGCCTGGAAGCGCAGGTTGAACTGCTCGCGCTTCAGTTCGCCGAGCGACTCCGACAGCTGGTCGGCGCTCTTGGACTTCATGTCATCGATACGAGCCATGATCTTACTCGCCTCCCAGATGTGAGGTGTCGCCCAGACGGGCAACGACCTTGACCTTGATCGGCAGCTTCATGGCCGCCCGCTCGAATGCCTCAGCGGCAATCTTGCCGTCGACGCCGTCGAGCTCGAACAGGATCCGACCCGGCTTGACGCGAGCGGCCCAATATTCCGGCGCGCCCTTGCCCTTGCCCATGCGGACTTCGGCTGGCTTTCCCGAGACCGGAAGGTCTGGGAAAATGCGGATCCACAAACGCCCCTGGCGCTTCATGTGACGCGTGATCGCGCGGCGGGCCGCCTCGATCTGACGTGCGGTGATCCGGTCGGGTTCCATCGCCTTGAGGCCGTAGGAGCCGAAATTGAGCGAGAAGCCACTCTTGGCGTCGCCCGAAATCTTGCCCTTGAAGGCCTTCCGGAACTTGGTCTTTTTTGGTTGCAGCATGTCTGTTCCTGCCCCTTAGCGACGATCGTCGCGCTGCGGCCGCACGCCGGAGGTTTGAGCCTCCATCATGATGCGGTCGTACGACGTCGGATCGTTGCCGAGAATCTCGCCCTTGAAGACCCAGACCTTCACGCCGCAAACGCCGTAGGACGTGTGCGCCGTAGCCTCGGCATAATCGATGTTCGCGCGCAGAGTGTGCAACGGAACCCGACCCTCACGATAGCTCTCCGACCGTGCGATCTCGGCGCCGCCAAGACGGCCACCGCAGTTCACCCGGATGCCTTCGGCACCGAGACGCATCGCCGACTGAACCGCACGCTTCATAGCGCGACGGAAAGCGATACGACGCTCGAGCTGATCGGCGATGCCCTGCGCGACGAGACGCGCATCGACTTCCGGCTTGCGGATCTCGACGATGTTCAGCGACACGGTCGACGACGTCATCTTGCCGATCGTCGAACGCAGCTTCTCGATGTCCGCACCCTTCTTGCCGATGATCACGCCGGGGCGTGCAGCGAAGATGGAGATGCGGGCCAGCTTGGCCGGACGCTCGATGACCACCTTGGAGATCGCGGCCTGCGGCAGCGTCTTCATGATGAATGCGCGGATCTTGAGATCCTCGAGCAGGAGCCGACCATAGTCGGCGCCTTCGGCGTACCAGCGGCTATCCCAGGTACGGTTGATCTGCAGACGCAGACCGATGGGGTTGCTCTTCTGACCCATTATGCTTCTTCCTGCTCGCGCACGACGATGCGCAGACGGCTGAATGGCTTGAGGATGCGGGTCGACTTGCCGCGGCCGCGAGTAGCGAAACGCTTCATCGTGATCGACTTGCCAACCGATGCCTCGGCGACGACCAGCGAGTCGACGTCGAGGTTGTGGTTGTTCTCCGCATTGGCGATGGCCGAGGCCAGCACCTTGCGGGCTTCGATCGCCATGCCCTTGGTCGAGAAGGCGAGGATGTTCATCGCATCGCCGACCTTCTTGCCACGGATGAGCGCAGCGACGAGGCCGAGCTTCTGTGCCGAACCGCGAATCTGCGTACCGACCGAAAGCGCCTCGTTGTCCGCGACCTTGCGCGGGCTGACTTGCTTAGACATCAGCGCTTGCCCTTCTTGTCGGCGGAGTGGCCGGGGAAGTAGCGCGTAGGCGCGAACTCGCCCAGCTTCATCCCGACCATGTCCTCGTTGACCGAGACCGGCACGAACTTGCGGCCGTTATACACGTTGAACGTGAGGCCCACGAACGACGGCAGGATCGTCGAGCGACGCGACCAAGTCTTGATCGGCGAACGCGCGTTGGTGTCCTGGGCGGTTTCTGCCTTCTTGAGCAGATGAAGGTCCACGAAGGGGCCCTTCCAGACTGAACGAGCCATGTTAGCCCTTCCTCTTCGTCGAATGACGCGACCGGATGATCATCTTGTCGGTCGACTTGTTATGACGCGTGCGCGCACCCTTCGTCGGCTTGCCCCAAGGCGTAACCGGATGACGGCCACCCGAGGTACGGCCTTCACCACCGCCGTGCGGATGGTCGACCGGGTTCTTGGCGACGCCGCGGGTCAGCGGACGGATACCCATCCAGCGCGAACGACCTGCCTTGCCCAGGTTCTGGTTCTGGTTGTCGGGGTTCGAGACCGCGCCAACCGTCGCCATGCAATCGCTGCGGATGTAGCGCTGCTCGCCCGAGTTCAGGCGGACCATCACCATGCCCTTGTCGCGACCGACGACCTGCACGTACGTGCCGGCCGAACGGGCGATCTGGCCACCCTTCATCGGCTTCATCTCCACGTTGTGGACGATGGTGCCGACCGGCATCTGACCGAGTTCCATGGCATTGCCTGGCTTCACGTCGGTCTTCTTGGCCGCGAGAACCTTGTCGCCGACGGCCAGACGCTGCGGCGCCAGGATGTAGGCGAGTTCCTCGTCCGGGTACTTGACCAGGGCAATGAACGCGGTGCGGTTGGGATCATACTCGATCCGCTCGACGGTGCCTTCGACGTCCCACTTGCGACGCTTGAAGTCGATGTAGCGGTACTTCTGCTTGTGACCGCCGGCGATGCCGCGCGAGGTCACATGGCCCTTGTTGTTACGACCGCCGGTCTTGTGCTTGCCTTCGGTCAGCGCCTTGACGGGGCGACCCTTCCAGAGCGACGACTTGTCGACCAGGATGAGACCGCGGCGTGCCGGCGATGTTGGATTATAATGCTTGAGTGCCATGGCCTCAGATCCCCGTCGTCACGTCGATGGACTGACCGTCCTTCAACGTCACGATTGCCTTTTTCATGTCCGAGCGCGAGTAGTTCGTGCCCTTCCACTTCTTGGTCTTGCCCTTCTGGACGAGCGTGTTCACGCCGACGACGTTCACGTCGAACAGCGCCTCGACGGCCGCCTTGATCTCGGGCTTCGTGGCGTCGTTGGACACCTTGAACACAACCGCGTTGAACTCCGACAGAGTCGTCGTCTTCTCGGTGATGTGCGGGGCCAGGATAACGTCGTAATGACGATTATCGATGCCCGCCTTCTGCTTCTTAGCCATGGAAGCGCGCCTCCAGCTTTTCGACAGCGGCGCGCGTCAGCACCAGCGTGTCATGCTTCAGGATGTCGTAAACGTTGGCGCCGGCTGCCGGCATCACGTTCACTTCGTACAGGTTGCCCGCAGCGAATGCGAAGCTGGTGTCGACCATGTCGCCGTCGATGACGAGCGCACGCTTGCCGAAGCCGAGCTTTGCGAGATCGCCGAGCAGCGTCTTGGTCTTGCCACCCTCGACAGCTAGGCTGTCCATGATGACCAGCGAACCCGCCTTGGCGTGGCTGCTGAGCGCCATGCGCAGACCGAGCGAGCGAACCTTCTTGTTCAACGACGGGTTGAAGTCACGGACGCGGGCGCCGTGAGCCTTACCACCACCGATGAACACAGGTGCGCGACGATCGCCGTGACGAGCCGTACCGCCGCCCTTCTGGCGACCGAACTTCTTGCCGGTGCGGGCAACGTCTGCGCGCTCACGGGTGCCGCGAGCCGTCTCACGACGCTTCTCGAGCTGCCAGGTGACGACACGGTGCAGGATGTCGGCGCGCGGATCGAGGCCGAAGACCTCGTCGTTGAGCTCGATGTCCGCAGCGTCGGTACCGGCGAAAGATGAAACCTTGATCTTCACGCTCAGCCCTCCTGGCCGTCGGCTGCAGGTGCGTCGGTCGTTTCGGCCGGCGTGTCTGCTGCAGTGTTGCTGTTGGTGGCCTTGAGACCGGCGGGGAACGGTGCGTCGGCGTGGCGCGCGACCTTCACCGAGTCCTTGACGAAGAGCCAGCCACCCTTGGAGCCAGGAACCGAACCCTTGACGAACAGGAGACCACGCTCGACGTCCGTCGATACGATCTCGAGGTTCTGCTGGGTGCGATACTTGTCGCCCATGTGGCCGGCCATCTTCTTGTTCTTGAAGACCTTGCCCGGATCCTGGCGCTGACCGGTCGAACCGAGCGAACGGTGCGAGACCGACACGCCGTGGGTTGCCCGCAGACCGCCGAAGCCCCAACGCTTCATACCGCCCTGGAAGCCCTTACCCTGGGTCTTGCCCTGGATATCGACGATCTGACCTGCGACGTAGTGGTCTGCCGAAATCTCGGCACCAACGTCGAGCAGGCCGTCAGCATTCACACGGAACTCATGGACGACAGCCTTGGGCTCCACTTCGGCCTTGCCGAAATGGCCGCGCTGCGGCTTTGCAACATTCTTCGACTTGGCGACACCTGCACCAAGCTGGACGGCAGTGTAGCCGTCACGATCCATTTCGCGAACGGAAACGACCTGATTGCCTTCGAGTGCCAGAACGGTGACCGGCACGTGCCGACCATCTTCCTGGAACAGGCGGGTCATCCCCATTTTCTTCGCGATCACGCCAGTACGCATGATCTTGTCCCTTCCTAGACAGAGGCCCCGTCGGACTATTCCTCGGGGGCTTGCGGACCATGTCCGGAGCGAGCTCCATGATGCATCCACCTGACCCCATCCCCGGCAAATGCCCTGAATGGAGTCGGTTCAACCCGGTATATACGAAACGTGCCCCCGTCCCGGGCTGGTGCTCCTGCTGGTGCAGGAGCGTGACGGGGGACGCTGCCCCGCTGGTTTTCACCAGCGGCGGTATCCCAATGTAGAGCGGCGCGGGACCATTGCTGGTCGACCGCGCCGCGCCAGCCCTTAGGCCAACTTGATCTCTACGTCCACCCCTGCGGCGAGGTCGAGCTTCATCAGCGCATCGACCGTCTGCGGCGTCGGCTGGACGATATCCAGCATACGCTTGTACGTGCGCACCTCGAACTGCTCGCGCGACTTCTTGTCGATGTGCGGGCCGCGGTTCACGGTGAACTTTTCGATGCGCGTCGGGAGGGGAATCGGACCGCGGATGAGCGCGCCGGTGCGGCGTGCGGTGTCGGCGATGTCGCCAGTGGCCTGATCGAGCACACGGTGATCGAACGCCTTCAGACGAATGCGGATATTGCTGTCCATAGTCCCTACCGATGCGAAAGAGCGGGCCCGTTTCCGGGCTCTTGCTGGTTGATGTTTAAACCGAAGGCGGGCCATTACGGGAGAGTCGGGTGAAATGCAACCGGGGGTTGAGGGTTTTCCGGGCGAAGGCACTATCGAAGGGCGCCCTGGCCTCCCCCTCCGTCACCTTCGGCGCCACCTCCCCCTTGCGGGGGAGGATTGTAGATGTCGACGCTCTGCCGCTAAGATCGCGGCGCTACTTGATCCTCCCCCGCCAGGGGGAGGTGTCGCCCAAGGCGACGGAGGGGGAGGCAAGCGGTGCGGCTCGAAGGATCCCTACCCGGGCGCAGCAACGCCAAGCATCTGCGAAAACAGATGACCCCGCCTGAGATAGCCCTCTGGCTAGCACTACGCGGTAACGGAGAAGGCCTCCGCTTCCGAAAGCAACACGCCGCAGGCCCCTACGTCCTCGACTTCTACTGCGCCCCAGCCCGACTCGCGATTGAAGTCGATGGCGAAGCCCACAACCACGGCGACCGTCCCGAACGAGACGCAACGCGCGACGCCTGGCTAATCGCCCAAAACATCCACGTCCTCCACTACTCAGCCCGCGAAATGCTAGCCAATCTCGACGACGTCGTCCGCCAGATCACATCCGTCGCAGTCGAACGGCGAGCCACCATACAGAGCTAATCGCCCTCCCCCTCCTACGCCTACGGCGCCACCTCCCCCTAGCGGGGGAGGATTGGGTCAGAAGTCGAATGGCCGGGTATGGGTGGAAAGCGGACGTTATCGACGTGATCGAAACAAGCGCCGCTGTGCCTCGTTGATCGAACTCTCGTCCCAATCTATCTCCCGCCGTGAAGATGGCAAATGGTCACGCCGGGACGGGTCATTATAGATGAGGGTGGCATGGATGCCGTGTGCCTCGCTTTTCAGAATAGGCCGTTCCCATATTTGGCTGAAAATCTGGTCGGCAATGGCGTTTCCGACGCGCTTGATGACATCCTCGATTACGTCGATCTCCTCCCCGTTCGGAAAGAGCATTGCGAACTCCGTATCCGTGGCTTGGAAGACGCTGAAGGTCGCGTTCATTGCGCCATCAACAATCAAAATGTTTCTCATGGGGTGCTCTGCCGATCGTATTGGATGTCTGCAAATGGGCGTAAGCGGACCACGCCGATCAAGAAGACCGATCCGCTTAGCGCCCGCCCTACCCAAAACACGAAAAAGCCCGGCCTCTCTCGCGAGAAGCCGGGCTCTTTTCGTTCACCTCCCGAAGGAGAAGATACTTACTTGTCGATCTGGCTGACGACGCCTGCACCGACGGTACGGCCGCCTTCGCGGATCGTGAAGCGCTGGCCGACATCCATGGCGATCGGTGCGATCAGCTTGATGCCGAGCGACACGTTGTCGCCTGGCATGACCATCTCGGTGCCCTCAGGCAGCTCGACGGTGCCGGTCACGTCCGTCGTACGGAAGTAGAACTGCGGGCGGTAGTTGGCGAAGAACGGCGTGTGACGGCCACCCTCTTCCTTCGACAGCACGTACACTTCCGAGTTGAAGTCGGTGTGCGGCTTGATCGTGCCTGGCTTGCAGAGCACCTGGCCACGCTCGACTTCGTCGCGAGCGACGCCGCGGATCAGCGCGCCGACGTTATCGCCAGCCTGGCCCTGGTCGAGCAGCTTGCGGAACATCTCGACGCCCGTGACCGTGGTCTTGCGGACGGTCGGGTGGATACCGACGATCTCGACTTCCTCGCCAACCTTGACGATGCCGGTCTCGACGCGGCCGGTGACGACCGTGCCACGACCCGAGATCGAGAACACGTCCTCGATCGGCATCATGAACGGCTTGTCGAGCGGACGCTCGGGCTGCGGGATGTACTCGTCGACGGCAGCCATCAGCTTGAGAACGGCTTCCTTGCCGAGCTCAGGCAGCTTGTCCTGGAGTGCAGCCGTAGCCGAGCCCTGAATGACGGGGATGTCGTCGCCCGGGAAGTCGTACGAGCTGAGCAGCTCGCGGATTTCCATCTCGACCAGCTCGAGGATCTCGGAATCGTCGACCAGATCGACCTTGTTCATGAACACGACCATCGCAGGCACGCCGACCTGGCGTGCGAGCAGGATGTGCTCACGGGTCTGTGGCATCGGGCCATCGGTCGCCGAAACGACGAGGATCGCGCCGTCCATCTGGGCTGCGCCGGTGATCATGTTCTTCACATAATCGGCGTGGCCCGGGCAATCGACGTGCGCGTAGTGACGTGCGGTCGTCTCGTACTCGACGTGTGCGGTCGAGATCGTGATGCCGCGCTCGCGCTCCTCGGGAGCCTTGTCGATGTTTGCGAAATCGACAGCGGTACCGCCGGTCGTCTCTGCCAGAACCTTCGTGATCGCAGCGGTGAGCGACGTCTTGCCATGATCGACGTGACCGATGGTGCCGATGTTGAGATGCGGCTTGTTCCGCTCAAATTTTGCCTTGGCCATTGTTTCCTACCTTCTGATTCGTATTCCGGTGCCACCCCGGGAACCGCGCGAACGCGGCCCAATAGCGGCTGTTAAAGCGTTGCGCCAGCCCCTGCCTTACGAAGGGGGCCGACACGGAAGTGAATTCCGTGTCGTCGGACCTCGGGCGAACCCGAGGCCGGCCGGCCTTGCGGCGTCTCGGAGCCAGGTTGCCCTAGCTCCGTGCGCCTTTGGCTTACGCCAGCTTAGCCTTCACTTCGTCGGCGACGTTCTGCGGCACTTCGTCGTAATGCGAGAACTGCATCGAGTAGTTCGCACGACCCTG
Organism: Sphingomonas sp. HMP9; assembly: GCF_013374115.1. Lineage (NCBI taxonomy): Bacteria > Pseudomonadati > Pseudomonadota > Alphaproteobacteria > Sphingomonadales > Sphingomonadaceae > Sphingomonas > Sphingomonas sp. HMP9. Next base: position 3,762,544 of record NZ_AP022673.1, on the reverse strand, counting down.
CGTGAACGAACGCAGCGAGTTCACATAGCCGAACATGTTGGCCAGTGGGACCATCGCTTCGACCGTCTGCGCGTTACCACGGCTGTCGGTGCCCTGGATCTGGCCACGACGGCTGTTCATGTCGCCGATGACGTCACCCAGATAATCCTCCGGGGTGACGACCTCGACCTTCATGACCGGCTCGAGCAGCGTGATGCCCGACTTCTGTGCCACTTCGCGCATTGCGCCACGAGCACAGATTTCGAACGCCAGTGCCGACGAGTCGACGTCGTGATACGCGCCGTCATACAGCACGATCTCGAAATCGATGATCGGGAAGCCGACCAGCGAACCCGACGCAGCGGTTTCGCGGAAGCCCTTCTCGATCGCGGGCAGATATTCCTTCGGAATGTTGCCGCCCTTGATCTCGTCCTTGAACGTGATGCCCGAACCGCGCTCGCCCGGCGTGACCTTGACCTTCACGCGACCGAACTGGCCGGTGCCGCCCGACTGCTTCTTGTGCGTGTAGTCGACGTCGACCGGCTTCTTCAGATACTCGCGGTATGCGACCTGAGGAGCGCCAACATTGGCCTCGACCTTGAACTCACGCTTCATGCGATCGACCAGGATCTCGAGATGGAGCTCGCCCATGCCCTTGATGATGGTCTGGCCCGACTCGGGGTCCGACGACACGCGGAACGACGGATCCTCGCGTGCGAGACGATTGAGCGCGACGCCCATCTTCTCCTGATCGGCCTTGGTCTTCGGCTCCACCGACAGCTCGATCACGGGCTCGGGGAATTCCATCCGCTCGAGGATGATCGGTGCGTTCATCGCGCAGAGCGTGTCGCCCGTCGTGGTATCCTTGAGGCCTGCGAGCGCGACGATGTCGCCAGCAAAGGCTTCCTGGATGTCCTCACGGCTGTTCGCATGCATAAGCAGCATGCGACCGACCTTTTCCTTCTTGTCCTTGACCGAGTTGGTGACCTGCGATGCGGTCTCCAGCTTGCCCGAATAGATGCGGGCGAAGGTCAGCGTGCCGACGAACGGATCGTTCATGATCTTGAACGCCAGCGCCGAGAACGGCACGTCGTCCGACGAAGGACGCTCGTCCGGCGTCACGCCGTCGAGCTTCAGGCCCTGAATTGCGGGCACGTCGAGCGGCGAAGGCAGATAGTCGACCACGGCGTCGAGCAGGGGCTGAACGCCCTTGTTCTTGAACGCCGAACCGCAGACCACCGGCACGAAGGCCATGCTGAGCGTACCCTTGCGGATCAGCTTCTTGAGGTCGGCGACGCTCGGCTCGTTACCCTCAAGATAGGCTTCCATCAGAGCATCGTCCTGCTCGACGGCCATCTCGATCAGCTCGCTGCGATACTTCGCAGCCTTCTCGACCAGATCCTCGGGGATCTCGGCATATTCGAACTTCGCGCCCAGGCTCTCTTCGAGCCAGATGATCGCACGGTTCTCGACGAGATCGACGAGGCCCTTGAAGCCGCCTTCCATGCCGATCGGAAGATACAGCACAGCCGGACGCGCGCCGAGACGCTCGATGATTGAATCGACGCAGAAATAGAAGTCGGCACCGGTGCGGTCGAGCTTGTTGACGAAGCACATGCGCGGCACGCCGTACTTGTCGGCCTGACGCCACACGGTCTCGGACTGCGGCTCGACGCCGGCAACGCCGTCGAAGCACGCGACCGCGCCATCGAGAACGCGAAGCGAACGCTCGACTTCGATCGTGAAATCGACGTGCCCCGGGGTGTCGATGATGTTGATAAGGTGCTCTTCGCCCTTACCTTCTTCGGCGCGCCACTTGCAGGTGGTTGCAGCCGAGGTGATCGTGATCCCGCGCTCCTGCTCCTGCTCCATCCAATCCATCGTCGCGGTGCCTTCATGCACTTCGCCGATCTTGTAGGACTTGCCGGTGTAATAGAGGATGCGCTCGGTCGTCGTCGTCTTGCCGGCGTCGATGTGCGCCATGATGCCGATGTTGCGGTAACGGTCGAGCGGATGGCTGCGGGCCATGATCGTGCTTCCTTAAGGATATGGGGAGCCGAACGTGCCGGCTCCCCAATATATAGGTGTTTGCGTTACGGACGAAAGACCGCCCGTAACACGGTTACCAATGCTAGTCTGCGAAGCCCGCTTTTACCAGCGGTAGTGCGAGAAGGCACGGTTGGCTTCTGCCATCCGGTGCGTATCTTCGCGCTTCTTGACCGCGTTGCCACGGTTGTTGGCGGCATCCATCAGCTCGCCCGACAGCCGTGCGGCCATCGTGTTCTCGCTGCGCGAACGTGCCGCACCGATCAGCCAGCGGATCGCCAGCGCCTGTGCACGCTCGGGACGCACTTCGACGGGAACCTGGTAGGTTGCACCACCGACGCGACGCGAACGGACTTCGATGCCCGGCTTCACGTTGTTCAGTGCATCGTGGAAAACGCCGATCGGGTCGCGCTTGGCGCGCTGCTCGACGGTTTCGAATGCACCGTACACGATCAGCTCTGCGACGGACTTCTTGCCGTCCAGCATGACGCTGTTCATGAACTTCGACAGAACCTCATCCCCGAACTTGGGATCAGGCAGGATGACCCGCTTTTCGGGACGACGACGACGTGCCATTTCAATTTCCTTGTAGACTTCAGCCGATTCCGGAACACGTCCGGGGCTTACTAAGCTTCGTAACTTCCGAGGCGTGGATCCCGGGTAAGACCGCTCATAGCGATCTTTCCGGGATGATCATGCCCCCGGCATGATCACTTCGGACGCTTGGCGCCGTACTTGGAACGCGACTGACGCCGGTTCTTCACACCCTGTGTATCGAGCACGCCGCGCAGGACGTGATAGCGAACACCGGGAAGATCGCGGACACGACCGCCACGGATCAGGACAACCGAATGCTCCTGAAGGTTGTGGCCCTCGCCCGGGATGTAGCTGATGACTTCGCGCTGGTTGGTCAGGCGAACCTTGGCCACCTTGCGCAGAGCCGAGTTCGGCTTCTTCGGGGTCGTCGTGTAGACGCGGGTGCAAACGCCGCGCTTCTGCGGGTTGGCTTCCATCGCAGGGACCTTGGACTTGGCCTTCTGCGGATCGCGGCCCTTGCGGACCAGCTGGTTAATCGTCGGCATTGAAGCCTTCACCTTTCAAGTGGTTACTTTGCTGGAGCCATTGAGGCGCCTGAGAATACAAAAAGGACCATCGACGCGCACACGGCGCCCCTCAGGTCCTGGAATGCATCCAGCAATGTTCAAGCATGCCCGGCGGGAAAGACTCCCGAAGAACAGGGCGCGCCTATAGGTCAGGACGCGGCTCGGGTCAACGGGTCGGAATTGGGGCTGCGACTGGTTCCGGGTGGGTAAAAACGCCGACGTGAAGCCCGGCGACGACGGTCCACCGCCCCTCTTTGTAATCCTTCCCCACAAGGGGGAGGTGGCACTGCAGGTGACGGAAGGGGAGGACACGCAACCGGTGCTATCCCTTTCCTCCCCCTCCGTCTGGCAAGAGCCAGCCACCTCCCCCTGGCGGGGAGGATCGGTGAGTTCTGGCTACCGCGGTCGCGTGCCGATCACGGCGAGGAGGGTCTTTTCGAATCGCGCGGGGTCCTCGACCTGTGGTGAATGGCCCAGCCCGTCGAGCGTAACGAGGGTCGCATTCGGCATCTGCTTCACCGCCCGCGGCGCGACCATTGGCACCGGCTCGAGGAACTTGCGCAGATTCGCCGGCGCCTGCGCGCGACCGAACGCGGTCTTGTCGAGCGTGCCGATAATAAGCGTCGTCGGCGACGTGATCCGGTAGAGCTCATGGGCGACCGACTGCGTCTTGATCATCTCGCTGGTCTTGGCCTGCGCGAGCGCCACGGTATCGCGCCCTGCCCCCTGATACATGCCCGCCTGCATCCAGACCCAGCGATCATAGGACGGCTTCCACACGCCGTGATAATAATTCTCGAGCTGATACGCCTTGATCGACGCGTAGCTCGTCTTCTTCTCGTTCGCCCAGAGTGTATCGACATCGGTGTAGGGCACGCCCTCCTCGCCGCGATCCTTCAGACCGAGCGGATTGACGAGCACCAGCTTCTCGACCGACGCAGGGTAGAGGATCGCGTAGCGCATCGCGAGCATACCGCCCATCGAATGCCCGACGATCGTCGCTCGCGTGATGCCGCGCGATTCGAGGAGCCGCTTGGTGAACGTCGCCAGCATTTCGAAGCTATACTGTGCCGCGCGGGGCTTGGACGATTTGCAGAAGCCGATCTGGTCGGGGACGATCACCCGGTAGCCGGCCTCGCTGAGCGCCCGCGCGGCGCTGCCCCAGGTGGCGCCACAAAAGTTCTTGCCGTGGAGCAGGACCACCGTGCGGCCATTTGGCCGTTGCGGCGCGATATCCATGAAGGCCATCTGCGCGGGGACGCCGACGATATCGACCTCCATCGTCTGGACCGGCCACGGATAGGTGAAGCGTTCGAGTTGCGGCCCGAGGTCGGACACCTGCGGTACCGGGCCCGCCCCCGTGAGCAGAGCCGCCACCGGCAGCGCCAGCATCATCAATCCGGCCTTCATATGATTACGCTTTCCTGAATCCTATGCTGAGACTTAAGGTTAACGGGCAAACCATGCGGCGCGCAACGCGTCATCCTTACGAGGATGGTCCCGGATAGCTCCGGGGGACAATTTGCACGCGAGACGCTTGCCCTTCGCGAAAACGCTGGGTAAGGGGCGCGTCCGTGTAGGAGTGTAGCTCAGTTGGTTAGAGCGTCGGTCTCCAAAACCGAAGGCCCTCGGTTCGAATCCGAGCACTCCTGCCACCCCCATCAAATTCTCGGAATTCTTGGCGATTATCCGCCGCGTATTGCCGCGTCCGGCACGATTGCAGAAATTGCATTCCTTGATGCAGATTGCGCACTTGAGAAATGATCTGCTGCGATGCACAACACTCAGGCCTTTCAGGCATCCTCTCCTAAAAACTTTCATGGCCGGTCTTGTACCGGCCTTTTTTTTCGCCTGCGTTCGGCGTACACCATCCGTGCCGTCGTCAAGCCGAACGATAAAGAGAAACCGTGGGAGCGGAGCCGCCGGTCAAACCGGCACCGGCAAGACGATCGTGCGGGGGATCGAGTGACCCAAGCGCTCTCCCCCGCCACTTCTTCGGCCATGCGGCCACGCTTGCAGACCGCCGCTCCGCCCCTCTCCCGCCGCGCACTTGCTTTCACGACACGTGGAAGCTATCTGCCGCGCTTCCGACAGCGAGAACGGACCTGTCGCCGCGACCCTTCACAGGGAGCGGCTAGTGGGTCTATGTCTCGCATCTCAATTTCTCAATCAGCGGGTTCGAAGAACATCGTGGCGAAGACGTCCCCCCTCGAATTCATCCAGCAGGTCCGCAACGAGACCGCGAAGGTCACGTGGCCGACGCGTCGCGAGACGGTCATGACCGGCGTGATGGTGGTGATCATGACGACGATCCTCGCGCTGTTCTTTCTGGGCGTCGACTCGATCCTGCAAGCGATCGTCTCCGCCCTCCTCAAACTCGCTCAGTAAGCAAGGTTCCGTCATGGCGCGCTGGTACATCATTCACGCCTATTCGGGCTTCGAGGGCAAGGTCCGCGACTCGATCATGGCCGAGGCGACCCGCATGGGTCTCGAGCAGCTCGTCGAGCAGATCGAAGTCCCGACCGAAACCACGACCGAAGCGCGTCGCGGCAAGAAGATCGCGGTCGAGCGCAAGTTCATGCCGGGCTACGTTCTCGCCAAGCTGAACATGAACGACGACGTGTATCACCTCGTCAAGAATACGCCCAAGGTCACCGGCTTCCTCGGCAGCATGGGCAAGCCGCAGGCGATCAGCGAGGCGGAAGCCACGCGGATGCTGAACAGCAAGGAAGAGGCCGCCGCGGCCCCCAAGCAGAAGGTCAAGGTCGACTACGAGATCGGCGATCAGGTCAAGGTTCTCGACGGTCCGTTCGCGACCTTCAACGGCCTAGTCGAGGAACTCGATTTCGATCGCAGCCGCGTCAAGGTGTCGGTGTCGATCTTCGGTCGCGCCACCCCGGTCGAGCTGGAATTCGAGCAGGTCGAGCGCAGCAAGTAAGGCGCGCATTTTTGGACTTGCGAGGGCACGCGATTGGCGCAAGCAAGTCGCGTGATGGCGCACGACTAGCTAACGGTCCAACCGACGCGGGATTAACGCCCGCGTCGCGCCTTGGGGTACCCATCATACCTACACTTCCTCCGTCATCCTGACGAGAGTCAGGATTCAGAGTGACGGGACGCTGCCCTGCTTGGCCCTGGATTCTGACTTTCGTCAGGATGACTGAGAGAGAGCGTTGCACGGCGCGAGAAACGAACTCGGATCTTGCCGTCGCTGACTAAAGAGCGACACACCTAAAACCGTAGGCGGTCCGCCGGCGACCGAACAGCCTGCTGTCCAACGGTCCGACTGACGACGCGGGACTCATGCCCGCAGCGCGCCTTTGGGTGCCCCCCTTATATCAGACCCGCACCTCCTCCATCATCCTGACGAAAGTCAGGATCGAGAGTGACGGAACGCTGCCCTGCATGGCTCTGGATCCTGACTTTCGTCAGGATGACGGAGATGAGGTGTCACATGGCGCGAGAAACGAGCCCCATCTTGCCATCGCCGTCCAAAAGGCGACACGCGCTAACGCCGTAGGTAGCGATAGGCTGTCGGTGCTCTGGCAAGTACTGCAGGAATGGTCTCCATTGCCCAGTCGCTCCACTCGGTGTCCGGCCTTACATTATACCCGCCGACTGCGCACCGACGGGGATCGACTACTCAATGAAGAAGATTGGCGAAAATGCGCGCCAACGCTGCAGCTCCGCACTGCTAGATACCAGCTTTCGTCAACCGCTTTACTTGCGTCGAAACATCACCCGGCGATTGAAATATATTTCGTCCGTAGAACGCGGTAATTTCCGACCTATCTTGCATAGATTTGTTATTAATCATTGAGTTGGCGAGCACGCCCGCTGTCACCCGTAAGAATACACATCGCATTTGCGATTAACTAACCATAACCGGTGAGATTGCGCTAATATTTGTACGACAGTCCACGTACAAGACGATGCGTAGTTACCACTATGCCAATCGAATGCGATGTCCGGCGTTTTTGACACTCGCTATGTACACAGTGACCAGCTTGACATTCGTGCACCCGTATTCAGCGATCCGCCTACAGGAAGTGACCGATGCCCCTGACGATCACCGCCCTGAAACCATCGCATGTGCACGGCGATCACTTGCGTTCGGGCATTGCGGGGGCTTGCGCGTCCTCGGACTTCCCCGAGGCCGGCCATCGGATCTTGTTCCTCGACCTCGAGAATGCGGCGGCCACCGACGTTCATCGGCAGCTCGAAGAGATGGGCAACAAAATCGCCTGGATCGGCATGGCGAGCGAAGAACGTGCCGGGCTGGCGTTTCAGCCGGACCTGATCGTTATGAACCCGGATGCCTCGATCGGCAATCGTCACGCGTTCATCGCCTTACTGGACAAAGAACAGTTTGCCGGAACGCTGGCGCTGTTGCGGCCAGGCGTCCATTTTGCCGACGCACTTGCCTTGGCGGAACAGTCCGGCCTCGATCATGTCGATTGGCTCGACGCCCCCTTTACCGCGCAGGACATCGCCGACCGCCTGCCGCATATTACACGGCAACCGCATGACGGCGATATCGGCGACCGTCATTTCCTGTCGTGGCTAATTCAGCAGGGCCGATTGCTGCCCAATCTCAGGCATGAATTTCACGAGAAACGCAGCTTGCTCGACGAGAAGATCGCCGGCTACGAAACGCTGACACGGTTGCGCAATCGGCCGTCGATCAACCCCGAGCACATCTTCGCGCCGTCCACTATCCTTTCGCTGGAGATCGCGGCAACATCGCTTGCGGTAGAAGCGGCGGCATCGTTGCTCGCAGCGCTGGTCGCGGATGGCAGGCCCGTGCCAATAGCGGTGAATTGCAGCGCGGCGGTGCTCGCGCACCCGGATTTTGTTGCCGCGCTACCGATCCTGCTGCGTCGCCATAACGTCGCCCCGGGAATGATCGGGATCGAGCTCACGGAGATAAGCTATTCGGGGCTCGATGGTCGCCTGCTGGAAAGCATGCGCGTTCTTGGTACGATGGGCGTGCCTATCTCCCTCGACGATTTCGGCAAGGGCGCAACCAACTTCGATCGCATCTCCGACCTGCCGGTATCCGAGGTCAAGATCGACAGGAAGATCTTCCAGAAATGTCGCGATGGCGAGTTCCCCGCTTCGCTGCTGAAGGAAATCATCGATTATTGCCGAAGTCGGACGATCGGCACCGTGATCGAGGGCATCGAAACCGCCGACGACCTGGTCCTCGCAAGGACTCTCGGTGCCGATTGTGGGCAAGGCTTCTATTGGGGGAAACCCGTGCCTCTCGAATCAATCGTACCCCGCCATGGTGCCTGACAACCGGTTCGGCCGCTTTATCGGTCAGACGCTCAACGAGGTTGAGCCCGTCACGACAAATCCGGTCGAAGGAGAGCGGCGATCGATGCGGGTGGAATTGTGCGAGGTAGAGGGGCTCGACCTTTCGCCACCGCTCGTTCTCGCGGGGGCCTGGGCCTGGTTGTTGTTCCATGAGGCCGGCGGACTGATCACCTATTCCGATGGCTACGCGACGCGGGCGGCGTGTTATGCCGCCGCCAAGCAGATCGCTTGGCCGATCGACGTCTTCGAATAGCGCGCTGCCCAACGGTCTCGAATAGCCGCCTCGAGAATGCACCGTTAACGCCAGTTGCCGCTCCCCCCGTTTTGGGCTATGCGCGCCAGCTTCCACCGTAATTGCTGGAAATCTGCGGGAGGTTGCCGAGAGGTGGCCGTCATCACCGCTAGACTCACCGGTCGGCTCGCCAACGCGTTGGCCGTCCTTGAAAAGAGAGTGACATGGCTAAAAAGATTACCGGATACATCAAGCTGCAGGTGCCTGCAGGCGAGGCAAAGCCCGCGCCGCCGATCGGGCCTGCGCTGGGTCAGCGCGGCGTGAACATCATGGAGTTCTGCAAGGCGTTCAACGCCGGCACGAGCGAACTGAAGAAGGGCATGCCGATCCCGACCGTCATCACGGTCTATGCGGATCGCTCGTTCTCGTTCGAGACCAAGACCCCGCCGGCATCGTACCTGATCAAGGAGGCCGCCGGTCTCAAGTCGGGTTCGAAGGAGCCGGGCAAGGTCGTCGCTGGCAAGATCAAGCGCTCGCAGCTGAGCGAGATCGCCACGACGAAGATGAAGGACCTCAACGCCAACGATATCGACGCTGCGACGAAGATCATCGAAGGCAGCGCCCGCGCAATGGGCCTCGAAGTGGTGGAGGGCTGAGATCATGGCTAAGCTGAGCAAGAAGCAGAAGGCCGTCACGGTCGACCTCGTCAAGCTGCACGGCATCGACGAGGCCATCGGTCTCGCACGGTCGGGCGCCACGTCGAAGTTCGACGAGACGATCGAAGTCGCGCTGAACCTGGGTGTCGATCCGCGTCACGCCGACCAGATGGTCCGCGGCGTCGTCACGCTGCCCAAGGGCACCGGCAAGACCGTCCGCGTCGGCGTGTTCGCGCGCGGCGCGAAGGCTGAAGAGGCGCTCGCAGCAGGCGCAGATGTCGTCGGCGCCGAAGACCTGATGGAAATCATCCAGGGTGGCACGATCGATTTCGATCGCTGCATCGCGACCCCGGACATGATGGGCATCGTCGGTCGCCTCGGTAAGGTGCTGGGTCCGAAGGGCCTGATGCCGAACCCGAAGCTCGGCACGGTGACGATGAACGTTGCGGCCGCCGTCCAGGCAGCCAAGGGCGGCCAGATCGAATACCGCGTCGAGAAGGCCGGCATCATCCACTCGGGCATCGGCAAGGCGTCGTTCCCGGCGGAAGACCTGCGCGCGAACTTCGACGCGCTGGTCGACGCCATCGTGAAGGCGAAGCCCGCCGGCGCGAAGGGCAAGTACGTCCAGAAGGTCGCCGTGTCGTCGACGATGGGCGTCGGCATCAAGGTCGATACGGCCGAGGTGGCTGGGGCGTAAGCCGCACGTGATTAGCGGACGCTAATCACGAGACGGCGAACGCCCGGCCGGCGCGGCCTAGCCGCGACCGACGGTGCCAGAGACGGGGACGGGATTTATTCCCGTCCCCGCGCTGGAATTGAAAAGGGCCGGGAGCGATCCCGGCCCTTTTTGCGTGTGCGACAATCCGACCGTTCGATAAAAATTGCCGTGACCCCCTGCCCCCGCTCCCGTCATCCTGACGAAAGTCAGGATCCAGAACCGCAAAGGCTAGCGTTCGTAACCCTGGGTCCTGACTTTCGTCAGTATGACGGGCGGTCCGGCATGGGTCGCGCGATCAATGGAGAGCGCCGTTCCAGACCTGTTCTCGAAAAAGCGCTCATCAAGCCCATTCCTGCCCGTCACCTCAGCCAACGCTGGCGTCTCCCTCGGGGCAGCCCCCGCGAGCCGCACGGGGAGATCCCAGCTTTCGCTGGGATGACGAATGGAGGAGAGCCGGCCATCTCTACGCCTGCACCGATTGACTCCTCCGCAAATTCCGCTAAGGCGCAGCTTCGTTCGGCGGGCTTGCGCGTCGAACTCCGTCCGAGACAGTGGGTGCACAGGGTTTGCCGGTGCTTAATCTCCCACCTAGACGGGGAATGAGATTTTGTCGGCTGCCCTGTGCGCCGCCCCTCTCCCATGCCCCATCGATGAGACACCCCGGAAGCGTGGGATGTCCGCGCCTCCGGTTAGTGACCGGATCGTCTGCCTTTGGGCAAACGGTCCAAAAACGTGGAGAATGGCATGGATCGTGATCAAAAGACCGCGGCCGTAGCCGAGCTGAACCGCACCTTCTCCGAGGTCGGCGTCGTCGTCGTGACGCGCAACCTCGGCCTGACCGTCGCACAGTCTACTGTGCTGCGGAACAAGATGCGCGACGCCGGCGCGACCTACAAGGTCTCGAAGAACAAGCTTGCCAAGATCGCAATGGACGGCACCGACTACAGCTCGCTGGGCGACATGCTCACGGGTCCGGTCGGTCTGGCCAGCTCCATCGATCCCGTCGCGGCCGCCAAGGTGGTCGTGGAATTCGCGAAGACGAACGACAAGTTCGAAATCGTGGGTGGGGCGATGGGCGCGACGACCCTCGACGTCGACGGTGTGAAGGCGCTCGCAACGCTGCCCTCGCTGGACGAACTGCGTGCCAAGATCGTTGGCCTCATCGTGGCACCTGCCACGAAGCTGGCAACGATCACGCAGGCTCCGGCAGCGCAGCTCGCGCGCGTGCTTTCCGCCTACGCGGAGAAGGAAGCCGCCTGATCTTGCAGGGCTTTCGTTACCTTTTTGAACTGATGGGGCACATGCCCCGAGATGGAGATTTATCATGGCAGACCTGAACGCACTCGTTGAGAGCCTGAGCGAACTGACCGTTCTCGAAGCAGCTGAGCTTTCGAAGCTGCTCGAAGAGAAGTGGGGCGTTTCGGCCGCAGCAGCGGTTGCAGCACCGGCAGCAGGCGGCGGCGCAGCTGCTCCTGCAGCAGAAGAGCAGACCGAATTCGACGTCATCCTGACCGGCGACGGTGGCAAGAAGATCAACGTCATCAAGGAAGTCCGCGCGATCACGTCGCTCGGCCTGACCGAAGCAAAGACGCTGGTCGAGTCGGCTCCCAAGGCCGTCAAGGAAGGCGTGTCGAAGGACGAGGCCGCCAAGATCAAGGCGCAGCTCGAAGCAGCCGGCGCTACGGTTGAGGTTAAGTAAGCCGCAGCTGGAGAGACGATTTGGCCTAGGCTAAATCGCACTCCAGCAAGGCCGGCCGGCGGCATTTATGCCGACCGACGAAGCAGGGGCTCTGCCCCTGCTGGCCGCAGCTAAGAAAAAGGGCGGCCCCAGCGATGGGGTCGCCCTTTTTCTTGCGCGGCTTAGGCGATCCGCGGTTCAAGCACGCCGTCGTCGGTGCCCTGCCCCGCCGTCTCCTGGAGATCGCGCGGATGGACGGTCCAGCCGTGCCACGTCAGCCCGGTCCTGGTGCCGACGAACATTGCCGACCCGACCAGCGCGGCCAGCAGCCCCACCCAGAGTGCGTCGAACAGCATCAGCAGCCCGACGATCGGCAGCGCCTGCCCCATGGCCATCTTGTGGTTCGCCATGTGCAGCGCCTGCGACGGTGCGAACGCGACTGCGGCCAGTACGAGCAACAGGATCGCGGCGGGCAGCAGCGACGTCATCGCGCGCCGCGGCGTGACTGTCCTGTCTTCCAGCAGCGCGCCGATGATATAGACCATGAATCCGCCCTGCAGCACCGCGGAGACGATCTGGGCAATGCCGCTGATCGCAGGCGACAGGCCTTGCCTGCCGAGCCAGCTGAATGGCGACGCGACCGCGAAGCCCACGGCCAATCCTGCCACAACCTTCATCAGCGTCTTCGGCGGCACCAGCAGTGTCCGGCGGACGGATCCGACCGACCAGAACCGTGCCGTCGCCAGAATGGCGAGTACGAAGCCCGCGACCTTCACATAGCCGAAGCCCCACCGCACCGGATCGTTCGCCAGCGCGCGAAACCGGTCGATGGACTCGAACATGCCGAGATGGATCTCGGCGACATGCTGGACCAATTCGGGCAACACGGCGATCGCCAGGATCGCGGGCGCCACCACCACCATGCGCCCGCCCAGCCGATAGGTCTCGAGCACCGCGCGGCCCACGCCGCGCACCCCACTGCCCGTCCTTGCCCAGATGCCGCGCGTGTCCATGTCCGTCATGCTTCTTCCCCCTCCGCTATGAAACTCAGTATCTCGCCCGGCTGGCAGTCGAGGACGGTGCACAGCGCCTCGAGCGTCGAGAAGCGGACCGCCTTGGCCTTGCCGGTCTTCAGGATCGAGAGGTTCGCCATCGTGATGTCGACGGCCTGCGACAGCTCGGTCAGTGTCATGCCGCGGCGCGCGAGCACCGCGTCGAGGGTAACGATGACGGGCATCAGACGGTCATCGCCAGATCGTCGCGCATCGCCGCGCCGAGCCGGAACACGCGGGCGAGCACGAAGATCATCACCACGCCGATCCAGCCGGTGAAGCCCGGAACCCAGGTCGCGTGATCGACGCCGAGCCGGTCGAGCACGAGCACGATCCCGCCCACGCACAGATCGAGAATCTGGATCGCGAAGAGCGCCCAGCCGATCCGCTGGAGCCGGTCGGCGTTGGCGACGACGAAGGGATCACCCGTCCGCACGGTCTCGACGATCGCGATCAGGCGGGTGAAAAGCTGGCGAACGGCGACCGCCCCGACGATCGAGAGAACGCCCAGCAGCCGGACGATCGCGACCGTCTCCGGCACGTGGCGGCCGTGATATTTCAGCGCGAGATGCGCGGCGATCGCATCGCCGAAGACGAACGACAGGACGATCGCGCCGGCGAAACCGATCGCGGACGTCCAGTTCAGCCAGTTCGCGAACCGCAGCAAGCCACTCGCGATACCCAGAAACCGATCCTGCATGACGCCCTCCGTTTATCGATAAACGATATGTATCGTTTATCGATAAACGTCAACGGCAATCCGGCTCGTCTGCGCCCGTTCAAGCGCCTCGATAGAAGGCTAGCGCTCGAAGATCGCCCCGTGCGGCCGGGCGGCGACGGACGTGACCATCTTGGCGGGGCCATCGAGCCAGAACGGTGCCAGCTTGGCGGAGTCGGTACGCTCGATACCCACGACCCAGGCGCGCGCGATCTGCGCCTCGTCGCCGGCGCTGCGGTAGACGATGTTGGTGGCGACGACGGGCACGAACATAGGGCGGTTGGCGGCGGTCATCGTCTGGATCAAGTCGCGGGCAACCGCGACGGTGGCGCGGATCGTTCGGGTCTCGCCAGGGGCGAGCACGAATGGCGGCGTCGCGGGACGTGCGATCGGGGCAGCGTTGAACTGGGCGAGATCGCTATCCTGACCTGCATGCGCGGTAAGGAGGGCGACGCCGATGCGGACCGCTTCGGCGGGCACAGCTCCTGTGTTGGCGACGACGAGCTCGCATTCGACGGTCGCGCTCAGGAGATTGAGCCCCGCGCGCAACGGACGAAGATCGCACGTTATCCGCGCCCGGAGCGGAGCAGCCGCCGGCGGTGGTGCCTTCGCGCGGGGCTCGAGGAAGCTCGGCGCGGCGACGGCAAGGGCGACGGGGGTTGCCGGGATCGCTGCGGGCGTCGGCGGCGCTGGGATGGGATCGGCCGCGGGACGCGCAACGGGCTCTGCTAGAACGGGCTCTGGAGACGGCTCGATAGGCTCCACAACGTCATCACGCTGGTCATTCCGACGACCGCGAGGTTTGCGCCGGAGCGCCCACAATGCGGCCAGAACGATGATGATGACGGCGAGCGACAGCCAGAGGGGCATCGCCCTGCCCGTCTCCGGTGCGGCGATGGTCGATTCCGTGGACGTAACGGACGTCGGCGCAGGCTGTGGAACGTCCTGCGGAGAAGGGGCGGCTTGCGGCGCGGTGTCAACGGCGGGAGTCTGGGACGGCGATGGAAGCCGTGCGGGCTCGGGTGCCGTCGTCGCTGCCGGAGCGGGTTCGCCAGTGGTCGCTGCACGCGCCGGTTCGACCGCAGTGCGGGTTTGCCGCGTCTGCGATCCTGTGTCCGTGATGGGACGCGTGGAGCCCGCCTTGGCCGGACTGGTCTTGTCCGCGGCTGTCTTATCCGCAGCCGCCTTGTCGACGTCCCGCGACGCCGTGGTACGTGGCCGGGACGTGCGACGGGGCGCTGGAGTCTCGCTGGGCAGGACGATCTTGGGCGCTTCGGGAATCGGGATCGTCGTCTGTGGATCGGGACGGGCAAGTCCTTCCAGCCCGCGGACCGGAGCGGCCTGCTCGGTCTGCGCCGCGGCCGGGCCGGCGGCAAACGTCAGCAAGGTCATGGAGGCAAGCAGGGCAGCAAGCGCCCCGCGATCGGTCGTCATCGTCGAAATTCCCTGCGCGTTCGTCGCGGCGTTGTCCGCCGGGAAGGCTGAACGCGGGCCAACGGCAACCCGCGATGCGACGAGCCGCGCCGGAGTAGCGGTGAAACGTGGGAGCAGGGAGCGCCTGCCCGCCACGATCCAACGACGCTGACGCGGAGCATGGTCGTGTCTGCTCTCCCCTCGACCGAGCTAGTCCGATGGAACGCCGTGACCATGACGGTATTTGCGGACGTGACGGTCTCGCTTACGACCAGTCGCGCGAGGGTCAACGGAGCAGCGCAGTCCGCTCGCGCCTTCCGCGCATGGGTAGATTAGCCTTCAGATTGCGCAGGTTGGCATGCGAGGTTGCTGTTCGGCCAGTGGGCGATCGTTCGGCCTCAGCCCCCTGGGCAGCGATCCATGTTACGATGTCGCCCTATTATCGACACCGATGTCGGTCATCGCAGGGACTTTCGACGATAAGAGCGCCCGTGATGATGCTTCGCCTTCTTCCGTTGTGCGCGCTGGCCGCGACGCTTTTGCCGACGCCCGCGTGCGCCGACCCGGCGCCGTTCGACCTTACCGGTCCGAGCCTGCGGATCTCGGTGACGCATGCGACGACGACGCTGCCGATCGCGCAGGTGCCGAGGCTTGCGACGGGGGACCGCGTGTCGATCGCGGCGGACTTGCCGACGGGCAAGAAGGACGATGGCGCGCGCTATCTGCTGGTCGCAGCGTTCCTCCGGGGTGCGACCGAGCCGCCATCGAAATCATGGTTCTTCAAAGCCGAGACGTGGAAGGCGAAGAAGAACGCGCTGGCGCTGACCGTGCCCGACGGCGCGCGGCAGTTGGTGGTGTTTCTGGTGCCCGAAAGCGGCGGGTTCGATGCCGTGGTGTCGGCGGTGCGCAAGCAGCCGGGCGCGTTCGTGCGCGCAGTGCAGGATCTGGATCAGGCGTCACTGGATCGCGCCCGGCTCGACGCCTTCCTCGACGGCATTCACGCGCTGGAGCGGACGCGGCCGGAACGGATCGAGGCGGTGTCGCCGTTGTTGTCGCGAAGTCTGGCGATCAAGCTGAAGGCGGAGTGTCTCGATCTGGCGGCGGACCTGCAAGCGTCGTGCCTCACACAAAGCCGCGATTCGCTCGTGTTGGCGGACGGACAGAGTTCGACGCTGGCGGATACGCTGGTGGGTGCGCCGACCGATCTGGCGCTGCAACTGAGCGCGACGCCGGAGGGCGGGCTCGGCTATTACAGTCCGTATATCGGCGTGGTGCGCGATCTGGCGAAGATCTTCGGCGCGTTCCAGTCGACGCAATTCCGGTATATTCCGGCGCTGGCACGGGCGCGTGACGATCGGCTGGCGCTGCTGCTGAACGCGGCGCCGTCGTTCGCGAGTCCGAAATCGGTGATGGTGGTCGCGATGCCGCTGATCGAGACCGGTACGCCGCAGACCCCGACGATGCGGCGGGCGGAAGCGGACCGGCTGGTCTGTGCCGCGCGGCCGGACCTGGTGCTGCCGGTCGAGGGGGCGCCGCTGATCTATGCGACCAAATTCGCGCACGACATGAGCTTGCGGGTGACCACACCGCAGGGGGGCGTCGTGGAACTGCCGGTGGAGGCTGATGCCGAGCGTGGCGGCTATGTGCTCGATCAGGTGGGGATGCGAACGGCCGGGCTTGGCAGCGTGACCGACGCGACGCTGCATGGGCGCTGGGGCTTCACGCCGTTCGACGGGCCGCGGTTTCGTCTCCAGGTGCCGCGGGGCGGTGGGTGGACGATGGTCGACACCGATCCCGAGAGCCTGGTCGTGGGCCGCGACAATGCGGTGACGCTGGCGGGGCCCACGCCGAGTTGCGTCGAGGCGGTGACGCTGGTCGGCGATGCAGGCCAGGTGCCGCTGGCGTGGACGACCACGGGGGATCGGATCGGGCTCACCCTGCCGCTGGCGAAGACCGCGCCGGGGAAGTTGTCGCTGCTAATCAAGCAATACGGGGTCGAGGCGCCAGACAGGATCGCGCTGACCGCGCTTGCCGAGGCGGGGCGGATCGACGGCCTTACCCTATATGCCGGCGATGGCGCGGGGACGCTGGCGGGTACACGGCTGGATCTGGTGGAGTCGATGAGCGTCGATGGGGTGGCGTTCAAGCCGGGCGAGGTCGTACGGGCCGACAAGGCGGATCGGCTGCCACTAGTCGCGGATACGGCGCCGGCGTTCGTGGCGGGTCAGACGAAGACGGCGCTCGTGACGTTGACGGACGGGCGGAAGCGGTCGGTAAAGTTCACCGTCGCGGCGGCGCGGCCCAAGGCCACGTTGATCGCGAAGAGCGTGGCGGTGCCCCCCTCCCCCGGGCTTGCAGTCGTGCTGGCGGGGGATACGGCGATCACGCAGGATGCTCGCCTGACGTTTTCCATGCGCGCCGAAGGTACGCGATTCTCCGCAGGCGACAGCGTCGAGATCGCGACGGCGGATGGCAAGATGGCGACGAGCGTGGCCTCGGGGCGCGGGCTGACCGTGCAGGACGATCGGATCGCGGTGGTGACGGTCGAGCCGGGCAAGGCGCTCGGCGTGTCGGCGCATGGACCGCTCAAGTGGCGGCTCGTGCAGGGCGGGGTCGCGGGGGACTGGGTACCGTTGACGACCTTGGTGCGCGTTCCGGATGTTACCGGGGTGACGTGCGCAGAGGCGTGTACGCTGGCGGGGACGGATCTGTTCCTAATCGAGTCGGTTGCAGCGAATGCGGGGTTTGCGGCGGCGGCCCGGGTGCCGGAGGGGTTTACCGGAGCCTCGTTTGCGGTGCCGAAGCCGGTCGGGAGGATGCTGTACCTGCGGTTGCGGGACGATCCGGGGGTTACGGCGACCGTGGCAGTGAAGAGCTAGAGGTCCCGTCCTTCGATCCTCCCCCGCCACGGGGGATTCGCGCTGAAAGTGACGGAGGGGGAGGACACGGAACATCGGTTGCGCTTGCCTCCCCCTCCGTCTGGCATCCGCCAGCCACCTCCCCCTGGCGGGGGAGGATTAGCGCAGCCTGCGTAATCTCACTTGCTCCCGACGCTTACGGGATCAGTCGGTCCGCACGGAGTTGTTCGAACAGATCGAAGAATGCGTCGTCGGTTGGCTGGTATTCCTTGAAGCCTAAGCGGCGGCTCTTGTTCATGTCCGTCACGACCTCGATCGGGCGGCCGAGATCGGCGTCGGTGTGCCAGGGGGAGGCGAGACGGGACAGGTCGGCTTCGGCGAGGCCCTCGCGGGCGGCGATTTCACGCCAGATTCCCGCATCATCGGCCATCTGTTCATCGAGCGTCAGGACCGTGCCGTCGAACGGGGCGGCCTCGATTCCGAACCACGCGGCGATGCGGCCCCACATCCAGCTCCAGCGAAAGACATCGCCATTGACCACGTTGAAGGCTTCGTTGCGCGCGTCGGGCGTTGTCGCCGCCCACAAAAGATGGTCCGCGAGGAGGCTGGCGCTGGTCATGTCGGTCAGGCCGCTCCACTGCGCCGCGGAGCCCGGAAAGCGGAACGGGCGACCGGTCTCGCGGCACACGGTCGCGTAGACCGCGAGCGTGGTGCCCATGTTCATCGCGTTGCCGACCGCCTTGCCGATGATCGTGTGCGGACGGTGGACGCTCCAGCCGAAGCCGTCGCGGGCCGCCGCCTCGAAGACGGCGTCTTCCTGCGCGTAGTAGAAATTCTCGACGTCCAGGCGGCCCTGCTCCTCGCGGAACGGGGTCTGCGGGAGAGTGCCCTTACCATAGGCTTCGAATGGTCCGAGATAATGCTTGAGGCCGGTGACGAGTGCGACATGGCGCATGCTGCCGGAGGGTGACAGAGCGCCCAGCAGATTGCGGACCATACCGCCGTTGACGCGGATGTTCTCCGCTTCGCTGTCCTGACGCGACCAAGTGGCGATGAAGACTGCGTCGGGCCTGATACCGGCGAGCGCCTTTGCAAGGCTGGCGGGGTCCTGCAGGTCCGCCGCGACGGGCTGGACGCCGTCCTGTTCGGTCGGCCGCCGCGCGAGACCGTGGACCGTCCAGCCCGCCTCGACCAATGCCGCCGCGGTCGCGCTGCCGACGATCCCGCTCGTTCCCGCTATCAGTGCCGTTCCGGCCATGTGCGCTTCCTTTCGTCCGTGATGATCTGCTTCCGTTCCGAACGCTCCGAATTTTGGAAGGGATCCACGGCACCCGTTTGCGGTGGCGGCGGGCGGGCACTTGTCGCTATGGGGCGCGGATGACCGCATCGGATCTCCAGAGCCTGTTCGTCACCAACCTCGTCCGGTACAATAGCGGCGACCGGCGGCGGTGGCGGCTGATCGTCGGCGACGTGAAGGTCTACAGCCTCGCCACGCACCCGCATTGCAACTGGGCGGTAACCCCGTCGGGCAGCGCAAGCGAGGTCGACGCGGTCGAGCGGCTGGCAGACCGGCTGCGCGAGGATCACCCCGTTATCACCGCCGGCTGACGGCGATTCCATTCCTGAGGAGCGACACATGGCGAAGCAATATTGGGCGCAGATCATCGAACTCGACGAGGAGATGACGCCCGCGACGATCCCCGGCGCGACCGATCACGAGGATGCCGCGGATTCGCTGGTGGCGGACTTCGTCGGCGCGATGGGCGGCGAGATCACCGAGGGCGCAGTGCGCGTCTGGGTGCAGGGCGGGGTCGAGAAGGTCTACGACTGGAAGGCCGAATTCACGATGCCCGACATGGACGAGATGGGCGATGAGGACGAGATGGGCGATGAGGACGAGATGGAGGTCGAGGGCGAGATCGAGCTGACCGAGCGGGTTTGAACGCTCATTGATCGTCCCGACCATCGCTGTTCCCCCGCGGAGGCGGGGGTCCAGGGTCACGAGCCCTGTCGTCTGAGACCCTGGGCTCCCGCCTTCGCGGGAGAATAGTGAGGGATGCGTTACGCCACCGTCTGTCCCGCCGGCGCGAGCTCGTGCCATTCGTGGTCGTCATGCGCCAACAGCGCATTCGCGGCGGCCGGGCCCAGCGTGCCGGCCGCGTACGGCTCGGGCATGCCCGCATCATGCGCCCAGAGGTCGAGGAACGGCTGCACTGCCGCCCAGCCCGCCTCGATCGCGTCGGCACGCTGGAACAGCGTCTGGTCGCCGACGAACAGGTCGTAGATCAGCGACTCATATCCGGTCAGGTGCCCGATATCGAACGCGTCGGCATAGCGGAAATCGAGTGCGATCGGTGCGGTCGCCACTTCCAGACCAGGGCGCTTGATGTTGATGTCCATGCTCAGCCCCTCGTCGGGCTGGATCTGGATGATCAGCCGGTTTGGGGGCAGCATGTCGGCAGCGGCGCCGGGGAACGAGGCGAACGGAACCGGCTTGAAGGTGATCGCGATCTCGGTGTCGCGGCAGGTCATCGCCTTGCCGGTGCGCAGATAGAACGGCACGCCCGCCCAACGCCATGTGTCGACCATCAGCTTGAGCGCGACATAGGTCTCGGTCCGGCTATCCGGCGCGACGTCGCGACTGGCCGCGTAGGCGGGAACGTCGACGCCCTTGACCTTGCCCGCGGTGTACGCACCGCGGACGCCGTTGCGCTTCGCCTTGCCCGGTGAATAGACGCGGACGGCTTTGAGGACCTTGCCCTTCTCGTTGCGGATCGCCTCGGCATCGAAGCTCGCGGGCGGCTCCATCGCGACCATCGCGAGCAACTGGAACAGGTGGTTGGGTACCATGTCGCGCAACGCGCCAGTCGCGTCGTAGAATTTCCCGCGCGTGCCGACATCGACCGTCTCGGCGGCCGTGATCTGGACGTGCGCGATGCAGTCCGCGTTCCAGACGCGCTCGATCATCATGTTCGCGAACCGCGCGGTCATGATGTTCTGCACGGTTTCCTTGCCGAGGAAATGGTCGATCCGGTAGACCTGCGCCTCACCGACCTTCGACAGGATGCGCGCGTTGAGGGCCTGCGCGGAGGCGAGGTCGTGGCCGAACGGCTTCTCGATCGCGATCCGGCGGAAGGCGTGCGGCGCTTCCCGCATCAGGCCGTGGTCGGCGAGCTTGTCGACGATGTCGCCAAAGAACTTTGCCGGTACCGCGAAGTAGAATGCGACGTTGCCGCTCACCCGCGCTTTAAGCTGATCGTAGACGTCGTCATGCGTGAAGTCGCCCTGGAGATAGCCGACGCGGTCCCTGAGCCGCGCCCAGGCATCGCCCTTCTCACCCGCCCCCTCGCCGCCTTTCGCATCGAAACTGCCGAGCGCCTCGCGCAGAGACTGGTCGTTCCCTTCATCGATGCCGACGCCGAGTACGTGGAAATCGTCACCGACCAGCCCCAGCCGGGTCATGTTGATCAGCGCCGGCATCAGCAGGCGGCGGGTCAGATCCCCGAATGCGCCGAAGATCACGAGCGTCGTCGGGGGGGCGGGCTTGACAGACTTGCTCACGAATTCGCCTCGGACATCGGTTCGACCCTTTCTACGGTGGTTCCCTCAAACAGCGTAGCGTGCACCGATGTTCCCGGCACGCCTTCAGGTCGCGGTGAGGATGTTGTCGCCGAACGCGCGCGCGTCGACCTCCGCCCAGTCGAGTTCCTCCTGAAGGCGGCGATAGACATCCTCGGCCACTTCGCCCTTGTCGCGCATTTCATGGAGCACGACGCGCTGGCAGGCGATCATCTCGAGGTGAAGCTCGTCGAATTCCGATTTCGCCTGCGGATCCTCGGCTTCGGCGGTGACCTTGCCTGCCGCGCCGTAGCGAAAGCGCAGCGCGTCCGCCGCCTCGCCTTCACGCGCCGGCAGCACCGCGAGCCCCGCGTCGAGCAGGCGTTTGCGCGCCGGCGCGATCTCGTCGGCAAGCCCGGTGTCCGCGCCGAGATCGAGGCGGCGGATCAGCGGGCCGAGCGTCAGCCCTTGCAACACGAGCGTGCCGATCACCACGCCGAACGCCGCCAGCACGATCAGGTCGCGTCCCGGCACCGACCGCGGCAGGGCGAACGCGGTCGCCAGCGTCAACAGGCCGCGCATGCCCGACCAGGACAGGATAATCGACGCATTCCACGGGGGCGGCTTGGGCAGCCATGACGGCGCGTAGCGGGCGGCGATCACGCCCTCGACGAACCGCACGAAGAAGACCCACGCAATTCGCGTGGCGAGTACCGTTGCAAGCACCGCGGCGGCAAACCCGATCGCAGGCCAACGCTCGGCGGCGGGCAGACCAACCAGCACGTCGCGCGATTGCAGCCCCATCAGCGCGAACGCGATGATGTTGAGCACGAGCACCGCCGCCGACCATACCGCAGCGCCTTGCAATCGATCGCGCGCAGGCTGACCGATCGGGCGGCGCTGCGACACGATCATCCCGAACGTAACGACCGAGAGCACCGGCGAGATGTGCAGCCGCTCAGCGAGCAGCCATATTCCGAACGTGACCGCGAAATCGGCGAGGCCCGCGCCCAGCGTGCCCGCGAACAGCGGGACGACGCGGAGGTAGAGCCAAGACGCAATGGCGCCGAACACAATCCCGCCGGGCACTGCGGCGGCCAGTGCGAGCGGTGTTACCGGCGTGTCGGAATGAGTCGCGAACGCGACCGCAAGTCCGAACAGCAACAGCGCCGTAGCGTCGTTGAGCAGGCTCTCGCCTTGGAGCAGTAAGAGCCCGCGACGCGGAATGCCGACCTCGCCGAGCACCGCTTCAGACGCGGCGGCGTCTGGCGGCGCCACGATCGCGCCAAGCGCGAACGCGGCGGCGAGCGGGAGTCCGCCGAGCGTCACGCCGACCAGTGCGACCGTCGCGGCGGTGACGAGCACGGCGAACACGGCGAGCGACAGCAGCGGGAACCAGTGGCGTCGAAGGGCGCGCGGACTGGTGTGATACGCGGCGTGGAGCAGCGCCGGGGCGATGAACAGCGCCAGCGCGAGATGCGGCTCGACCGTGATCTTGGGCGCAAACGGGAGGATCGCAAAACCAAGCCCCGCCGTCGCCAGCAAAGTTGGATACGGCACGTTCAGCTTGCGCGCGAGGACCAGCAGGACCAGCGCGGCGAGCAGGATCGCATCAAGGCTCTCGAATAATTCCACAGGCACGCAACGGGTGGGAGGAGTGGACGGGCCCACTGCATCGCGCAGGCCAAAAAAAACCACCCCATGCTGAGCATGGAGTGGCCTAGGTTCAGGGAGGAGGGACGCTACAAGCGTCCCGTACGGCGCCGCGAAAGGGGGGGACACGATGCCGTACAGGGTCTAAATGGGTGAGCGCCGTTTTGGTTCAACCCTTGTTGCACCGCACCGCAAATTTTTTCGCAGAGACGCGGCGATGATCGTCTCAACGACGGTTCAGCACCGGGGAGATGCGGGTCAGCACGGTATCGCGAAGCAGCAGATGATGGCGCATCGCGGCGGCGATATGCAGCAGCACCAGCGCCAGCATGACCCAGCCCAGCACGCCGTGCGCACTGTGACCGAGGTGCCCGGTCGCCTTCGACACCGGCAGATACGGAACATCGAAGAGGCCGAAAATGCTGACGCCACCCGGCTTGCCACCCGACACCATCAACCACCCGGTCAACGGCATGCCGAGCATCAGGACGTACAACGCCATATGCGAGCCATGCGCGAGCGCGCGCTCCCAGACGGCCGTCCGGGCGGGAAGCGGCGGCGGACGATGTGCCAGCCGCCACGCTATCCGGGCCACGGTGAGAGCCAGTATCGCGAGGCCGAGCGCCTGGTGTGCGCCCATCCAACTCCGCAACGCCGGCACCGAATCGTGCAACAGCCCGACCGCGAGGTTGAGGATCACCAGCAGCGCGATCGTCCAGTGAAACCAGATCGCTACCCTAGAATAGCGATCCGACGAGTAGCGATCCGGACGATCCTGCGCTGCCATGCTGATTTCCTCGCATCATAGTCAGACGTTGAACTGGTCAGACGTTGAACTGGGCGGGGGCCGGCATCTGCTGCTGCGGCGTCATGCCGAGCTGTGCCTGGCGCGCGAAGATGTCGCGCATCAGCGACAGCGAGAACAGGTGCGCGTACAGCAAAGGCAGCATGCCAGACTTGCTCATCTTGCGCAGCGCATCGCCGCGCAGGTCGATCAGCTTCTCTTCGTTGATCATCTGGAAGCCGCGATAGACGAAGGGCTGGTCGGCGCCGTCGGGCTGGATCGTGACTTCGCCGTCCATCAGCAGCTCGAGTTCGCGCAGTTCGTTCATGAAGTTCTGCGTGCGGGCACCGGCCTGCTCGAACGACTCGTTGAAGCCGAGGATGTTCTTGGTCAGTTCGGTCGGCTGGCCGTTCTCGAACAGCGCGTCGCCGTCCTCGAAATCGCCGATCGCCTGCGAGGTCGGATCGAAGCAAAGCGACAGCTCCTGCGCGTCGGGGTGCAGGCGTGCGAGCATGTATGGGTAGCGGCGGACGTACGCCGGAACGTAGAAGGTGTTCTCGGTCAGCTTGCCGTCTTCGCCGACGAACACGTTGACGCCCTCGTTCAGGCCCATCAGCGCGAGCGGGATCGCGTCGTCACCGACCGAGAAGACGATCGGCATGTGGCGCTGGACCAGCGGGAATTCGTCGACGGTGATTGGGATCGCGTGCTGGCCGACCAGGAACGGCGCGCTGTCCTGCGGGCGAACCTTGTAGTTTGCGTGCGTGTCGCTCGAAAGCGGCTCGAGGCCATTGTAGAAAAGCGGAAGCTGCGCGGTGCTGGCCATGTTACTCTCCGGATCGGTCGGTCGAAATGCCGGCGGCTCATGCCACCGATTGGGGCGAGGCTCTATGGTGCGGGGCGGGTTGGTGCAAGTGTCGTGCAGTATCGTCGGGGCAGGAAGCGACGTCGAACATTCTCGATCCTCCCCCGTCGGGGTGGGGGGTGTCGCCGAAGGTGACGGAGGGGGAGGTTCACCCTTACCTCCCCATCCGTCAGGCTGGCGCCTGCCACCTCCCCCTGGCGGGAGAGGATCGTTCAGACGAGCTTGCCTGGGTTGAGGATACCCAGAGGATCCATCGCGGCCTTGATCGCGCGCAGTGCGGTCATGCGCGCGGGGGACGACAGGCGCTCGAGTTCGTCGCGCTTCATCTGCCCGATACCGTGTTCGGCGGAGATCGAGCCCCCTGCCGCCGTCACCAGGTCGCCGACGAAGCGGGTCACGACCGGCGCGTCCTCGGCATACCAGTGCGCGGGATCGGTACCGGGCGCGGCGCGGACGTGGAAATGGACGTTGCCGTCGCCGAGATGGCCGAAGCCGCTCGCGTGCGTGCCGGGAAAGTGCGTGTCGCACGCCGCCGCCGCTTCGATCATGAAGCGCGGCATCGTCTCGACCGGGATCGAGATGTCGTGCTGCGTCGCCGGACCAAGCGCGCGTTCGGCGGCGGAGAGCGAATCGCGCAGCAGCCAGAACGCCGCCGACTGAGCTTCGCTGGTGGCGATCGTCGCGTCTTCGATCGCGCCGTCCTCCAACGCGGTTCCGAGCAGGCGTTCGAGGAGGGTGTTGGGAGATTCGCCGTCGGTCGTGGCGGACGTTGCCTCGATCAGGAGGTGCCAGGGGTGGCGGCCGGCGAGCGGGGCACGGGCGTTCGGGAGGTGCGCGACGGCGGCGTCGAGCGACTCGGCGGGGAGAATCTCGAAGCTTTCGATCGCGTCGGTCTTCGCCTGCATCGTGCGCAAAAGCCTGAGCGCGGTCTGAGGCGAGCCGATGCCAACCCACGCAGTCCCGCGCGCCGCGACCGCAGGGGCGAGGCGGAGCGTGGCGGCGGTGACGATCGCCAGCGTTCCCTCCGCGCCGATGAACAGCTGGTCGAGGTCGTAGCCGCGATTGTCCTTCTTGAGGGCGGACAGGCCGTCGTGGATGGTCCCGTCGGCGAGCACCGCTTCGACGCCCGCGACGAGGCCGCGCATCGTGCCGAACTTGAGGACCTGCGTCCCGCCCGCGTTGGTCGAGACGAGGCCGCCGATCGTCGCCGTTCCGCGTGCGCCGAGCGTCAACGGGAAGCGCCACCCCTGCGCTTGCGCGGCGCCGTCGACATCGGCGAGGATTACGCCGGCCTCGACGATCGCGAGCCCGGCCTCGGTGTCGAGCGCGCGAATCCGGTTGAGGCGGCGGAGCGACAGGATCAGCGCGCTGCCGTCGGCGGGGGCGGTCGCGCCGCCGACCATCGAGGTGTTGCCACCCTGCGCGACCAACGGCACGCAGTGCTCGGCTGCCGCCTTGACGATCAGGGCGACGTCCGCGGTCGAGGCGGGTGACAGCATTGCGGGCGCGGCGCCGTGGAAGCGGCCGCGCCAATCGTGCAGCCAGGGATCGATATCGACGGGGTCGGTGACGATCGCCTTGGCGTCGAGATGCGGCGCGAGCGCGGCCAACATCGCGGCTTGCGAAGGCGTCAGGGTTGCTGTCTGATTTTCGGGCACGCGCGAACCGCTAAACAAAATTCATCGCGCGTTCAACGATTGGCCTTAACGGTTACGTCAGCATGATCCAGCCAGCATGATCCATCCCGCGATTCCCGCCACCCTGCTTGCGCTCGCGGGGCCTTTTGTCGCGGCCATGCGCGATGTGCCGTCCCCCAGCGTCACGCTCGATGGTATGCAGATCGCGCAGGTCTCGATCCACGAACGCATCATCATCCGCGTGCCCCGGATGAGCCGAGCCCCGGTCCGCACCTACGCGCCGTCGACCGAGTGGAAGGAGCATAAGGGACCAAAATGCATCGCGGTCGACGAGATCGCCGGCGCCATGCTCACCAAGGACGGCGCGGTGGATCTGGTGATGGACGACACGACACGGTTGCGCGCGCGGCTCGATGGCGAATGCAAGCCGCTCGATTACTACTCGGGTTTCTATTTGCGGCCGGGCGCAGACGGGAAGATCTGCAAGGACCGCGATGCGATCCGGATGCGATCGGGTGCGCGCTGTGAGATAGAGGGGTTCAAGAGTTTGCGGGCGAAGAAGTAGCCGGATGCAGCCCGCCGCACGCGTGGCGGATGCAGTCTTCCCCCGCTCAGCCATCCTAGTGAAAGTCCGGATCCAGACTAATCGGCGTTACGCTGCTCGGTTTCAGATCCCGACTTCGGTCAGGACGCCGCGTTTTTAGCGTAAATTACGCCCCGACACCCCCACCCCAGTCTCAATTCACCGCGTTTCCTTGACATTTGTCGCCAAATCGGCGAGCGCCGGAACGCTTGAGGGCAGTGCATTTCACCCTCTATTTACCGGACATTTGCATGAGTTTTGCCGATCTCGGCCTCTCCGACGAACTGCTGAAAGCAGTCACCGACTCCGGCTATACCGAGCCGACCCCGATCCAGGCCGGTGCGATCCCGTCCGTGCTGATGATGCGCGACATCATCGGCATCGCCCAGACGGGCACCGGCAAGACGGCGTCGTTCGTGCTGCCGATGATCGACATCCTGGCGCATGGCCGCAGCCGCGCGCGGATGCCGCGCTCGCTGATCCTCGAGCCGACTCGCGAACTCGCCGCGCAGGTGGCGGAGAATTTCGAGAAATACGGGGTCAATTCGAACCTTTCGATGGCGTTGCTGATCGGCGGCGTGTCGATGGGCGACCAGCTCGCCGCGCTGGAGAAGGGCGTCGACGTCCTGATCGCGACGCCGGGCCGGCTGATGGACCTGTTCGGGCGCGGCAAGATCATGCTCAACGGCTGTTCGCTGCTGGTGATCGACGAGGCGGACCGGATGCTCGACATGGGCTTCATCCCCGACATCGAGGAAATCTGCACCAAGCTGCCCAAGCAGCGCCAGACGCTGCTGTTCTCGGCGACGATGCCGCCGCCGATCAAGAAGCTGGCGGACAAGTTCCTGACCAATCCCAAGATGATCGAGGTGTCGCGCCCGGCGTCGACCAACCTCAACATCAAGCAGTATCTGGTGCCGGTGCCGAGCCAGACTGCCAAGCGCGAGACGTTGCGCCGCATCCTCGCGCAGGACGAGGTGACCAACGCGATCATCTTCTGCAACCGCAAGACGACGGTGCGCGACCTGAACAAGGTGCTGAAACAGGCGGGCTACAAGTCGGGCGAGATCCATGGCGACATGGAGCAGCCGCAGCGGCTCGCCGAGCTCGAGCTGTTCAAGACGGGCGCGGTGACCATCCTCGTCGCGTCGGACGTCGCGGCACGCGGGCTCGACATCAAGGGCGTGTCGACGGTGTTCAACTATGATGCGCCGTGGCATCCCGACGATTATGTCCACCGGATCGGCCGCACGGGCCGCGCGGGTGCGAGCGGCACCGCGTACACGTTCGTCGCGCCCGACGATTCGGAAAACATCCAGAATATCGAGAAGCTGACCGGCCAGACGATCGAGCGGCTGAGCACGGGCGGCGAGTCCAAGACCGCGATCCCTGAGCCCGTCGTCGAGGACGACGCACAGGCGCCTCGTCGCGAGCGGTCGCGGCACCGTCGTGCACCGCGCGCGGATACGGTCGCGCCGGCGATCGTCGCCGAAGTGCTGGCCGCGGCGGCCGAGCCGGTTGCCGTCGAGCCCGTGCCGGAGGTGAAACGCTCGCGGTGGCAGCGTACGCCGATCGACGAGCCGGTCGCGGCGATCGTGCCGGCGCGTACCGCGGCGGCGCCCGCCGCGGTTCCGGTGGAGCCGGTTTGGGTCGCGCCTGCGCCTGCCGCTGCTCCCGCCCCCGCTCCGGTTGCAACGCAGCGCTTCGTGACGGTGCCCGCCGAGCCGGTACGCCCCAAGGCCGCGCCGCAGGACGCGCCGCGTGCCGAGCCTGTACGTGCGCCGCAGAGTGAAGCGAACCGTGGCGGTCGCGAGCCGGTCAATCCGGCGGCCGATAACGGCTGGAACGGGCCATTCCCGAGCTTCCTCAATGCCGTCATCGGAGGATATGAATGATGTCGATCAAGTGCCTTGCCACGCTCGCGCTGCTCGCGACCGCCGTTGCAGCGCCTGCTGCGCCACGCGGCGCGGTCTCGGCACCGCGGATCAGCGCGACGAGCTTCGACCGGCTGCCGACGCCGCTGCCGCTGCCCTATAACGAGAAGGCGAATGCCGATGCGCAGGTCGCGGCGGCGCGGGCGCGTGCGGTGAAATCGCACAGGCGGTTGCTGATCGATCTCGGCGGCAACTGGTGCCTCGATTGCCGGCTGCTTGCGGGGACGATCGACCTTCCCGAGATGAAGCGGTTCGTCGACAGCAAGTTCGTGGTCGTCACGGTCGATATCGGCCGGTTCGACAAGAACGGCCAGATCGCGGCTCGCTATGGCGTCAAGGGGCGGCTGAAGGGCGTTCCCGCGGTGCTGGTGGTCGATCCGCGCAGCAACCGGTTGCTGAACGCGGGGCATGAGACCGAGCTGGCGGATGCGCGCTCGATGGGACCACAGGCTTTGGCCGACTGGTTGGCGAAATGGGCGGCCTAATCGGGGTTTGCTGACGAGTGCGGAGCGGGCTTTGGGACGGCTCTGCACGCGGGTTCGATACCCCAGCTGCCGTCATCCTGACGAACGTCAGGACTTAGGATACCCGCCGTCTGCGCACGTGGCTCTGGATGCTGACGTTCGTCAGGATGACGTGGTTGGGTGGGGCTCGCGTCGTGGCCGCCGATAGGCGGGTGGCTCGGCTGGGTATGTTTGCTTGCGCCGCGTTGCACTCGTGCGTTTCGCGTCGGCTGATCGCCGGTACACCCGGTACGCCACCCCTCACCTCCCGTGATCCTGATGAATGTCAGGACCCAGGGTACCAGCCGTCTACGCGCGTGGCTCTGGGTCCTGACTTTCGTCAGGATGACGGGGTTGATTGGAGCTGGCGTAGCGGCACTTACCGGGTACCCGTCCGGACTGTGGCCACTCACCCAATTAGCCTTGCCCGTACGCCCTAGGCAGCTGTTGCCAGCAGTGCGTCATCGAGGGCGGCGGCGCGGAGATAGGGTGCGCGGTTCGTCAGGCTTGCGGCGTATGCTACGAACGCGTCGCGCTTTGGGAGCCAACCGAACTGCATGCCCCAGATCACCTGCGATCCGACATAGACGTCGGCGGCGGTGAACCGCGCACCGGCGATGTAGGGGTTTGCGGCGGCCGCCTGTTCGAGCACGTCGATCACACGCTCGAAGCTGCCATAGCCGATCATCCGTTGTTGGGCAGCGTCGGGCACCACACCGAGCGCGCGGTTGCCGGTCGCGGCCTCGACCGGGCCGGCGGCATAGAACAGCCAGCGATAATAATCGGCGCGTTCCTCGTCGCGGGGCGCGAGTTCGGCGTCGGGGAACGCCTCGGCGAGATATGCGCAGATCGCGGCGCATTCGGTTACGGTCTTGTGGCTGTGGACGATCGCCGGAACCTTGGCCATCGGGTTGATCGACAGATACGGCTCGGCCTTCATCGTCGTGTCATAGTCGAGGATGACGGTTTCATACCCGGCGCCGACCTCTTCGAGCATCCACCGCGCTATCCGACCTCGCGACATCGGGTTGGTGTACAGGGTCAACGTCATGCGACTCTCCTTGAGAACGGATCGTGAACGATGGTCTCATGGAGAGAGGCCGTGGTCAAGATCGCGCGCGGCTGAAGCCTATATCGCAACGTCCGTCTTCCTGGACACCACCCAGGATCCAGAGCCACGAACGATACCGCGCTTTGCTTCGGATCCTGACTTTCGTCAGGATGACCGTTTTAGAGGCGCAAGCCTTACACCAGCGCCTTGTCGAACAGGGCCAGCATGCGCGCCCAGGCCTTGTCCGCCTGGGCCGCGTTGTAGACCTTCGAGTCGGGCGGGCACCAGCCGTGCATCGTGCCGGCATAGACCTCGATCTCGGCGGGCAGCTTGGCGGCGGCGAACGCGGTGCGCAGCGTGTCCTTCTCGGTGGGCGCGCGCGCGTCGTCGTTGGCGGCGATCGCGATGAGGTAGTGCGCTTTCATCTGCGGGATCAGCAGATGCGGGCTGTCGGGCGTGTCGGTGACGAAGCCGCCGCCGTGGAAAGTCGCCGCGGCCCGGACGCGGGTCGGGACCGCCGCTGCGGTGCGCATGACCATCGGGCCGCCCATGCAATAGCCGGTGGTGGCCAGCCCGCGCTTGCGATCGGTCTGTGGTTGCGCGTCGATGAAGGCGGTGAAGGCCTTCGCGTCACGGACCGTGCCGTCGGCGGTGAGCGCGTCGCGGAACGGCGCGATGCGCGCGCGGACGGCGGGCTGGTCGTAGGATTCGCCGGGCTTCAGGAACGGGGCCCTGGTCGAGCGGTAGAACTGGTTGACGACGAGCACCGCATAGCCCGATTGCGCGAGCCGGTCGGCCATCTGCCGGAAAGCGGGGCGCAGGCCCATCACGTCGGGCCAGACGAGCACGCCGGGGTGCTTGCCGGTGGCGGGCGTGACGAAATAGGCGTCGGCCTTGCCGTCGGGGGTGATGATCGACACATCGCGGCCCTTGATGACCGCGGCATTGGCGGGGGCGGGCAGCAGCATCGTCAGCCCCATCGCGCCGGTCATCACCCCGAACTGGCGACGCGAGACGCCCGCCAGATAGGCTTCGTTATCGTCTGCGGTATGCTCGTCGCACATGGGCTGTCCTCTCGGTGTTTTGTAGGATGCTAGCTCAGGTCGCGTGCCACCACCACACGCCATCGTGCGTTTCGCGGGCCGCGCGGCCTTCGACTTCGAGGCGGCGAAGATGCGCGAGCGCTTCGCCGGTCGCCATGCCGAGAACGTCGGGGCCGATCGCGCGGCGGAACAGGCGGCCGAAACAATCGACCGCGCGGCGGGGTTCGGCGAGGAAGACGGCGAGTTCGTCGAGTCGCTCGCGGTGTTCGCGGTCCATCGCATCCAGCCGCGTGTGGAGGCCGGTGAACGGGTCGCCGTGGCCGGGGAGGACGAGCAGGCCACCGGGCAGCGTCTTCAGCTTGGCGATCGAGGCGAACCATTCGCCCAAGGGGTCTGCGCCCGGTTCGGTGACGCCGAGCGAGACGTTGGGACTGATGCGCGGGAGGACCTGGTCGCCGGCAATCAGGATGCCGCCGACCTCGTCGAGCAGGCACGCATGTTCGGGGCTGTGCCCGGAGCCAGTGACGATCCGCCAGTCGCGCGCGCCGATGGTGAGCGTGTCGCCGTCCTCGATGCGGGTGTAGCCGAGCGGCAGCGGCGTTATGATTTTCCGAAAGCCGGCCCAGCCCTTGGCGGTAGCGTGGTCGATTTGCGCGGCGTCCCAGCCGGCGGCGTGCCAGAAGGCGAGCATCTCGGACGGAACCGAGTCGCGCGCGTCGGCGGCGAGCATGCGCGCGGTGAGCCATTCGGCGCGGGTCATGACGAGCGGCGCGGCGTGGTGATCGCACATCCAGCCGGCGAGACCGATGTGATCGGGATGGAAGTGCGTGCCGATCATCCGTGTGACTCGGACGCCGGACTTGGGTCCTGCGAACACGGCCTTCCAGGCGTCGCGCGCGGGGGCAGTGTTCATGCCGGTGTCGACGAGGGCATCGCCGTCGGTGTCGGCAAGGAGCCAGCAGTTCACGTGCTTCAGCGGGCCGGGGATGTGGAGGCGGACCCAGTCGATACCGGGCGCGACCTGCATCGTGCCGCCGCTTGCGGGCTCTGCGCCGCCGAACGGGTAGGTCAGGCCCTTGTGGCTGGTGGGCGCGAACGCGGTGTCGGGTTGGGTGGCCATAGGTTGCGGTTAGCAACTGGACGGCGCGGGAGATAGGGGGCCCGGCTGCCGCTACCCAATCCGCCCCGTCAGGCGGAGGTGACGACGAAGGCGTCGGACGGGGGGATAGGTAACTCATATACCATCGGCCACCTCCCCGGCGGAGGCCGGGGTCCAGTTGGAAGGGTTGAGGTGACGGCGCGCCGCCATCGCCATGATCGTCCCCCAACTGGGCCCCGGCTCCGCCGGGGAGGTGGAAGAGGAGGACGCTGCGCTCCAGACGAAAAAGGGCGGCACCTTTCGGCAGCGCCCTTTTTTGTATTTTTCCCCCGGTGATACCGAGAAATAAAATCAGCGCTTGAAGGGGTCGTCGAAGAGCGGCTTGACGGGGAGGACACCGCCGTCTGCTACGAACTGTGCATCCGCGGCCGCCTGCGTGCGCTCGGCGCGAAGCTGCTGGAGCAACACTTCGCGGTCGCCTTCGAGGCGGGTGTCGGTCGGAGCTTCCATGCCGGCGGCCTTGGCTGCCTTGGCCACCGCCGCGTCGAGTTCGCGCTGCGAGGTCAGGCCGAGTGTGACCGGATCCTTTGGCGTAATGTTGGCAATGTTCCAGTGGCTGCGGTCGCGGATCGCGGCGATCGTCGTGCGGGTCGTGCCGATCAGCAGCGAAATCGCGCCGTCGGTGATCTCCGGGTGATTGCGGATGATCCACGAGATGCCATCGGGCTTGTCCTGGCGCTTCGAGACCGGCGTGTAGCGCGGCCCCTTGGTGCGGCGGACCTGCTCGGGGCCCTTGATCATCTTGAGCTGGTAGTCGGGATCGGCGGCACCCTTGTCGATCTCGTCCTGCGTCACTTCGTGCGCGCGGACCGGATCGCGACCGGTGAGCTTGGTCGAGGTGGTGTCGTCTGCGATCGCCTGGATCTCGAGGATGTGCAGGCCGCAGAAGTCCGCGATCTGCTCGAAGCTGAGCGCGGTATTGTCGACCATCCAGGCGGCGGTCGCATGGGGCATGAGCGGCTGGGCCACGGCGAGAACTCCGTAAAAATAGAAAGGGCCGCCCCTTTCGGAGCGGCCTGACATGCAAGAGACTTAGTGCGCGCCGGGGCAACAGGCAAGCGCGCAAGCTCAGGCGGCCATGAGCTTTCCTTCGAGGGGGACGAGCGCGTGGAGGAACTGACGCGCGCTGGCGGGCCAACTGTAGCGCGCGGCATAGGCCGCACAGGTTACGCTGTCGCGGGTCAGCGCGGTGGCGATCGCGATATCGAGGTCTTTGTTCATGGCGCCGACGCGGTCATCAAGGACGTCGATCGGACCGGTTACCGGGTAGGCGGCGACTGGCGTGCCGCAGGCTAGGGCTTCGATCATGACGAGCCCGAAGGTATCGGTGCGGCTCGGAAAGACCAGCACGTCCGCCGTGCGGTATGCGGCGGCGAGATCGAGCCCCGAGCGCTGGCCGAGGAAGACGGCGTGCGGAAATCGGCGAGCTAGCGTGGCGCGGGCGGGGCCGTCGCCGACGACGACCTTGGTACCGGGATGCGCGGAGGACAGGAACGCCTCGATATTCTTTTCGACCGCGACCCGACCGACATAGAGCAGGATCGGTCCAGGGAGCGCCGCCATCTCGGGATCGCGCGCGCCATCGAGGCCGAACTGCGCGAAGTCGACGCCCCTGCCCCATTCGCGAACCTGATGTAGACCCTGGGCTGCGAGCGTTGCCGCGACCGAAGGCGTGGAGACGAGGATCGACTGGGCGGGGCGGTGGAACCAGCGGATGTAGCGCCAGATCCAGTCGGGATTCGCGCCGGTGCGGGCGGCGATATAGTCGGGGAACTGCGTGTGATACGCGCTGGTGAACGGGAGCCCGCGGGCAAGGCACCAGTTGCGGGCAGCGAGACAGACCGGCCCCTCGGTAGCGAGGTGGATCGCGTCGGCGCCGAACGCGGCAAGCATGCGACCGACGGCGCCCGAGCGAGCAAAGGCGAGGCGGATCTCGGGGTAGGTCGGGCACGGCATCGAAGCGAAGCGTTCGGGGGAAACGACCAGCACCTCATGCCCGATCGATTCGAGTTCGCGCTGGACCGACTGGAGGGTCCGGACGACACCGTTGACTTGCGGGCTCCAGGCGTCGGTCACGATTGCGATACGCATCGGCTTATCTCCGTTTTGCCCCTCTCCCGTTGGGAGAGGGAGGGGCCCGCCGCACTTGCGGTGGGAGAGTGAAGGCACGCGCTGAACGCCGTTGGGGACCGTGCCCTCACCCTCGCCACTGCTCGGCTTACCCTCTCCCCCTGCGGGGGAGAGGGCTTTACGTCAGGCGGCTAGGGCGATGACCTTGTCGCGTTCGCGAGCAGCGATTTCGTCGCCCCAGTGGAGCAACTCCATGCTGCCATCGAAATGCTCGACCAAGGCGGTGCAGCCTTCGACCCAGTCGCCGTCGTTGTAATAGGCGATGCCGGCGATCTCGCGCATTTCGGCGGTGTGGATGTGACCGCAGACGACGCCTTCGACGCCGCGGACACCGGCCGCGTGCGCGACCACTTCCTCGAAGTGCGAGATGAAGGCGACCGCGTTCTTGACCTTGGCCTTCGCATGCTTCGATAGCGACCAATAGGGCATGCCCATCCGGCGGCGCGCGGCGTTGACCCAGCGGTTGAGGCCCATCAGCATCGTGTAGGCGGCGTCGCCGATGTGCGCGACCCAGCGATGCGCGAGCGTGATCGCATCGAACTCGTCGCCGTGGAGGACCAGCAGGCGACGACCGTCCGCCGTCTCGTGGATCGCGTTCCGACGGATCGAGATACCCCCCAGGTCAAGACCGGAATATTGCCGGAACACCTCGTCGTGGTTGCCGGGGATGTAGACGACGCGGGTGCCGCGCTTGGCGCGCTTGAGCAGGCGCCAGATCACGTCGTTGTGCGCGGCGGGCCAGTAGAATTTCTTCTTGAGCCGCCAGCCGTCGATCATGTCGCCGACGAGGTACATCGTCTCGCTGTCGACGTGGTCGAGAAAGTCGTTGAGCATCCCGGCGTTGCAGCCACGCGTGCCGAGATGGACGTCGGATATCCAGATCGTGCGATACTGGCGCCGTTCGACGACCGGCTCCGGCACGGCGGGCCGGGAGTGGATGAAGTCGGCGATATCGGTGATGTCGGCGCCCAAGATGCGCGATGGCGAAAACGTCGTAACGGCGTTCATGAGCCTGCCCCCGCAAAACTATCCTTGTCGCGAGTATTAGCTGGGCATTGTTACAGGGTGGTCGCAGTCCGGTGACTGTTCCAAGTCAGCGTCCAGTATAGAGTGTTTCGCGGCGGCGCGGACATTCTGACTAGGCTTTAGCGTTCGCGGGCAGACAAGTTCTGTCGGGTGACGCTTGAAGTGTACAACCTCGGCGAGGGCCGGGGCCTAGTTGGAGAGGAGACAATAACGAAGGGCGTCGCGTCCTTAATCAACGTTCCCAACTGGGCCCCGGCCTTCGCCGGGGTGGGTGTGGGTGACCTTCACGCCATCGTCAGCACGATCTTCCCGACATGATCGCCCGCCTCCATCCGCGCGTGCGCCGCGGGGGCGTCGGCGAAGGCAAAGGTGCGGTCGATGACCGGTTTCAGCTTCCCAGCCTCGACGTGCGGCCACACCGTCCGCGCCAACTCGTCCGCCACCAGTGACTTGAACGCGGTATCGCGGGGACGGAGCGTAGAGCCTGTCAGCGTCAGGCGACGGCGCATGATCTCGAACAGGGGGACGGTCGCCGTCGCGCCGCCCATTACCGCGATCGACACGTGCCGGCCGTCGTCCGCGAGGCATTGCAGGTTGCGGGGGACGTAGTCGCCGCCGACCATGTCGAGCACCGCGGCAACGCCCTTGCCGTTGGTAATCTGCTTCACGCGCTCGACGTAATCTTCAGATTTATAGTCGATCGCGTGCGTTGCGCCGAGGCTCAGGGCCGCCTCGCACTTCGCCTTCGAGCCGGCGGTGACGATGATGTCGATGCCGAAGACGTTGCAGAGGCCGATCGCCATCGTGCCGATGCCGCTGGTGCCGCCGTGGACGAGGACGGTGTCGCCCTCCATTGCGTAGGCGCGCTCGAACAAATTGGTCCAGACGGTGAAAAGCGTCTCGGGCATCGCCGCCGCCTCGACCATCGTCAGCGCCTCGGGGACGGGCAGGCACTGGCCGAACGGCGCAACCGCATATTCCGCATAGGCGCCGCCGGAGATCAGCGCGCAGACCAATTGGCCGATCTGTTCGTCGCCGACGCCCTCGCCAATTGCGACGATCGTGCCGGAGATTTCCATGCCCAGGATCGAGGGGGCGCCGGGCGGGGGCGGATACTTGCCCTGCCGCTGCATGACCTCGGGACGGTTGACCCCGGCAGCAGCGACCTTGACCAAGACCTCGCCAGGCCCAGGCTGGGGCACAGGGCGGTCGACGAGCACCAGGACTTCGGGACCGCCAGGCTGTTCCGGATCAATCGCCTTCATGACGTCAGGTACATTTAAGTTACTCGATGCGGTGCCGGGTATCGCGGTCATTGCTCGTCACGTCCCTTTAGATTTCCGCGCCTTATTGACATCACTCTGGTGCGGGTCAACGTTGCATCCACGATGGACCTGGAAGACGCCCCCTCCCGTCCCGACGATCTGCTTGACGCACTGGTGCGGCAGGACCTCGATCCGTTGTCGGTCGCAGAGCTCGATGCGCGGATCACCGTGCTGCAGGGCGAGATCGCGCGCTGCCAGGTCAAGAAGGACCGCGCAGTCAGTCATCGTGCCATCGCCGACGACCTGTTCAGGCGGTGACCGCCCTCCCCGCCTCCACTACCGCTGTATTTTGGCAGCGCAGGAACGGACGGAGCGGGGTTCAAGTGCTTGATGCGATCGATATCAATTCCGACATAGTGGCAAAGGGCGTGCGGTTTCGCGGCCCGACAGGAGTAATGTAAATGCCATCATTTGCACCCGCCCTCGAGACCACGCTGCACAAGGCGCTCGAGGCGGCATCGGCTCGGCGCCACGAATATGCGACGTTGGAGCATCTGCTGCTCGCGCTGATCGACGACGAACATGCGTCCAAGGTCATGACCGCGTGCAACGTCGAGATCGGCGAGCTGAAGAATACCGTAGCGCATTATCTTGATAGCGAACTCGACGCGCTGAAGGTCGATGCGGCGACCGATCCGTCGCCGACCAGCGGGTTCCAGCGAGTCGTCCAGCGCGCGATCCTTCATGTCCAGTCGTCGGGCCGTGACGAAGTGACGGGCGCGAACGTGCTCGTCGCGCTGTTCAGTGAGCGCGAGAGCTATGCGGTGTATTTCCTGCAGCAGCAGGACATGAGCCGCCTCGATGCGGTGAGCTTCATCAGCCACGGCGTCGGCAAGGGCGGCCAGCAGCCGACCGAAGCCTCGACGCCAAAGGGTGCGGACGACGAGAAGCCGGCCAAGGGACAGGAGAAGGGCAAGACGGAAAGTGCGCTCAAGCAATTCACGGTCGACCTCAACGAGAAGGCCAAGGCGGGCAAGGTCGATCCCCTGATCGGGCGCGGACCGGAGGTGGATCGCACGATCCAGATCCTGTGCCGCCGGTCGAAGAACAACCCGCTCTATGTAGGCGATCCCGGCGTCGGAAAAACCGCCATCGCCGAGGGCCTCGCGCGCAAGATCGTCGAGGGCGATGTGCCCGACGTGCTGTTGCCCGCGATCATCTACTCGCTCGACATGGGCGCGTTGCTGGCCGGTACGCGGTATCGCGGCGATTTCGAGGAGCGGCTGAAGGCGGTCGTCAACGAGCTTGAGAAGCTGCCTGACGCGGTGCTGTTCATTGACGAAATCCACACCGTGATCGGTGCCGGCGCGACGAGCGGCGGCGCGATGGATGCGTCGAACCTTTTGAAGCCGGCACTCAGCGGCGGCACGATCCGCTGCATCGGCTCGACGACGTACAAGGAGTTCCGCAACCACTTCGAGAAGGACCGCGCGCTGCTGCGGCGCTTCCAGAAGATCGACGTAAACGAGCCGACGATCGAGGACACCATCAAGATTCTCGCTGGGCTGCGGTCGGCGTTCGAGGATCACCACAACGTGAAGTACACCCCCGACGCGATCAAGTCGGCGGTGGAGCTGTCGGCGCGGTACATCAACGACCGCAAGCTGCCCGACAAGGCGATCGACGTGATCGACGAAGTCGGCGCGATGCAGATGCTGGTGCCGCCGAACAAGCGCAAGAAGACGATCACTCCCAAGGAGATCGAGCAGGTCATCGCGACGATGGCACGGATCCCGCCGAAGTCGGTCTCAACCGACGACAAGCTGGCTCTGGCTACGCTCGAGACCGACCTCAAGCGCGTGGTGTTCGGGCAGAATGCGGCGATCGAGAAGCTGTCGTCGGCGATCAAGCTGGCGCGGGCGGGCCTGCGCGAGCCGGAGAAGCCGATCGGCAACTATCTGTTCACCGGGCCCACGGGCGTCGGCAAGACCGAAGTCGCCAAGCAGCTGTCGACGATCCTCGGCATTCCGCTCCAGCGTTTTGACATGTCGGAATATATGGAGCGACATTCGGTCAGCCGTCTGATCGGTGCGCCGCCGGGCTATGTCGGGTTCGACCAGGGCGGTCTGCTGACCGATGCGGTCGATCAGAACCCGCACTGCGTGCTGCTGCTCGACGAGATCGAGAAGGCGCATCCCGACCTGTTCAACATCTTGTTGCAGGTGATGGATAACGGGCGACTGACCGACCAGCACGGCAAGTCGGTCGACTTCCGCAACGTCATCCTGATCATGACGACCAATGCGGGCGCGAGCGACATGGCGCGCGAGACGGTCGGCTTCGGCAACCTCACGCGTGAGGGCGAGGACGAGCAGGCGGTGCAGAAGATGTTCACGCCCGAGTTCCGCAACCGTCTCGATGCGGTCGTGCCGTTCGGCTATCTGCCGACCGAAGTGGTGGCGCGGGTCGTCGACAAGTTCATCCTCCAGCTCGAACTGCAGCTGGCGGACCGCGGCGTGCACATCCTGCTCGACGAGGAGTCGAAGGCGTGGCTGACCACCAAGGGCTATGACAAGCTGTACGGCGCACGGCCGATGGGTCGCCTGATCCAGGAGAAGATCAAGCAGCCGCTCGCCGAGGAACTGCTGTTCGGCAAGCTGGTCCATGGCGGCGAAGTCACGGTGAAGATGAAGGACGGCGCGCTGTCGTTCGCGATCGAACCCGCCGCACCGAAGAAGCCCAAGAAGAAGGGCAAGACCGAAACGGTCGACGCCGGCTGAGGACTATCTACCTGACCTGGGATGGTCCCAGGTCAGGTTTGATGTAATTCCGGCAGGTTGTGATCTCTAACCGACGCCTCGACAACCGCTGCTAGTTGCGATAATTGAGATCCAAATCTTGAATTCCATCGCCTGAAGAAGCCTAATACGCTCAAAAGTTGTGTCGCCGACAAAATATTCCAACATTAGCATCGCCATCATCTCGCATCAATTTCGACAGTTACTAGCATATGTCAGGCTCAATGAAGCCATGACGGATTGAACTCAACCATATCGTCCGCGACACCACCGCCTATTTACCTTTAATTGGCGAAGACAGCTTAACGGTGTTTGCATGACGTTCGGGTTTCGCATCACTTGGCTCATCGGCATCGTTGCCATGGCGTTCGTGGTGTTCGATGCGACCTCAGCAGAGGCACGGACGGGGCAGTCGCTTGCGGTTTGCGTGATGCGGGCAACCCCGGGTCTATCGGCACCTGCCTTGTTTCGAACACCAGCACGTTTCGACTGCACTACGCCACAGTCTCACTATGGGTCCGGAGATTTCTGGGTCCTGTCGCAGGTCCTGCCGACGGACCTTACGCGAGTCCCCGATTTACGCGCGCGAACCGCCAGCGTCTGGCAGGACCGAGTCACGCTCTTCGTGCTGTATGCGGACGGCTCGATCCGCCGCACCGGGTTCACCAGCCGCACATCCGGCCGGCACCTCATGATCGGCGCGACTCTGTCGCTGACGCTGCCGTCGCACAATGCACCCCCCGTCCGCTTGCTTTGGCATGTCGAGGGGTCGGCCAATCTACGCGGCGTCGTGCTGGGCCCGACGCTCGCGACTGCCGCCGAAGCCGCGGAAAGCGAGATACTGCTGTCGGCGCTGTATGCAAGCTTCGGCGGGATGGCGATCGCGTTGATCGTCTATAATCTCGCTTTATGGGGTGCGCTTCGTCAGCCGTTCCAGCCAGTCTATTGCCTGCTGGTGCTATGCTTGCTCGGCTACGCCTTTTCGTCATCGGCGGCATTGGGCCAACTCGTGCCGTCGCTCGACAACAATGTTCGCCTAAAACTCAACGTCTTCTTGCTCGCGGTGTGCGCAGGCATGGTCCTGATCTTCGCGCGTGCATTTTTCGAGCGCGCCGTGTTCGACGGCTGGCCCCGCCCCGCCAGCAACGTCGCGCTTGCAATACTCGCCACGGCCGGCATCGCCTTCGCGATCCTGGCGCCGTGGCAGATCTACTGGCTCGATCGGCTGCTGACGCTCAGCTACCTCCCGTTGATCGCGCTGGTCCCGACGGTCCTGTACCGCGCGTGGCGGGTCCGCAGTAACTATCTTTGGATGTTCACGCTCGCTTGGGGGGCACCCATCGCGTTTGCCACCCTGCGTATCGCCGGTTCGCTGGGACTGATGCCCTGGAGCTTCTGGATCGACAATTCGACGATGATATCGATGATGCTGGAGGCGCTGCTCTCCAGCCTGGCGATCGCATACCGGATCCGCCTGCTCAGCGTCGAACGCGACGATGCGCGCGAACAGGAGATCGCGGCGCGGTTGCTTGCGGATACTGAACCGCTGACCGGACTGCTCAATCGCCGTGCATTCCTCGATCGCGCGATCGGACGGTCGGGCGATCAGATGCTGCTGATCGCGGACGTCGATCACTTCAAGCACGTCAACGAGACGATCGGCCATGATGGCGGCGACGAAGTCCTGCGGGTCGTGGCACGGGTATTGCGAAATTCGGTTCCGCCGGATGCGCTGGTCGCCCGGATCGGTGGCGAGGAATTCGCCATCCTGATCGATGCGACGACACCCATGCGCGCCGACGCGATCCTCGAACGACTGCGCAGCCAGCGCATGCCGTTCGACATGGCGATCACAGCGAGCATCGGGTGTTGTACGGGGCCGTTGTTGCGTGAATCCGACTGGAAGGCGTTGTATCGCAGCGCCGACCGCGCCTTGTTTGCGGCGAAGAGCGCCGGACGCGATCGGTCGCGCGATGCGGGCATGACTCCGATCGCTGCGTAGGGCCGCGGGGGTTCGCGGGCGGTTCGCTTGCGAAACTGCGACGTCTGAGACATGATCGCAGATCTGGGAGATCGACGATGCGGAACCGGAAACTTGTGCTGGCAGTGGCGGGACTTGCACTCGTGGCTCTCGCGGTGCGTCATCCCACTGCGAAATTCCAGCTGATCACGCACGAAAAGAGCGACCCCTCGCCGCACCGCATGCAGGCCGTCGTCGATTTCGGGCTGGTCGGGGTCTCGGTATTGTACACCTGGACCGTCAGCCGCCTGCGGTAAGTGCGTGCCACCCATCCGGTGGCCGATCGCGCATCCTTGACCCCCATCGCGTGCCTGCGCCATAGCGGCGGCCATGGACACGCCGATCGAAGACCTCGCGTTCGAGGATGCACTAAAAGAACTCGAACTCATCGTGGGTAAGCTGGAGAGTGGTGACACGCCGCTTCAGCAGGCGATCGAGCTGTACGAGCGCGGCAACAAACTGCGCCAGCGTTGCGCCGACCGGCTCGATGCGGCGCAGGCGCGGATCGAGGCGATCCGGCTCGATGGCGATGGCAAGCCGGCGGGCGTCCGCCCGTTTGCCGCAGGCTGACGCGGTGAGCGGGATGCCCCTTACGCTCCATGCCGCGCTCGCGGATGTCTCGGCCGAGATCGATCGGCAGTTCGACCAGTTGCTGGCGATCCCCGATGATCCGCGCGGCGACCTGTACCGCGCCATGCGGCATGCCGCGATCGGCGGGGGCAAGCGTCTGCGGCCGTTGCTGGTGTTTGCGACGGCGAACCTGTTCGATGTCGCGCGCGATTGCTCGGCACGCGTGGCGACCGCGATCGAGGCGATCCACGTCTATTCGCTGATCCATGACGATCTGCCGTCGATGGACGACGACGACATGCGGCGCGGCAAACCGACCGTGCACAAGCTCTTCGACGAGGCGACGGCGATCCTGGCGGGCGATTGCCTCCACGCGCTGGCGTTCGAGGTGCTGGCGGATCCGGCGACTCATGCCGACCCGTTCGTGCGGATCGAACTGGTGCTGGACCTGGCCCGCGCGGCCGGCCCGAACGGCATGGCGGGCGGCCAGATCATGGACATCGAGGCTGAGGCTACGCGGTTCGACCTCAATACCGTCACGCGGTTGCAGCAGATGAAGACGGGCGCGCTGATCTCGGCGTCGGTCGAGGCAGGGGCGATCTTGGGGCGATTGCCGCCTGAGGGACGCGTCGGCTTGCGTGGCTATGCGCATGACCTTGGGCTTGCGTTTCAGATCGCCGACGACCTGCTCGATGCCGAGGGCGACGAGGCGGTCGCGGGCAAGAAATTGCGCAAGGACGAAGGCGCGGGCAAGGAAACGTTCCTGTCGCTGCTCGGACCCGAGCGCGCGCGCGAACAGGCGCGGATGCTCGTGGATCAGGCGATTGCTCATCTGCACAGCTACGGCAAGGAAGCCGACCTGCTACGGGACATCGCCCGCTTCGTGCTCGAACGCAACCGCTAGGAGATCAGCATGACCGCACGGATTGGCGTTTACCCGGGTACGTTCGATCCGGTCACATTGGGCCACATGGACATCATCCGGCGTGGCGCGAAGCTGGTCGACCGGCTGGTGATCGGGGTGACGACCAACCCGTCAAAGTCGCCGATGTTCACGATCGAGGAGCGGATGGCAACGGTCCGCCGCGAGGTGGCGGACGTCGATGGCGATATCGAAGTCGTGGCGTTCGATTCGCTGCTGATGGACTTTGCCGAGCGACAAGGAGCGAAGGTTATCGTCCGTGGGCTTCGTGCCGTCGCCGATTTCGAATACGAGTATCAGATGGCGGGGATGAACCAGCAGATCAATCCGCGCGTGGAGACGGTGTTCCTGATGGCCGACGTCGCGTTGCAGCCGATCGCAAGCCGACTGGTAAAGGAA
Organism: Sphingomonas sp. HMP9; assembly: GCF_013374115.1. Lineage (NCBI taxonomy): Bacteria > Pseudomonadati > Pseudomonadota > Alphaproteobacteria > Sphingomonadales > Sphingomonadaceae > Sphingomonas > Sphingomonas sp. HMP9. The sequence goes on along the minus strand of NZ_AP022673.1, from coordinate 3,718,872 downwards.
ATTGCCCTGTACGGGGGGAATATTGCCAAGTTCGTGCCGGGCGCGGTGTGTGCCGAGGTGATCGCGCGGGTCGAGAAGATCGGCCGCAAGGGGAGCTGAGGACCCTGTGCACGCTTTCGTCGGGATGACGGTGTGTCTTGGGTGGCGGCTGCGCGCCGCCCCTCACGTTCAGATTGGCGCAAGCGGGGATTTGCTCTAAGTGGCGGCAGCCTGGTTGCGCCGGGCCTCTTGCGAGTGGGAATTTGATGCGCTTTTTCGTCGGAATGTTCGCGTTGCTCGGGTGCCTTGTCACGGTGCCGGCTGCAGCGCAGAAAAAGGAAGTCGCGGCGCCGGCCGTTCGCGCGACCCCACCGCTGACCACGGATACCCAGAACCTGCTGCTGCTCGACCTGTCGACCGGCGGGCGCGTGACGATCTGGCTGCGTCCTGACGTCGCGCCGCTGATGGTCGAGCGGATCAAGACGCTCACCCGCCAGCATTTCTACGACGGCTTGGCGTTCCACCGCGTGATCGACGGGTTCATGGCGCAGGGCGGCGACCCCAAGGGCGATGGCACCGGTGGATCGACGCTCCCTGACGTAAAGGCAGAGTTCAACTATCTGCCGCACGTCCGCGGCGCCGTATCGGCGGCGCGGTCGGACAAGGAGGACAGCGCGAACAGCCAGTTCTTCATCGTCTTCCAACCGCGCCTCAGCCTCGATAAGAAATACACCGTGTTCGGTCGCGTCCTCGACGGGATGCAGTATGTCGACGCGATCGAGCGTGGCGAGCCGCCCGCGAACCCGTCGCGGATCGTCCATGCGTATATCGCAGCGGACAATCCGCCGGCGTATGTCGCGGGTCCCCCCGCGCCGGCGCTCGGTGCACCGGTGACCTTGCCGGGTACGGCGTCGGGCCCGGATGCGGCCAAGCCGAAGCTCGCGCCGGCCGCTCGCAAGGCACCGGTGAAGAAGGCTCCTGCAAAGAAGTGACCTCACGTTGAACGTCGACCTTTTCGACTTCGACCTGCCGACCGACAACATCGCGCTCCGCCCCGCGGCGCCGCGCGATGCTGCACGGATGCTGGTGCTCGAAGGTGACGCCACGCGCGATGCGGGTGTCGCGGACCTGCCGTCGTCGCTACGGCGCGGCGACATGCTCGTGTTCAACGATACGCGCGTTATACCAGCGCAGCTCGACGGGCGGCGCGGCGATGCGAAGATCGGCGCGACGCTGCACAAGCGCGAGGGGCCGCGACGGTGGCGTGCGTTCATCCGCAACGCGCGGCGACTGCGCGACGGTGACGTCATCGAGTTCGGTAACGGCGTCAGCGCAGCGGCAGTCGATCGCGAGGATGACGGCAGCTACGCGCTAGTGTTCGCGGGCGACGAGCCGGTCGAGCTGCTGCTGGAACGCGCGGGCCACATGCCCCTGCCCCCCTATATCGCCGGCAAGCGCCCGACCGACGAACGCGATGCGGATGATTACCAGACGATGTTCGCGTCCGAGCCAGGCGCGGTTGCGGCTCCTACGGCAGCGCTGCATTTCACGCCGAAGCTGATGGCTGCGCTAGATACGGCCGGGATCGGTCATGCGACGCTGACGCTCCATGTCGGTGCGGGGACGTTCCTGCCGGTAAAGGCGACCGACACGACCGAGCACCGGATGCACGCCGAGTGGGGCCGGATCGATGCAGCGACCGCGGATCGCCTCAACGCAGTGCGCGCCGCCGGTGGTCGAGTGATTGCTGTCGGTACGACGTCGCTGCGGCTGATCGAGAGTGCGACCGGCGAGGACGACGTGATCCGTCCGTTTGACGGCGACACCGCGATCTTCATCACGCCCGGCTACCGGTTTCGCGGAATCGACGGGTTGATGACCAATTTCCATCTACCGCGCTCGACCTTGTTCATGCTCGTCTCCGCGCTGATGGGGCGCGAGCGGATGCAAGCGGCATATGCGCATGCGGTCGCTGGAAAGTATCGCTTCTACAGCTATGGCGACGCCTCGCTTCTGCTGCCATGACAGGCAGCATGCTGCTCGCACTCGCTATGCTCCAGGCCATCACCGCCGCGCCGCCGCCCGCGGGCACGCCGCAGCCGCCCGCGACGATCTTCGCCGAGCCGGCCGCGCTGTTCATCGCGGCGTGCGACGCCAACGGCGATGGGCGCGTGACGCAGGTCGAGCTGACCCCGTGCGTCGCGCGCAGTTACGCAAGCGCCGAGGGTGCGGCGACCGGGTCGATCGGGTACATCGCCTTTGCCGACTGGGCGCAATCATGGCTAGGTGATCGCAACGCATTGCCGAGCCCGTTCGAGGTCGATCGAGACGGCGACAACCGGATCACGCTACCCGAACTTCAGACGCGGTTCGCGCAGTTCTTCGCGCGGTTCGACCGCGACAAGGACGGCGTGCTGACCCGCACCGAACTCATCACCATCCGCGGCGCGCCGGCCGGCGATCGCTACGGCATCCGCAAGAAGCGTTGATCTATGACTAGCATGCCGACCAACCGCCCCCGCTTTGACTTCACCATATCCGCCACCGACGGCAAGGCGCGCACCGGTGTCATCGCGATGCAGCGTGGCGACATCCGCACGCCCGCCTTCATGCCGGTCGGCACAGCGGCGACCGTCAAGGGGATGAAGCCCGCCGACGTCGTGGGCGCGGGCGCAGACATCATCCTCGGCAACACCTATCATCTGATGCTGCGGCCCGGTGCGGAACGGGTCGCACGGCTTGGCGGGCTGCACGCATTCTCCGGCTGGTCGAAGCCGATCCTGACCGATTCCGGCGGCTATCAGGTGATGAGTCTCGCAGACCTGACCAAGCGGTCCGAAGAGGGTGTGTCGTTCAAGTCGCATCTCGACGGGACGCGGCACCTGCTGAGTCCCGAGCGATCTATCGAGATCCAGCGGCTGCTGGGTTCAAACATCGTCATGGCGTTCGACGAGCTCGTGCCGACGACCTCAACGCGCGACGTGCAGGCGGCGGCGATGGAGCGATCGATGCGCTGGGCGAAGCGGTCGCGCGCGGCGTTCGACGCGGGCGAGGCGCATGCCGAGAACAACGCGATCTTCGGCATCCAGCAGGGGGCACTGAACGAGGGCTTCCGGAAGTCGTCGGCGGATGCGCTGATCGATATCGGCTTCGATGGCTATGCGGTCGGTGGGCTCGCGGTCGGCGAGGGCCAGGAGGCGATGTTCGGCTGCCTCGACTTCGCGCCAGACCAGTTGCCGGTCGAAAAGCCGCGCTATCTGATGGGGGTGGGCAAGCCCGACGACATCGTCGGCGCAGTCGAGCGCGGGATCGACATGTTCGATTGCGTGATGCCGACGCGCTCAGGGCGGACCGGCCAGGCCTTCACGCGGACCGGCCCGATCAACATCCGCAATGCGAAGTTCGCCGAGGATATGGGGCCACTCGACCCCGCCTGCCCATGCCCGGTCTGCGCGACCTGGGGCCGGGCGTATCTGCATCACCTCGTCCGATCGGGCGAAATGCTTGGCGCAATGCTCATGACGGAGCATAACATCTGGTTCTACGAAACGCTGATGGCGGATCTGCGGGCGGCGATCGCCTCGGGCACGCTGACGCAGTTCGCGAATGATTTCCGCGCGATGTATGCCCGGAAGAGTGAAGGAGAACCCAAGTGACCATCAAGATCGACAGCGACACGCCGAACGAGATCCTCGCCGCCGCGAAGGAAGCCAAGCTGCAGGCCGAAGCCGCCGCGCACAACGCCGCCGAAAAGGCCAAGAGCTGGCCGCTTGCGAAGATCGGACTGGGCGTCGGCATCGGCTCGGCGGCGATCGCGGGCGCCGTGCTGTTCGCGAACCGCAACAAGTAAGGACCTCGATGCGCCTCCTCCGCTCCGCTCTGCTGCTCACTGCAGCATGTCTTCCCGTAGCGGCGGTGGCGCAGACCGCACCTGCCCCCACGCAGGGGGCCTCGCAGGTAGGCGTCAAGCCGATCGCCTATACCGAGCGCACCTTGCGCAATGGCCTTCGCGTGTATGCCATCCGTGACACCGGCACGCCGAACGTCTCGGTACAGGTCTGGTACGACGTCGGCTCCAAGGACGATCCCAAGGGCAAGTCCGGGTTCGCGCACATGTTCGAACACCTCATGTTCAAGTCGACGCGCAACCTGGTGTCGGAGCAGATGGACCGGCTGACCGAGGATGTCGGCGGCTATAACAACGCGTCGACCAACGACGACTATACGAATTATTACGAGGTGATCCCGGCTAATCACCTCCAACGACTGCTGTTCGCCGAGGCCGACCGGATGGCGAGCCTCGTCGTCGAGCCGAAGAGCTTCGAGTCGGAGCGCGACGTGGTGAAGGAGGAGCTGCGCCAGAGCACGCTTGCGCGGCCGTACGGAAAGCTTTTCTCGGTCTATTACCCGGCGCTCGCCTATGCCGCGCATCCCTATGCCCGCGGGACGATCGGTAGCCTGGAGAACCTCGAGGCGGCCGGCATCGACGACGTCCGCGCGTTCCATGCGACCTATTATCGGCCGGACAACGCAATTCTGGTGGTAGCGGGGAATTTCGATCCCGCCCAGTTGAACGCGTGGGTCGACCAGTATTTTGCGGGAATCAAGAAGCCGTCTGCCGCTATCCCTCGCGTGACCGTTGCCGAGCCGGCGCGGACGACTGCGGTGACGCGCACCGTGTACGAGCCGAACACGCCGTTGCCGGCAGTGCTGGTCAGTTATCATGTGCCGGCAGATCGGGATGCCGACAGCGCCGCGCTGACGGTACTGAAGGCGGTGCTCGCGACGGGAGAGAGTTCGAGGCTGTACGAGACCGTCGTATACCGCGACCAGCTCGCACAGTCGGCGGAGGCGTTCCTTGATACCAAGCAGGCGACGGGCAACCTGGTCGTCTATGCGATCCTGGCTGGCGGCAAGACTGTGGAGGCGGGCGAAACCGCGTTGAAGCGCGAAGTCGCACGGTTCCGCGATGCGCCGGTGACGGCGGCCGAACTGGCCGAGGCGAAGAACGAGATCTTGACCCAGTCGATTCAGTCGCGGGAGACTGCTGAAGGCAAGGCGAGCACGCTGGCGGCGGCGGTGCTGATCGACGGCGATCCGCAGGCGGCTGACCAGCAGCTGGCGGCGATCTCGCGGGTGACGGCGGCGGATATCCAGCGGGTCGCGCGCAAATATCTGGGCGATAATCAGTCGGCGACGATCCGCTATATGCCGGTTGCGGCAAAGCCTGCCGGCGGTGTCGCCGATACGATCGCAGTTGCGCCGAGCGTGCAGGTAGCCGACCTGAAGGCGCCAGCGAACATAGAGATCGTCACGCCCGCTCCCGAAGGGCAGCGCGTCCAGCCGCCCGCGCCCAGCGCGCCGGTATCGCCGACGATCCCGCAACCCGTCGAAACGCGCCTTGCAAACGGCATGCGGTTGGTGACGGTGGAGCGGCACGACCTGCCGATCGTGACGGCGTATCTGGTGACCGCGGGCGGCGCGGCGACCGATCCCGCGAACCGTGCCGGTGTCAGTAGTCTGTCGGCGGAACTGCTCACCAAGGGCACGAAGACGCGGTCGGCCACGCAGATCGCGCGAGCGGTCGAGGGGCTTGGCGGAGCGATCGGCAGTTCGTCGGGAAGCGATGGCGCATCGGTCGACGTGACCGTGAAGTCCGACCAGCTTGCGCCGGCCATGGCGATCCTTGCCGACGTGGCGATCAACCCGGTCTTCGCGCCAGAAGAGATCGAGCGTGCGCGGACGCAGCAGGTCGATGCGGTGACGCTAGCCCTGAAGGATCCGGCGCAGGTTGCCGGGCTTGTTGCGGACCGGGCGGTGTTGGGCGCGTCGCCTTACGGCGCGCCGACCGGGGGTACGCCGCTGTCGCTGAAGGCGATTACGCGAGCTGACATCACCGCGGCGTATGCCCGCAGCTTCCGGCCGAGTCAGGCGACGCTGATCATGGTCGGCGACGTCACCGCGGCACGGGCAAAGGCGTTGGCGGAGGCGCAGTTCGGCGGGTGGAAGTCGGGCGTCGCCGCAGTTGCCATGGCGCCGCAGGTCACGTACCCGAAGCCGCGCGTGATCGTCGTCGACATGCCGGAGGCGGGTCAGGCGGGTGTCGTGGTTGCAAGGCCCGCGATTGCACGGTCGGACGCGCGCTATTACCCGCTCGCAGTCGGCAACACGGTCCTGGGCGGCGGCTTCTCGTCGCGGTTGAACCAGGAAATCCGGATCAAACGCGGACTCGCATACGGTGCGGGCAGCGGCCTGGATGCGGGGAAGACCCAGGGCACCGTCGCGGCGCGGACGCAGACCAAGAATCCGACGGCGGCTGAAGTGGTAACGCTGATCGCCGCCGAGATGACGCGGATGGGTGCGTCCCTCGTGCCTGCCGCAGAACTCGACACGCGCAAAGCCGTGCTTGTCGGCAATTTCGGACGCGGGATCGAGACGACGTCCGGCGTCGCCGGAATCCTCGGTGCGTATGTGCAGAACGGCGTGCCGCTGGATGAGCTTCAGCGATACACCGGGGCGGTGGGCGCCGTCGATCCCGCGGCCGTGCAGGCAGCGGCGACCGCGCTGCTCGACCCTAACGCAGCGAGCATTGTCGTGGTCGGTGATGCCAAGCAGTTCATCGGGCCGCTGCGCAAGGCCTATCCAAACGTTGAGGTCATCCCCGAAGCCGCACTAAAGCTCGACACCGCAACCTTACGGTAAACCCTGGTCGTTACGATGACCGCTCGTCCCGCGCTGGGACGAGTGGAATCCGTGCGCGATCGGTCCGGGCCAATCGGCTATGCCGGGCGTTGGGCATGCTTGGCAGGGCAGGTACGAGGAAAGCGGTTGCGCGTTCGGTTGCAGACGGTTCGGTTGATGAAGCGCATTTGGGCGGCGATGGTCGTCATGGTGCTGGTCGTCGGCGCCGGTATCTCGGCACACGCCGCACTCCGCGCGATGTCGGCGCGTAGCGCGGCCAAGGACCGGGCGAACGCCGCAATTGCGGTACGGGTATCCGCCCCTTCTCCCGCGCTCCCCAGTCAGGAGATCGCCGCGCCCGCGGCCGGGGTTACGGGCACCATCGACCTCCCCGACCTGCCGATCCCGGCGGGCGCTACACTTGACGCGGGCATCGTCCCTGCGCGGCCGTTCTCAATGGCTGGCGTGTCGGCGCTGGACCGCGACCGTGCGCTGCAATGCCTCACGGCGGCGATCTACTATGAAGCGGCATCGGAACCCGATGCGGGCCAACAGGCCGTTGCCCAGGTGATTCTCAACCGTGCCCGACATCCAGCCTTTCCGGCGACCGTGTGCGGCGTGGTGTACCAAGGCTCCGAACATGCCGGCTGCCAGTTCAGCTTCGCCTGCGACGGTGCCATGATGCGGGTGCCGGCGCGCGCCGCGTGGATCCGTGCGGCACGGGCGGGCGGCATGGCGCTGGCTGGCTATGTCTATGCGCCGGTAGGGTTGGCGACGCATTATCATACCTATGCGGTGACGCCGGCGTGGAACCGGAGCATGGTGATGACCGACGTCGTCGGCGCGCATTTCTTCCATCGGTGGAAGGGATATTGGGGCACGTCGGCAGCAGTCAACCAGCGTTATGCTGGCGGCGAACCGGTTCCGGGGCCGCATAGGGCGGTGGCACTGACCGCACCGCCGACGCCGCAGATGATCGCGGCTGCCACGGCTGGAGCGGTTGCTGTTCCGGTGCCGACTACGGCGGGGGTCGCCTTGGCGCAGGCTAAGCCCGTTGTTTCGGTAGCACCGGCGCCGGCGGCGGCCGACATGCCGCCGCCGGAGTCGCAGATCCTCGACCGGTGGAAGGACTCGGGCAAACCGCTGAAGTAGCGGTCGAAGTACTACGTTTTCCGCGTCTGAGTGCGACAGTAACTCATCGTGGGACACAAAAGAGCCCGGCTGCATTGCTGTAGCCAGGCTCTTTCGATCTGAATCGGAATGCGGAGATCCGGCCTATTCGGCGGGGACCATCGACGGGGTGCCGATCATCATACGCTCGCCGCCGGGAGGCGCAGCTTCGCGGGCAGCGCGGAGAATTTGGGTGCGTTCGGCGCGCGATGCCATGTCGTCCCAAGCCTTTTCGGCGCGGCGGCAGCGATCACGAACATTGTCGAGGAGGGCGGCATCGCCGTTGCGACGCTCTTCTTCCGCACGGGCCCGGTAAAATTCTGGATTATCGGCCATGCTGGTGCGCTCCTGCGGAAACTGGAAGGGGGTGGTGCGGCGATCCGAGGACCGCCGCACCGCAACCGAGATCAGACTGGCGACATCACATCGCCAGTACGATCAATCGGCTGGCTGGAGGTTCACGGCCGACTGCTTGCCACGCTTGTCGGGCTCGAGCTCGTAGGTGACGCGCTGGTTCTGGTTCAGCGTCGGCATGCCGGCGCGCTCAACCGCGGTGATGTGCACGAATGCATCGTTGCCGCCGCCATCCGGCGCGATGAAGCCATAGCCCTTGTCGGCGTTGAAAAACTTGACGGTTCCGGTGATAGCCATGAGATGGCTCCTTCTTAGTAGAGAGTAACCCGACGTTCGGGTGACCCGTGCCGCGGAGCAGGGAAAGAAGGAGAAAGGTGCCGCAAAGCGCCAAGAACCGTCGATATGCGACTGTAGCTGATCGCTATATGGGCCAAGATCGCCGGAATTGCAAATCTTGCCGGTAAAATGGGTCAAGAACTGCCCCGATTTACGCAATAATATTTTTTGCGCCCACCACGGTATGCCGCCAGGATTTAAAACGACCGGCGCCGATATTTCGGCGCCGGTCGAGGAATTTACCGGCAGCGGGTCTCGTTGCTGGAGCGATCGATCGCACGACCGGCGAGTGCACCGCCAGCGGCGCCGAGCACGGTTCCGAGCAAGCCCGAACCGCCGGGGGCGATGACGTTGCCGAGCACGCCGCCCGCAACTCCGCCGACGATCAGCCCGGTGGTGCCGTCGTTGCGGCGGCAATAGTAACGGCCGTCATTGCCACGATAGACGCGGTCGTTGCGCGACAGGCGACGCTCGCGGTAGCGACGGTCGTCGCGATAATAGCGGCCGGCATCATAGCCACCATAAGCGGGATCGACCCGGTTATAGTCGTAGGAGCGATAGCGCGGGTCGACGCCGTAGCGGCTGCCGCCGTCGCCGACGCAACCGGCAACCAAGGTGGAGGCGGCCAACAGGCCCAGCATCGCAACGCGCATTTCGAGTCCTTCCAAAGGGTTGATACTGAATACGTAATGATCGGCGCCGACAATTGGTTGCCGACGCCGATCCAGCATCAATCCTTGAGGTTGGCAGGCACGGTGCCGCCGTTCTTGGCGAGCTCCCGCATCACGGCCTTGATCAGCCACATGTTCATCTCCGCGCTGCCGTCCTTGGCGCCGGTATAGCCGAGCTCGGTGGCGAGCTCCTTGCGGTTGTCCAGGCTCGAATCGAGATCGAGCAGCTTCATCAGGTCGACGATCGAGGTGCGCCAGTTGAGATCCGAGCCCTTCTTCGACGCGATACCCGAGAGGACGGCTTCGACATCGACCGCCTGGGCGGGCGCGGCGGGCGCGGCCTGCGGAGTCGGTGCCGCAGACGTCGGAATCGGCGTGGGCTGGGCGGCGGTGGTCTGCGGCGCGGGTGCGGGCGCTGCCTTGGGCGTGCCGAAATGGCCGCCGCCGAGCGGACCCTTCTCACCGAAGATGGCGGACTTGATCTTGCTGAAGATGCTCATGGAAATTCCTGTCGTCTAAGAGTGTGACGGCGGGAGAACGCCCGATTGGGGAATTGGGTGCAGCGTCAGGAGGCCGTGGCGATGAACCGTCCGCCTGCAGCGTCGGCTGTCCGGGTCCGGGTTCGGGCTCGGCGATCGGCGGGGGCACCTGAAGCGGATCGAACGTTCCGGCGAGCCTGGCGACGCGGTCCGCATCGGTCATGCCCGCCGCCGCGACGCTCGCCTCGTCGATGAGCCCGCAGTCGATCGCATAGCCGACGAACCACAAGTCGCGGTCCGCGCCCTCGGACACGACGCGCTCGGCGATCTCGCGCTCGCGCGGGGCTTCGAGGATGATCGCCTCGTCGTCCGAACATTCGCGGCTATAGTCATCGTCCCCGAACACACCGTCTTCGGTGCCGAAATACTCAGGTGGCGGGGGAAAGCGGGTGCGCCAGCCCTCCGCGATGTGATCGTACCAGACCGGGCAATCGGGATCGCGGCCGTCCTGCAAATCCGAGTGAAGTATAGAAAGTGCAGACGCTGGTGCGGTTTCTGTATCGGGGTCGAAGCCGGGGGCGGATGCGGGTTCGGGTGCCGATCGGGGCGCGTATTCCGGCGCGGGTGCGGGGGCCAGACGGAGCAGGCCGGCAGCCTCGGCGCGCGACCATTGCTCCGCGGTCCAGTCGGCGCGGGCGGCGGGATCGAGATCGGCGATGTCGATCCCGGAGGCGACGCCGGCGGCACTGCGCAACCAACGGTCCGCGCGGGCGAGCGCGAGGATCGGCGCCATCGCTGCTTCCGCTCCCCCCGGCCCTGCCCCCGTCCCCGGCCCTGCCCCCAACCCCGTCGCGTCGGTTTCGAGCCGTTCGCCGAGGAACAGGCCGGCGCGCGCGGGACCGGCGTCGCGCGCGATGATGTCGAGAAAGGCGTCGAATTCGGCGGCGACCATGCGGGTGGCGGCGTTGGCGGTTTCCGCGGTGTCGGCGTGGCGATCGAGCCGGTTGAGTAGCGACATGGCGAGGCGGTTGTCATAGCGGTGGCGCTCGATCACTGCGCCATCGGGCCTCGTGACGCGCTCGGTCTGGCCGGCGATCGCGCGGAGGAATAGCGTTTCGGCGACGATCGGCCGCGCGACCAGCTTGGCCGCATCCCAGCCGAGCGCGAACGCCGCCCCCACCGCGCGGCGGCGGAGCGAGTAGGCCGCGCCGGGCGAGAGTCCGACGCTGGTGCTGGCCTCGTCGACGGTGGCGCCTTCGGCGATGCGTTCGAGGAAGCCGCGCTGGCGATCGGGCGTCCAGCCGTCGCTGCGTTGCGTGTAGCGGGCGGGCGTGGCCGGGGCGTAGTCGTGCGGGGGCGCGGCTTCTTGCGGGGCGTTTTCGGGATGGGCGGCGGTTTGCGGGGGCGCGGGGGTGGCGTGCGGGGGCGCGTCGCTGGCGGCGAGGGGTGCGAGGGGGGCGGTCACTTGCGCAGGCGCCGGAAGAGCGCGGTCGAGGAATCGCGGTTGGCGGCGATCTCGGGCGAGACCGGGATGCGGTTGCCGATCCGACCCGCGTCGACATGCGCCATCCAGGCGAGGACGTGGCGGATCTCATCGGCGACGTGATCGGGGATCGGTCGTTCGGGCGCGCGTGGGGGTGTCGGTGGCGGCGCTGGCTGGAGCGTCGGCGGGGGTGGCGGCGCAGGGATCGGCGGCGCGGTTTGCGCGCGGGGCGGCTGCGGGTCGGCCGGAGTGGGTGCGTTCGCCATGATCGATCCTCCTGCTGTGCGAAGAGGACCGATCAGATATGCCGGGTCGGGGTGTGTAGGACAGCGGTTTTTAACGGGGTGGCCGCTTTCTGATCCTCCCCAGCCAGGCGGAGGTGGCGCCGCAGGCGTCGGAGGGGGCGGACACGCAACGCTGCGGTTTGCTCCCTCTGGTTCCCCCGCGAAGGCGGGGACCCAGGCGCCACGATCGTCGTCCTGCTTGATCCTGGGCTCCCGCCTTCGCGGGAGAACAGGTAGCCGTAGGAGGAGACGCTGCGTGGACCGGCTAGCTCAACCGAGCGTCGAGCCGCGATCGGCCGCGAACGACGGCGCGGGGCCGGTGGCGGGGCGGAGCGACTCGCGTTCGGCCTTTGTCGGGACGGCGGTGGGATCGGGGCGGAAAGCCTCGGGTGCGCGGTCGTCCGCACCGGGGCGGGGCTTGTCGAGCGCGAGATCGGGCGCGGCATGCTCGGCGGGGTTCTTCCTGGAGCGCAGGAAGACCGCGAGCAACGCCCCGCCAAGCCCGATCGCCGCGGCGCCGAGCGAGAGCGCGGAGAGGCCGAACGTCTTGGGCTTGGGCTTCCGGGTATGCTGGTCGGGGTGGCGATGGTCGAATTTGGGCATGGGGTGCGTCCGGTGTTGTTGGTTCGTGAGGTTCAACGGGTCGGGGCGCTGGGGTGTTCCGGGTAAGGCGCGTTCGAAGTCGATCAGATTGCCGTTGTCCCTTCCCTAACCAAACCCCACCGTCAGCTTGACGCTGCGATTAACGTAGTTACATAAAGGGTGGATGTGGAGATCAGCTTCGATCCCGTGAAACGCGACTGGACGATGGCGGAGCGACAGCTCGATTTTGCCGACGCCGAACGGGTGTTCGCCGGGACGACGCTGACGCAGGAAGACGATCGGGACGTGTATCCGGAGCCGCGCTTCCAGACCTATGGCCGGCTCGACGGGCGGATCGTGCTGGTGGTGTGGACGCCGACCGACGCGGGTGTCCGCGTGATTTCGATGAGGAACTGTCATGACAAGGAAAGCCGCCGCATCGCCCCCCGTCTTGGATGACCCCATTTTCCCTGACGAGGATACGCCGGAATGGACCGATGATCAGGTCGACCGGGCAGAGTTGGCAGTCGGCGGGAAGGTTTTGCGTCCTGCGAACGGAACGCTGACGCGGGCCGGGCGGCCGCCGTTGGGGGATGCGGCGAAGCAGCAGGTGACGTTGCGGCTCGATCCGGACGTGCTGGCGAAGTTTCGCGAGGGAGGGCCGGGGTGGCAGGGGCGGATCAATGCGGCGTTGCGGGCGGCGGTGGGGCTTCAGGGGTAACGCTGGCGGGCGTGGAGGATGGCGAGGATCTCGATCGTCTCGGCGACCCGGTAGACCAGCAGGTAGTTCGGATGGACCACCGCCTCGCGGGTTCCGGCCAGTCTTCCGGAGCGGTAGATGTAAGGATGATCGGGCAGGTTCTCCGCCGCATGCACAATCGCGGCGTTCAGCCGCTCCGCGGCCGCGAAGTTCCGCGCGCCAATATAGTCGAGAATGTTCAGTAGGTCGCTTGCCGCATCGTCCGTCCAGACGAGCGGCAGCGTCAACGCGGCTTGTATTTGTCGAGGATATCCTGCGCCATTGCCATCACTTCAGCGTGTGGAATGCTGGGTGCATCCGACGTCATCGCACGCTCGACCTTGGCGCGGAACCACGCGTCGTACGCGGCGGCATCCTCACTGGTCGCGAACTCCGACTCGATGGGGTTTAGCTCCGACATATACTAGAGCGTACCTGTTGGAGCTTACATATGGAAGCGCGGCCAATCGCCCGCCTGAATATGGGGCAGTCCAGATGTATCGAAAGGGGACGCCAATTTTAGCGCTCTCGAAAGTAGATTGCTAGACCATGGTATGTTCGCCGCTATAGATGAGGTCTGACTGCGAGGACATTCTATGGCCCTGGATCGAGTTCATCTACGCAAGCTTCTTAAGTTATTTCTTATGAAAGATAGTGTCCGATCCACAGCAATCCGGGCGGACGCCCAAGCGACAATGAAAAAACGCGACGAGGGGTCGTCCCCTGGTGGTGATTTTCATGTGCCTTTTTGGAGTGACGCGAAGGCCCATGCTGCTGGCGGACGAGACCTACGCGAGGCCACCACAGAGCAAGTTGACAAAAATTGGCGACGAGAGAAGCTCTATCCAAAACTTGCCGAGGGATTTCTGGCATGGTGGAATGAAAAGCGACGCTGGATCAACGAAGCAATAAGTACACTCCCAAAGGCAATAAAATCTAGCTTTGGCTTTGTAGATATCGACGGTGTCGTAAAAGTCGAGAACCTGCTGTCTTTACGCTTGGGTGAAGACAGATTCCGCTATGTCTATCCCTACTTCGCGGAGAAGCCCCTACTTACACCAGAGGCAGCGCGCTTGGGACTATGGCTTATGAGCCAAGCTCTGCCGGATTACGACATTACCGATATGAGAATATTGGACGTTCTACGTGGCGAAGCCTATTCCGTCGATAAATTTCCATTGATTGGTAACGAAGAGGAGATTTTTCGATTGCGTTACCGAAGCATATTACGGGAATGGCGGGAGCATTTTTCTTAGTTTTTTGCACCAAATAGACGATATAAGCCAGAACCGACAAAATTATCGGCCAACATTCAAAGTTTTTAATTTATAGCAAGAACTGAATAGCTTGCAATTGACCCACTCGCTTGGGCATGCCTTTGGATTCGGCGAGCTTTCGCATCAACCTTTTCTTATCTGATCGACGTCCCGAGCAAGTGCTGTCTACAAATCTGCACACCTGATCCATCGTTATAATCTCGCTCAACTTGCCCAAGCTGGCAGCTTGTGAGTAGGGATCGCATTTCTCACACCAGAGCATAACACTTTCTGCATTACCAGCGTAAGCCGTCATAAGTTTTGCTTCGTGACTACATCTGAAACATTTCTCAACAAACGGTTTCGAATTTAGACTGCGACTATGACGAGAGAATTCCTTCGTAAGCTTCGAATCGGGATTTCTAGCGACAAAAAACTGAACCCAGTCGGGCTCTTTAAGGAAGAGCTCCTGTGTACTCAGGCCAGCCTTTACTCCCGACTGAACGATCAACGCAGCCTCCTATTCCGCGGCGAGCTTCACGCCTAAGTCCTCTTAACTAACAAGGGTGCGAGGTACTTGCCAGTGAAACTGCCCTTGGCCTTTGCCACCTTCTCCGGTGTGCCTTCGGCGACGATCTCGCCGCCCTTGACGCCGCCTTCCGGCCCTAGATCCAGCACCCAGTCGGCGGTCTTGATGACGTCGAGATTGTGTTCGATCACGACGACCGTGTTGCCTTGCTCGACCAGCGCGTGGAGGACTTCGAGCAACTTGCGGACGTCCTCGAAATGGAGGCCGGTGGTGGGTTCGTCGAGGATATACAGCGTGTTGCCGGTGGCGCGGCGGGAGAGTTCCTTGGCGAGCTTGACGCGTTGCGCTTCGCCGCCCGAGAGCGTCGTCGCCTGCTGGCCGACCTTGACATAGCCCAGGCCCACCTCGACCAGCATCGCCATCTTGTCGCGGATCGGGGGGACCGCCTTGAAGAACTCGGCAGCGTCCTCGACCGTCATGTCGAGCACGTCGGCGATGCTGTGGCCCTTGAACTTCACCTCGAGCGTCTCGCGATTGTAGCGCGCGCCGTGGCAGACGTCGCACTGCACATAGACGTCGGGGAGGAAGTGCATCTCGATCTTGAGCACGCCGTCGCCCTGGCACGCCTCGCAGCGGCCGCCCTTGACGTTGAAGCTGAAGCGGCCGGGCTTGTAGCCGCGCGCCTGGCTTTCCGGCAGGCCGGCGAACCAGTCGCGGATCTGCGTGAAGCTGCCGGTGTAGGTGGCGGGGTTGCTGCGCGGGGTGCGGCCGATCGGCGACTGGTCGATGTCGATGACCTTGTCGAGATATTGCAGGCCGGTGATCTTGTCGTGTTTCCCCTGCACGATGCGCGCGCCGTTCAGCTCGCGCGCGGCGGCGGCGTAGAGCGTGTCGATCGTGAAGCTCGACTTGCCCGACCCCGACACGCCGGTGACGCAGGTGAAGGTGCCGAGCGGGATGCTCGCGGTGACGCCCGTCAGATTGTTCGCGGTGGCGTTGTGGACGGTGAGCTTCTTGCCGTTGCCTTTGCGCCGCGTGGCCGGGACGGGCACTTCGCGCGTGCCGTTGAGATAGTCGGCGGTGATGCTGCCCTTTGACTTCAGGATCTGCTTGAGCGTGCCCTGGGCGACGACCTGGCCACCGCGGACGCCCGCGCCGGGGCCCATGTCGATGATATAGTCGGCGGTGCGGATCGCGTCCTCGTCATGCTCGACGACGAGCACGGTGTTGCCGAGATCGCGCAGACGACGCAGCGTTTTCAGCAGCATGTCGTTGTCGCGCTGGTGCAGGCCGATCGACGGCTCGTCGAGGACGTAGAGCACGCCGGAGAGGCCGCTGCCGATCTGTGACGCGAGACGGATGCGCTGGCTTTCGCCGCCGCTGAGCGTGCCCGAGGTGCGGTCGAGGTTGAGATAGTCGAGGCCGACATTGTTGAGGAAGCCGAGGCGTTCGACGATTTCCTTCAGGATGCGTTCGGCGATCGCGTTCTGCTGGTCGCCGAGATGCTGCGGCATGTCGGTGAAGAACTGGAGCGCGTCGACCACCGAGAGATGCGTGGCGTAGGAGATGTCCTTCATCGCGATCTTGACCGCGAGCGCCTCGGGTTTCAGGCGCGCGCCGCCGCAGACCTCGCACGGGGCGGCGGACTGGTATTTGTTCAGCTCCTCGCGCATCCACGCGCTCTCGGTCTGGAGCAGGCGGCGGTTGAGGTTGCCGATGACGCCCTCGAACGGCTTCGACACGTCGTATTTCTTCTTGCCGTCGATGAATGTGAGCGTGACGGGCTTGCCCTTCGAGCCGTGCAGGATGACGTTCCGGACGTCCTCGGGGAGGTCGCCCCAGGGGGTCTCGATGTCGAACTTGTATTCGCGCGCGAGGCTGCCGAGGACCTGCATATAATAGGGCGACGGCGGGTTGGATTTCGCCCAGGGGACGACCGCGCCCTTCTTGATGCTGAGCATGTGGTTGGGGACGACGAGGTCTTCGTCGAACAGCAGCTTCTCGCCGAGGCCGTCGCAGGCCGGGCACGCGCCCTGGGGGGCGTTGAACGAGAACAGGCGCGGCTCGATCTCGGAGATGGTGAAGCCGCTGACCGGGCAGGCGAATTTCTCGCTGAACACGATGCGGCCAGGAGGCGCATTGTCGCCAAGGATCACCGATTTAGGCGTGCGGGGTTCGACAATGCTCCCCTCCCGCTTGCGGGAGGGGTCGGGGGAGGGACTGTCGCCGGGCGCGCCGTCTGCGGACACGCCCTCCCCTAGCCCATCCCGCAAGCGGGAGGGGGATTCGGCGGGGTCGACATAGGCGAGGCCCTCGGCGAGCTTCAGCGCGGTTTCGAAGCTTTCGGCCAGACGCGTGGCGATCTCGCCGCCGACGACGAGGCGGTCGACGACGACCTCGATGTCGTGCTTGTACTTCTTGTCGAGCGCGGGGGCCTCGTCGATGTCGTGGATCATGCCGTCGATGCGGACGCGCGCGAAGCCCGCCTTCTGCCACTCGGCGAGTTCCTTGCGATATTCGCCCTTGCGGCCGCGGACGACGGGGGCGAGCAGGTAGAGCCGCGTGCCCTCGGGGAGCGCCATGACGCGGTCGACCATCTGGCTGACGGTCTGCGCGGCGATCGGTTCGCCGGTCGCGGGGGAATACGGCGTACCGACGCGCGCCCAGAGCAGGCGCATATAGTCGTAGATCTCGGTGACGGTTGCGACGGTCGAGCGCGGGTTGCGCGAGGTCGTCTTCTGCTCGATCGAGATCGCGGGGCTGAGGCCCTCGATATGGTCGACGTCGGGCTTCTGCATCAGTTCGAGGAACTGGCGCGCATAGGCGCTGAGGCTCTCGACGTAGCGGCGCTGGCCCTCGGCGTAGATCGTGTCGAACGCGAGTGAGGACTTGCCCGAGCCCGAAAGCCCGGTGATCACCGTCAGCGTGTCGCGGGGGATGTCGATGTCGACGTCCTTGAGGTTGTGCTCGCGCGCGCCGCGTACGGAAATCTTGGTCAGCATGAGATGAGTTCTACTTCTGTTCTGGGCCAGATGCCAGTGCGGGAGATAGGAATGCGTAGTACGAACCGCCAGCCCGGTTGTGCCCGTCATAGTGCCGGTTCTTGTCTAAGGGGTGCGGTGTCTTATCTTTACGACACACGATAGCGGAGGGCGATATGGCCAAGGCGAAGACGATCAAGATCCCGAAGACGATCGGCGGGGTGAAGCTGCCCAAGGAGTTGCGCAAGACGGGCAATGCATTGCTGGAGAAGGCGAACTCGCCCGAGGGTCGGCAAGTGATCGCGTCGGGCATGGCGATGTTCGCGACGGCGGCGATGGCGGCGCGGTCGCAGGCGGCGAAGGCACCCGCGCCCGAGCCAGCTGCGGCCCCCGCCCCTGCACCGGCCGCTCCCTCGGCGGCCGACGCGACGGCCGATGCGAAGGCGGCCCCCTCGCCTGCTGCGGATGCGGCCCGGGGTGCCGCGGCTGGAAATGGTCCCAAGGCTTGCGGCGAGCTCGGTACGCAGAACCCGCAGAATATCGACCAGGTGCTCGACGCGATCGGCACTGCGGCGGAGGCGGCGTTGAAGCGCGTGTTCGGGGGCAAGCTGGGGAAGTGAGCGAGGCCGCGCGGAGTGTACCTCCCCGGCGGAGGCCGGGGGGGTATAGTGATAGAGCGTGGGAATTGGCTCACCGGCCACGGCTCAATATTTTAGCTACCGCCGTCAATCTCGCATCGCCGGAGTAGCGTTGGTCGGCTTTGCTTGATTGTTAGCTTCTGCCGTATGGAAAGGGGCGCTCGTAAACCCGAGCATATCGACGGGCTTGATAACGTAGTGCGCGGGCTAATGCGGGGCCGTATCGTAAGCGACCGTGTTCGGGCTAGCTTGCTACGTAGCGCGTGAGGTCGCATGCTTGCATAAAAGGCGGCGGCGGCAGCGAGTGCTAAGGTTCGTGCTGCGATGGCAGAACAACGTGCGCATGACATTCTTGAGTCGGTCGATCATGCGAAGGGAAATGGTACACTATCATTAAGGGCATCCCAGCGACTCTTACAGCATAAGGCATTACAGCGCCCAGAAGCGCGCATGGAGCGCTGCACAGGTAAAAAGTGTCATCGATCGATGCCAAAGACAGGAGCGTCAGATAGGTAGGATTAGGCGCTTAATGTTATCGATCGTTTGCTCACCGTATTTGTTTCTAAGCCAAGCAAGGAATATCGGTTCTACGACATTCACAAATGCAAGCTCTCCAGCAAGCTGTCGAACTTCGTCCACACTTAGCTTATTTAGCATCGCGTGATGGACCTTAGAAGAGATCAACCTCTTTCTACCATGACCAATTCCGACTGTGCCGTCGTTAGACAGAATCACGCCTGTAACGGACCGTCTCGTTGCAGTGGTAACAAAAGTAGTCTTAGATTTGTTCAGCTTTAGACGCGGGTAGCGCGCGATCCGTGCGGCCTCTGCCACCTCCTTAATCATGTCCTTCAACATACCTGCTCTTTGCCCGGAGAAGCTCATATCGTCCGCATAGCGAGTATATTTTAAGCCTCGCTTCAATGCGGCCGCCTCGACCAACGAATCGAACCGATATAAAAGAATGTTCGATAACATAGGCGATGATGGTGCCCCGATCGAAAGCTTCAAGGTCCGTTCACCCTTCGCTCGTCTAAAGAGAATACGAGCTGCAATTTCCCTATCATCTTCTCGCAAGATAGAGTTTTCTCGACAATACCGTAGCCAGTCGGATTCAGTAATAGAGGGAAAGAAGTTCTCGAAGTCTAGTTTTAGTATCGGCGTCGACCCACTATGCGGATCAGAATTATCTAGGATAGACAACCCTTTCCGATAAGCCGTTGCTGCATCGTGAACGGGAAGCTTACACAAGACTTTGTCGACCAGGATTCGTTGAAGAACCTTTAGCTCTCGAGCAGGTTGAGCAATCTCCCTAGGCTCGCCGGACCGCTTAGGAATAAAGAAGACTTTATAGCGGCGGGGAGCCGTTCTAATGATACGTACGATATCATGCGGGTCCATCCCGCTCTCAGCTACGAACAGTGGCAAGAGTTGACTCATAGCTTGGGGATCGGTGTTAATTGTACGATGGCATTGAAGCGCGGAGAGTCGTTACTCTTCCAGTACGCGCGAATATCGTTCCGCCAGCGGAGCTTTTCTCTGAATGGGGCGCTATCAGCTAAGACGTAGTCGACAGCGCTGCTGCCGCCGGTCGCAACATAGAAGATATGATTGCCTTTTCGAACTTTGCCGAGCCAACCCAATAAGTTAGCACAATAGTAGAAGTTCTCGAACCTTATGTCCTTGACACCAAACCTTCCCAGGTTTTTCTTTATCTCGGTTTGGGTTAATGCCCCAAACTCCCTACACAACCCCACCATTAGCAATATAGAATGCCCGCTGTTTTCAGGGTCAAGCTTAGCCCACTTAGGTTGCGAGTCTAACCGAGACTGGACAGCCGGCATTATGCTAGCAGTGAATTTTACACTATTGATCCCAGATATGCCGCCATTGTCATCGATCCCGACTTCGAGACGATCTAAAACGTGTACCCATTCGTCTCCGTATCGATGTTCTAAATACTTGACCGGGCCATTTCTGATAAACGAGACTTGATTATAGTAGTATTCGTCTAAAACGGCTAATAGGCTCGGTGCAATTGTGCCCAGCGCAGCGAAGGCTCCCAACTCGGCCAGACTTCCCGCACTTTCCGCGAACAGCAGAACCAAGCCTACAACCTGAGCAATGTCAGACTCGAAGCTTAGTAAGTCTTTGTAGCCAGCATCGGTAGTAAGGGGTTCGGCGGCCTCTGCCAAAACGATACTGTACGGCGCTCCAAGGGCGACGACTGCTCGATGAAAGGCGTCACGTAACATTATTGGCGCAACAAGGTCGCTGTCGATAGCGCCGCCACACAAAAACACCACTTGATTAGGAGCATGAACCCGAAGACTCTCGGGTTTCATGCTCGCCAGCAGGTCGTCTGGATGGAAAGTAGCCATTTACCTGTGAAGGTGAGAAAGAGGGTGATGTCTTATCGAGCGTAGCGGCCGAAGGCGATGAGACATCACCCTCTTTCGCACCGATAAAACTCGGCAATCGAATTACGTCCAGCGAAACGCCAGACACCCCAACGAGGGGCTTAACGCGTAAATGGTACGGAACCATACGACGGTGGAGTCTATCGTCAAGGCGATTCCAACTGATGCGTGCACAACCCTGGTAAACAATGCCCGGCGATCGCGCTCATAGCGACAATCTTCCTCGCTGAATTCGACGGATCGACGCCCATCCTGCGAGCCGTGTCATCGCCGACTATCGATGGCCTGCCGTTCCGGGAAGAGGCCGCGGGGCACGTCCGCTGCTTCGGGCAGACTATCAGTTGCGCGGTTCGTGGCGGACTATAGCGCGGATACGCATCGTGTTTCGGTGACGCCGCATTTTGAAACGACCGCGGCATGTTTCCCCGCGAAGGCGGGGACCCAGACTGGGCTCCCGCCTTCGCGGGAGGACAGGACGCGCGGGGTGCGGGCGGGTGTGTGGTGCCCTTCAGCAGACGCTTGGCGTCGCGGGCTGGGCCGGACAGGGCCAAAGCCCCTGTCGTCGGACGCGGCTTTTGGCCGCGCCGACCGGTCCGACCGCTGGTTGCTCGGCCGTAGCTTGCGCTACGGCCTTTGCGCGGTCGTACTAGATATGGATCGGCTTGCCCTGAACCGCCATCGCCGCCTCTTTCATCGCCTCGGCATGCGTGGGATGCGCGTGGCAGGTATAGGCGATGTCTTCGCTGGTCGCGCCGAATTCCATCGCGATGGCGGCTTCGGCGATCAACGTGCCCGCGAGGCTCGAGACGATCCAGACGCCGAGGACGCGGTCGGTCTTGGCGTCGGCGATAATCTTCACAAAGCCGTCGGTGTCGCGGTTGGTCTTGGCGCGGCTGTTCGCGGCGAACGGGAACTTGCCGACCTTGATCTCGGTCAGATCCTTGGCGGCTTCCTCGGTGAGGCCGACGCCGGCGATCTCGGGCATCGTGTAGACGACGCTGGGAATGACGTCCTCGTTGATAATCCCGGTCTGGCCGGCGATGTTTTCCGCCACCGCGACGCCCTCGTCCTCCGCCTTGTGCGCGAGCATCAGGCCGGGGACGCAGTCGCCGATCGCCCAGACGCCATCGACCTTGGTACGGAAGCTGTGATCGGTTTCGATCTGGCCGCGCTTGTTGAGGTCGAGGCCGATCGCCTCCAGGTTGAGGCCGTCGACGTTCGCTTTCCGCCCGATCGAGACGAGCACCGCGTCGGCGGTCATCGTCTCGGACGCGCCACCGGCGGCGGGCTCGACGGTGACGGTCGCGACGCCGTTGTCGACGGTCACGCCGGTGACCTTGGTCGAGAGCTTGAGCTCCATGCCCTGCTTCTTGAAGAGCTTGGCGCTCTCGCGGCGTACTTCGCCGTCGAAGCCGGGGAGGATCTGGTCGACGAATTCGACGACCGTGACCTTGGCGCCGAGACGACGCCAGACGCTGCCCAGTTCGAGGCCGATCACGCCGCCGCCGATGACGACCATGTGCTCGGGGACCTTGGGGATTTCGAGCGCGCCGGTGCTGTCGACGACGGTCTTCTGGTCGACCGTGACGCCGGGGAGCGGCATGACGCTGGAGCCGGTGGCGATGACGATGTTCCTCGCGGTGACCGTCTGGCCGTTCACGTCGACGGTGTGCGCGTCCCGGAACGCGGCCTTGCCCTTGAGCCAGGTGACCTTGTTCTTCTTGAACAGGAATTCGACGCCGCCGGTCAGTTCCTTGACGGCCTTGGCCTTCTCGGCGTGCATCTGGTCGAGGTTCAGCGTGACGCCGGTGAACTCGACGCCGAACTTGGTCATGTGACCGCCCTTGGCCTCTTCGTACAGCTCGGACGAATGCAGCAGCGCCTTGGACGGGATGCAGCCTACGTTGAGGCAGGTGCCGCCAAGCGTCTCGCGGGACTCGGCGCAAGCGGTGCGCAGGCCGAGCTGCGCGGCGCGGATCGCCGCGACGTAACCGCCGGGGCCCGCACCGATCACGAGGACGTCATAGTCGTAGTCAGCCATTCTTCATCTCCGTCGTTCTCCTGCGAACGCAGGAGCCCAGGGTTACGGGAGGCGCCGTTCGTGGCCCTGGACTCCTGCGTTCGCAGGAGAACGGGTTAGACGAGCGTCTCGTACAATTCCTTCCAGTGCGGGTTGGTCTGTTCGATCAGGTCGATCTTCCAGGCCCGCTTCCATTTCTTCATCTGCGGCTTGCGCTGTCGTGCAGACTGTATGTCGTCACTGGCTTCGAACCACACAAGGAGGGCGCAACCATGCTCCTTGGAGAAGCCGTCTATCAGGCGGTTGCGGTGTTGGTAGGCTCGGGCGAGCAGGTCGCTGGTGACGCCGAGATAGAGCGTTCCGTTGCGGCTGCTCGCCATCAGGTAGACGAAACCAGGCCTCATGTTTTCCTGCGTACGCAGGAATCCAGGGTCACGGAGCGCGGTGCTTGTGACCCTGGGCTCCTGCTTTCGCAGGAGAACGAGGCGCTCCGGTGGGTCAGAGGTCGATCAGGATACGGGTCGGGTCTTCGATCGCGTTCTTGAGCGCGACGAGGAACGTCACGGCTTCGCGGCCGTCGATCAGGCGGTGGTCGTAGCTGAGCGCGAGGTACATCATCGGGCGGATGACGATCTCGCCGTTCACGACGACCGGGCGCTCCTCGATGCGGTGGAGGCCGAGGACCGCCGACTGTGGCGGGTTGATGATCGGGGTCGACATCAGCGAGCCGAACACGCCGCCGTTCGAGATGGTGAACGTGCCGCCCTTCATCTCGTCCATCTTGAGCGCGCCTTCCTTGGCGCGCTTGCCGAAGTCGCCGATCGTCTTCTCGATCGTCGCGACCGACATCTGGTCGGCATCGCGGATCACGGGGACGACGAGGCCGCCCGGCGACGAGACCGCGACCGAGATGTCGGCGTAATCGTGATAGACGATGTCGTCGCCGTCGATCGACGCGTTGACCGACGGGATATCGCGCAGCGCCATGGTGGCGGCCTTCACGAAGAAGCCCATGAAGCCCAGGCGGACACCGTGCTTCTTCTCGAACAGGTCCTTGTACTTGGCGCGCGCCGCGATCACCGCGGTCATGTCGACGTCGTTGAACGTCGTGAGCATCGCGGCGGTGTTCTGCGCTTCCTTGAGGCGCTTGGCGATCGTCTGGCGCAAGCGCGTCATGCGGACGCGCTCTTCGCCGCGGCCTGAGGCGGCCGGCGCGGCGGCCGGTGCAGGCGCAGGTGCCACTGCGGGAGCGGGCTTGCTTGAGGCGGCGGCGGTCACGTCTTCCTTGGTGATGCGACCGTCGCGGCCGGTGCCCTTGACGGTCGCCGGGTCGACGCCGTGCTCGAGCACCGCGCGGCGAACCGACGGCGAGAGCGCGGCGGGGGAGTCGCTGGTGCCTGCGCCGGGCTGGTCGCCATAGCCTGCGCCGGACTCGTCCTTGGCGGGTGCGGCGGGCGTTGCCGTCGCGGCGGGCTCGGGGGCCTTGGCGGGAGCGGCTGCCGAGCCGTCACCGGCGTCGATCGTGGCGAGCATCGCGCCGACCTGGACGGTGTCGCCGACCGCGACCGCGTGCTGGCCCATGACACCGGCGACCGGCGACGGGACCTCGACCGAGACCTTGTCGGTTTCGAGGCTGGCGATCGGCTCGTCGACCGCGACGGGCTCGCCGGGCTGCTTCAGCCACTCGCCGAGGGTGGCTTCGGTGATCGATTCACCCAGGACGGGGACGGTGACTTCGGTTGCCATTTTCTCGGTTCCTCCACCCCGGCGTAGGCCGGGGTCCAGTTACGAAACGCTGATTGGCCGGCGTTTCGCTCAATTACATCTACCATCCCAACTGGGCCCCGGCGTGGGTCCCATCAAAGTATTACTTTGATGGGTGCCCCTCCGCCGGGGTGGTAGAAAAGGTTCAATTCGCGCGGGTGCGGCGGATTTCGTCGCGGACGCTGTGGCCGAGCGCATCGGCGACGAGTGCGCCCTGCTCGGCCTGGTGACGCTTCATCAGGCCGGTCGCGGGCGAGGCCGAGGCGGACCGCCCGGCGTAGCGCGCGCGCTTCACCTTGGAGTCGACCGTCGCCAGCGCCTCCTCGATCAGCGGCTCGACGAAGAACCAATAGCCGTTGTTCTTCGGCTCTTCCTGCGCCCAGACGATCTCTTCCAGGTTCGGCATCTTGGCGACGCGCTCGGCGATCGGATCGCCGGGGAAGGGATAAAGCTGTTCGACGCGGACGATCTGCGTGTCGGTGTCGCCGTGCGCATCGCGCGCCTCGATCAGGTCGTACGCGACCTTCCCGGTGCAGAGCACGAGCCGCTTCGTATCGATATCGGCGGCCGGATTGGTATCCGACAGGAGACGGCGGAAGTGGCTGTCGGCCTGGAAATCCTCGGCGCTCGACACCGCGAGCTTGTGGCGCAGCAACGACTTGGGCGTCATCACGATCAGGGGCTTGCGGAAGTTGCGATGCATCTGCCGGCGGAGCAGGTGGAAATAGTTCGCCGGGCTGGTGCAGTTCGCGACCTGGATATTGTCGTCGGCGCACGACTGGAGGAAGCGCTCGGGACGTGCCGAGCTATGCTCAGGCCCCTGCCCTTCATAGCCGTGCGGGAGCAGCATCACGAGGCCGTTGGCGCGGAGCCACTTCGACTCGCCCGACGTGATGAACTGATCGATCATGATCTGCGCGCCGTTGACGAAATCGCCGAACTGCGCCTCCCAGAGGACCAGAGTCTTCGGGTCGGCGAGCGCATAGCCATATTCGAAGCCGAGCACGCCGTACTCGGACAGCGGGCTGTCGAGCACCTCGAAATTGCCGTGCTCGATTTCCTGGAGCGGCACGTACTTATGCTCGTCGGTCTGGTCGACCCAGACGGCATGACGCTGCGAGAAAGTGCCGCGGCCCGAATCCTGCCCCGAGAGGCGGACGCCGTATCCTTCCGAGAGCAGGCCGCCGAACGCGAGCGCTTCGCCGGTCGCCCAGTCGAAATTCTTGCCCGACTTGAACATCTCGCGCTTGGCATCGATCACGCGCGCGAGCGTCTTGTGGATCTTCACGCTGTCCGGGACCGTGGTCAGCGTGCGGCCGAGCGAGTCGAACAGCTTCGTCGTCAGACCCGTCTCGACGTTGCGCCGCGCCGAGCCGCCGTCGGTCGGTGCGCTGAGCCCCTTCCAGCGACCGCCGAACCAGTCGGCCTTGTTCGGCTTGTACGATGCGCCGGCCTCGAACTCGCCTTCGAGACGGAGCGTGAACTCCTTCACATTCTCGTCGATCCAGGGCTGATCGATCACGCCTTCCTTGATCAGGCGATCGCCATACACCGACGAGACGCCGGGGTGCTTGCGGATGATGTCGTACATCAGCGGCTGCGTGAAGGACGGCTCGTCGCCCTCGTTGTGGCCGAAGCGGCGATAGCACCACATGTCGATGACGATGTCGCGGTGGAATTTCTGGCGGAATTCCATCGCCATCTTGGTCGCGAAGGTGACCGCCTCGGGATCGTCGCCGTTGACGTGGAAGACCGGCGCCTGGACGCCCTTGGCGACGTCCGACGGGTAGGGCGACGAGCGCGCGAACTGCGGCGAGGTCGTGAAGCCGACCTGGTTGTTGATGATGAAGTGGACGCAGCCGCCGGTGTTGTAGCCGCGGATGCCGGAGAAGCCGAGGCACTCCCAGACGATCCCCTGCCCTGCGAACGCCGCATCGCCGTGGATCAGCACGGGGAGCGAGGCGACATGGTCCTTGAGATCGCCGGCGATGGTCTGGATCGCGCGGGTCTTGCCGAGCACGACCGGATCGGCGGCCTCGAGATGCGACGGGTTGGCGACGAGGCTCATGTGGACCTTGTGGCCGTCGAACTCACGATCGGTGCTGGTGCCGAGGTGATATTTCACGTCGCCCGACCCGCCGATGTCGTCGGGGTTGGCCGAGCCGCCCGCGAATTCGTGGAAGATCACGCGCAAGGGCTTGGCCATCACGTTGGCGAGCACGTTCAAGCGACCGCGATGCGCCATGCCGATGACGAGCTCGCGCACGCCCATCTGGCCGCCGTATTTGATCACGCTCTCGAGCGCGGGGATCATCGATTCACCGCCGTCGAGGCCAAACCTCTTCGTGCCGACATACTTCTTGCCGAGGAACTTCTCCCACTGCTCGGCCTGGATCACCTTGGTGAGGATCGCCTTCTTGCCGTCGGTGGAGAATTCGATCGCCTTGTCCTGGCCCTCCATGCGCTCCTGGAGGAAGCGGCGCTCCTCGACATCGACGATGTGCATGTATTCGAGGCCGACATTGCCGCAATAATTCTTGCGCAACGTGTCGACGAGCTCGCGGATCGAAACCCATTCGAACCCCATCGTGCCGCCGAGGTACACCTTGCGGTCGATATCGGAGTCGGAGAAGCCGTGATATTCGGTCTTCAGATCCTCGGGCATCTCGCGCTTGGACAGGCCGAGAGGATCGAGATTGGCGGCGAGATGGCCACGGACGCGGTAGGTGCGGACGAGCAGCTGCGCGCGGATCGCGTCGGCAGCGGCCTTGGCGATGTCTTCCTTGGAGGGCGCGGCGGGGGCTGCCGCGGCGGGAGCGGGCTTGCCGCCTTTCGCGGGCTTGGGCGCAGGCTCCATCTGGGTCGGATCGAGTGCCGAGGTCAGGTCGTCGGTGGTGGTCAGCGGCCAGCGCGCGCTTTCCCAGCTCGGGCCCTGTGCAGAGCCTTCGAGACCCTCGAAGAACTCACGCCACCCGGCCTCGACCGAGGACGGGTCGCTCGCGAACTTCGCATAGAGCGTCTCCACGAACGCCGGGCTGACGCCGGCTGCGATATCGCTGAAATCCTGGCCTTCGTAGCCCATCGTTCTCGTCCTAGCCGCTAAGAATTTCGTCATCCCGGGCTCGACCCGGGACCCAGAGTTACGGGCGGCGCGCTGGCGACCCTGGATCCCGGGTCAAGCCCGGGATGACGATATGTTCAACCCTTCAACACGCTCAGCAGCGTCTCGCCGAGCAGGCTGGGGCTCTCCGAAACGCGGATCCCGGCAGCTTCCATCGCCGCGATCTTGCTCTCGGCATCGCCCTTGCCGCCCGAGACGATCGCACCGGCATGGCCCATGCGACGACCCGGAGGCGCGGTGCGGCCCGCGATGAAGCCGGCCATCGGCTTCTTGCGGCCACGCTTGGCCTCGTCGATCAGGAACTGCGCGGCCTGCTCCTCGGCGTCGCCGCCGATTTCGCCGATCATGATGATCGACTGGGTCGCGTCGTCGGCGAGGAACAGCTCGAGCACGTCGATGAAGTTCGTGCCGTTGACCGGATCGCCACCGATGCCGACCGCGGTCGTCTGACCAAGGCCTGCGTTCGACGTCTGGAAGACCGCCTCATAGGTGAGCGTGCCTGAACGGCTGACAACGCCGACCGAGCCCTTCTTGAAGATCGAACCGGGCATGATGCCGATCTTGCACTCGCCGGGGGTCAGCACGCCCGGGCAGTTCGGGCCGATGAGGCGCGACTTGGAGCCCGACAGCGCGCGCTTGACCTTGACCATGTCGAGCACCGGAATGCCCTCGGTGATCGCGACGATCAGCTCGATGTTCGCGTCGATCGCCTCGAGGATCGAATCCGCAGCGAAGGGGGGCGGCACGTAGATGACCGACGCGGTCGCGCCGGTCATCGCCTTGGCTTCGGCGACGGTGTTGTAGACGGGGAGGTCGAGATGCGTCGTGCCGCCCTTGCCAGGCGTGACGCCGCCGACCATCTGCGTTCCGTATTCCAGCGCCATCTTGGTGTGGAAACTGCCGGTTTCGCCGGTCATGCCTTGCGTGATGACCTTGGTGTTCTTGTCGACGAGGATGCTCATCTTGTCTCGTTCCTTACCACCCCGGCGAAGGCCGGGGCCCAATTGGGAAAGCGGTCATGGCAGTGCGATGCGATCGTAAAGGTCGTCCCACGCGGGATTGAAACCGTTGATCTCTCGCAATTTCCAGTCCCGCTTCCACTCCTTCATCTGCAGCTCTCGCTGCCGGGCGGCTTCCCAACTGCCTGACAACTCGTACCAGACGAGGAGCTTGCAGTCGTATTTCTTCGTGAACCCGGCGACCACAACGTTGCGGTGTTCCCACACGCGTTTGGCCAAATTCACCGTCGAACCGAGATAGAGCGTACCGTTAAACCCGCTGGCCATGATGTAGACGCACGCTTGGTCTTCCATCACGGGGGCCTTCCCAATTGGGCCCCGGCCTTCGCCAGGGTGGTACGATCGTTACCTCACCTCAAATCAGTTCAGCGAACCATCGATACCCTTGCAGGCCACGATCAGTTCCTTGACCGCGTCGACCGAGACCTGGAGGTTGCCCTTGGCTTCGTCGTCAAGCTTGATCTCGACGATCTTCTCGACGCCGCCGGCACCGATCATCACCGGCACGCCGACGTACAGGTCGGTCAGGCCGTATTCGCCCGAGACGTAGGCCGCCGCCGGGAGGACGCGCTTCTGGTCGTACAGATACGCTTCGGCCATCGCGATGCCGCTGGTGGCAGGCGCGTAATAGGCCGAGCCGGTCTTCAGCAGCGCGACGATCTCGCCGCCGCCGCCGCGCGTGCGCTTGACGATCGCGTCGATCTTCTCCTGCGTGGACATGCCCATCGCGATGAGATCGGGGACCGGGATGCCCGACACCGTCGAATAGGAGATGACCGGGACCATCGTGTCGCCGTGGCCGCCGAGCACGAAGCTGGTGACGTCCTTGACCGAGACCTTGAACTCGTCGGCGAGGAAATGGCTGAAGCGCGACGAATCGAGCACGCCGGCCATGCCGACGACCATGTGGTGCGGCAGACCCGAGAACTCACGGAGCGCCCACACCATCGCGTCGAGCGGGTTGGTGATGCAGATCACGAACGCGTTCGGTGCGTTGGCCTTGATGCCCTCGCCGACCGCCTTCATGACCTTCAGGTTGATGCCGAGCAGGTCGTCGCGGCTCATGCCGGGTTTCCGCGCGACGCCCGCCGTCACGATGATGACGTCCGCGCCGGCGATGTCCGCGTAATCGTTCGAACCGGTGATCGTCGAGTCGAAGCCTTCGACCGGGCTGCACTGCGACAGATCGAGCGCCTTGCCCTGGGGGATGCCCTCGGCGACGTCGAACAGGACGATATCGCCCAGGCCCTTGAGTGCTGCGAGGTGCGCGAGCGTGCCGCCGATGTTACCGGCGCCGATCAGCGCGATCTTCTTGCGAGCCATTCCAATCCGTCTCCGTCTGTATGTGCGGGGTGATTGGTGACGCCGACTACGCGCATTATGGGCTCGCGGCAACCGTTAATCGGGAAAAGCGACGTGCTTATTGCAACTCGTTCGCATGTGCAATAACGGCTCGCTAGTTCGTCATCCTGACGAAAGTCAGGATCCAGAGTAACGCGCGTTGCCCTTTGTGGCTCTGGATCCTGACTTTCGTCAGGATGACGGAGGGGGTTTGATCGTGCCGAGTTCGGCTCAGATATGCCCTTCCGCCAGATAGTCCTCGGAGCGCATCTCTTCCAGCCGACTGATCGTGCGGTCGAATTCGAAGCGGCCGTCGCCGGTCTCGTAGAGGTCGCCGGGCTCGGCATCCGCCGCCGCGAGCAGCTTCACCTTGTGCTCGTACAGCGCGTCGATCAGCGCCACGAACCTTGCGGCCTCGTTGCGGCTGTCGGGGCCGAGCTTGGGGATGCCGACGAGGATGATCGTGTGGAATTTGCGCGCGATGGCGAGGTAATCGGCCACCCCCCTCGCCTCCCCGCACAGCTTCTTGAAACTGAAGACCGCGACGCCCTTGAGCGACTTGGGGACGCGGAGCGTGCGCCCCTGGACGATCAGGTCCTCGGCGGGGACGTGCTCGCTGTCGTCGGTCGAGAAATCGGTGAGGCGGAAGAACGCGGCGGACAATTGCGCGGTCGCCTCGGGACCGTTGGGGACGAGCCAGGTGTCCTGCTGGCCGAGCCGGTCGCGGCGGTAATCGACCGGGCCGTTGAGGGGCAGCACGTCGAGACGCTGTTCGATCGTCGCGATGAAGGGGAGGAAATGCTCGCGGTTGAGGCCGTTCTTGTAGAGATCGGACGGCGGGCGGTTCGAGGTGGTGACGATCGTCACACCGGCGTCGAGCAGCGACGTGACGAGCCGCGACAGGATCATCGCGTCGGGGCTGTTGGTGACCATCATCTCGTCGAACGCGAGCAGGCGCGTTTCGTCGGCGATCGCGGCGGCGACGGGGGCGATCGGGTCGCCGATCTCCTTGCGGCGTTCGGCGGCGATGCGCGCGTGAACCTCGAGCATGAACTCGCCGAAATGGACGCGGCGCTTCTTCTCGACCGCGGCGTTCTCGTAGAACAGGTCCATCAGCATCGACTTGCCGCGACCGACGCCGCCCCAGAGATAGACGCCGCGGGGATCGGGCTTTTTGCCGGTGAGGCGGGCGAAGAAGCCGGTCGCCTTGGGGGCGGCGAGTTCGGTGGCGAGCGCGTTCAGGCGCAAGGCGGCGGCGGCCTGTTCGGGGTCGGGGCGGAGCTCGCCCGAGGCGATCAGCGCGTCATAGGCTTTGATGACGGTCATTGCGCTTTACCACCCCGGCGGAGGCCGGGGCCCAATTGGCAAGGCATCAGTGACGGGGCGGTGCGCTTCGACAATGTTCGTGTCCCAATTGGGCCCCGGCCTTCGCCGGGGTGGTGGGTGCGGGCGGTATCAGCCCTTGGACGGCTTGCGGATCGTCGCAGAGAAGGCGGCGATCTTGGCTTCGTCGTCGCCTTGCACCACGAGGCCCCGCAGGAACAAGAGGCGGCCGGTTTCCTTGAGCACTTCGACCTGCGCCTCGATCGGGGCGCCGACCTTTCCGCCGCCGATGAACTGCGTGCTGAGATCGAGCGTGACCGCGGTGCCGGCGGTGATCAGGCCGAAGCCTCGCGCGGCCGCGAACAAGGCGACGTCGATGAAGGCCAGGAGCGCGCCGCCGTGGACGTTGTTCTGGAGGTTCGAGTGGCGATGCTCGGGGGTAATGCGGACGCGGACGATGTGGCCGTCGACGCGGTAGAGCATGGGGCCGAGGAGCGTGTTGAAGCGGGTCGGGTCGGAGAGTGACCAGCTGCGCCAGCCTGGGTTGGCGGGGTCTTCGGCTTCGATGAAGTGGGGTTTGTCAGTCATGATTGCCGTTCGTGCCGAGTAGAGACCGAGCGAAGTGGAGGGCTCGTATCGAGGTACATGTCCTTCGATACGCCATCTCGACAAGCTCGATGGCTACTCGGGACGAACGGAGTGGGGAGAGGGCTCATGCCAACCCCCGTGTTCCCCAGGATCAGACGACCCGTTCGGCTTCCATCTTCTTGATCTCGGCGATCGCCTTGGCAGGGTTGAGACCCTTGGGGCACGCGTTCGCGCAGTTCATGATCGTGTGGCAGCGATAGAGGCGGAACGGATCCTCGAGCTCGTCGAGCCGCTCGCCGGTCATCTCGTCACGGCTGTCGGCGAGCCAGCGATAGGCCTGCAACAGGATCGCCGGGCCGAGGAACTTGTCGCTGTTCCACCAATAGCTCGGGCAGGACGTCGAGCAACACGCGCACAGGATGCACTCGTACAGGCCGTCGAGCTTCGAGCGGTCCGCGGGCGACTGGAGACGCTCCTTGCCCGAGGGCGGCGGGGTGACGGTTTGAAGCCAGGGCTTGATCGACGAATATTGCGCGTAGAAATGCGTGAAATCAGGTACCAGGTCCTTGATCACGTCCATGTGCGGCAGCGGGGTGATCTGGACCTCGCCCTTGCAATCCTCGATCGCGGTCGTGCAGGCCAAGCCGTTCTTGCCGTTGATGTTCATCGAGCAGGAGCCGCAAATCCCCTCGCGGCACGAACGGCGGAAGGTGAGCGAGGAATCTTGCTCGCTCTTCATCTTGATCAGCGCGTCGAGCACCATCGGGCCGGTCTCGTCGAGATCAAGCGCGAACGTGTCGTAGCGCGGGTTCTCGCCCGAGTCCGGATCGTAGCGATAGACCTTGAACGATTTCAGACGCTTGCCCCCGCTCGCGGACGCATGCTTGACGCCCTTCTCGACGACGCTGTTTTTCGGGAGCGAGAATTCGGCCATTGCGAGCGGTCCGTCCGTGGTGTGATGATAGGTTGTCAGAGCCGATACATGACAGTGGCCCCGCCCGCAAATGCTTAGCTTCGCGGGTGCAACATGCGTTTACGTATGCGGCACCTGGCCGGAGAGCGGACGGCTCAGATCGGGCGGGTCAGATCGGGCGGGTCAGATGATGTCGAGGATCAGCCCGAGATCGCGCGCCTCTTCGGCTTCGATATACCAGTTGGACGGCGCCTTGGCCTTGAGGGCCTCGATCTCGACCTTCGATCCCTCGACCAGCGCGCGGAATCCCTCCTCCTGGATGTTGATCGAATCCTCGATCTCGTTGAGCTTGGCCTCGAGCGCGTAGCGCAGCGTGTTGAGCGGGCCGTTGAGCTGGATCGTGCTCTGCATCTGGCGCTCGTGGATCATGATGCGGCTGCCGCGGGTGAGGAAGCGGCTGTCGACGGGGAAGGCGGACATGAACGTCGCACCCGCCGAATAGACCGCGACCTTGCCGAGGAACAGCGTCTCGCGGCCGGTATATTCGCGGAGCAGGCGGATGTTGTCGCCCATCGCGCGCGCGACCTCGGGATCGCCGCCGAGCGTGGTGATCGACACGACGAGCGGGCCTTCGGCGGGCGCGGCGGCGAGCTGCGATTTGAAATTGTCGTACATCGCGTCGTCGACCGGGCCGTGGAGGTGGACGTGCGGAGCGGCGAGCAACGGGTAGTTGCGGGCGTTCGAAGCGGGGGATGTGTCGGTCATGCGCGGGCAAACCGACGAGGTGCCCGTGGGTTCCGAGTGCTCGTCCGCGGATTGTCGCCGGTATAGGTTTTATACCATTTTTGCGCTATAGTCCCCCATGTTCGACTTCGATCCGGGCAAGAGCGCCGCCAACGCGGCAAAGCACGGTATCGATTTCGTCGATGCTCAAGCGTTGTGGCGAGACGATGAGCGAATTGTCATAGAGTCGGCGCAACGCCATGTGGGCGAAGACCGGCAATTGGTGATCGGTCGGATCGACGATCGTCTTTGGACGGCGATCATCACTCACCGCGGCATGGCGACCCGGATCATATCGGTCCGTCGCGCGAGGGATTATGAGGAGTTGGCTTATGAACGCGCCCGCATCCGTTAAGGCAGAATTGCCCGAAGCTATCTCTTCCGAGGAACTTGATCGTCGGTTCGATGACGGCGAAGACGTCAGTGGCTATTTCGACTGGTCTACGCCCCGCAAGGCTGCGCTGGAGGCCAAGCGCGTAAACGTCGATTTTCCCGTATGGATGGTGCGGAGCCTCGACGTCCAAGCCCGCAAGCGCGGCGTGACGCGTCAGGCACTTATCAAGATGTGGCTGGCGGATCGGCTGGAAGCGGCGGGGGATCGGCTCGAGGACGTCGAACTGTCCTAACTGGTGCGCGCGCGCCGATGAGGTGCCGGTCGCGGTGTCGCTTGGCGACCTATAGCCTCGCTTTCCTGCCGAGCGCTCTCAAGGACTGGGAGAAACTCGGCGCCAACGTCCGGGAGCAGTTCAAGCCTCAGTTGGTCGAGCGGTTGAACGAACCGCACATTGCGGGCGCTCGGCTGAGCGGCATGCCTGGATGCTACAAGATCAAGCTGCGGGCAGCCGGCTATCGGTTGGTGTACCGGGTCGACGATGGGCTGGTGACGGTCGTCTTCGTTCCCGTCGGGCGGCGGGATCGCAATCTGGTGTACAAGATCGCGGCGGGGCGGTTGGAGCGGTAGGCATCGCGTCGCAGCCGGCGGTTCTCCTGCGAACGCAGGAGGCCAGGGTCACGGGACGCGGCGTTTGGGATCCTGGGCTCCTGCGTTCGCAGGAGAACGGATTAGCCTGGGTGCTTGTTCGTGCGTTTGTGCTGGAGGATCCAGCCTACCAGGCCGCCGGGGACACCGCCGACGAGCGAGAAGAGCGCGTAGAAGGTGATCGCGATCTTTTGCGGCTCTTCGCCGACGCCGGGGGTTTCTATCCCGAACACGTAGATCGCGGTCAGGATCGCGACGACCGCCGGCCAGAGAAAGCCGGCGATCATCGGCGGGAAGCGCGTGAGAAGCCCCACCGCGACGGGCACGAGGAACCCGATCGCGATGATGGCCCAAATCATCAGCTTACCCGCTTCATCAATATACCCGCTTCTTGGGCTTGATGTAGTCGACGTCGTCGGTGAGCGTGTAGTCGTGCACCGGGCGGAAATCGATCTTGGTCTCGCCGCCCTTGCCGCCCCAGCCGTCGAAGGTGGTGATGGTGTGCTTCATCCAGTTGGCATCGTCACGCTCGGGGAAATCCTCGTGCATGTGCGCGCCGCGCGACTCGGTGCGGTTGGCGGCCGAGTTCATCGTCACGACCGCCTGGCCGATCAGATTGTCGAGCTCCATCGTCTCGACCAGATCGGTGTTCCAGATCATGCTGCGATCCTTCACGCCGACGTCGGTCATCCGGTTGTAGATCCCGGCCATCTTCTCGACGCCCTGGTTGAGCAATTCGGTGTCGCGGAAGACGGCGCAATGCTTCTGCATGGTCTGCTGCATGTCGAGACGGATCTGCGCGGTCGGCGACCCGCCGCTCGCGTTGCGGAAGTGATCGAGACGCGTGAGCGCGAGGTCTTCCGAACCCTTGGGCAGCGGCGCGTGCGCCGTGCCGGGCTTCAGCGTGTCCTTGATGCGCAGGCCGGTCGCGCGGCCGAACACCACGAGATCGATCAGGCTGTTCGAACCCAGGCGGTTGGCGCCGTGGACCGACACGCACGCCGCTTCACCGACCGCGAACAGGCCGGGGACGACCGTGTCGGGGTTGCCGGCGACGAGGTTGACGACCTCGCCGTGGAAGTTGGTCGGGATACCGCCCATGTTGTAATGCACGGTCGGCGTGACGGGCAAAGGCTGGCGCGTGAGATCGACGCCGGCGAAGACCTTGCCGGTCTCGGTGATGCCGGGCAGGCGCTCGGCGAGCACCTTGGGATCGATGTGATCGAGGTGCAGGAAGATGTGGTCGCCGTTCTTCCCGACACCACGGCCTTCGCGCATTTCGAGCGCCATCGAGCGGC
Organism: Sphingomonas sp. HMP9; assembly: GCF_013374115.1. Classification (NCBI taxonomy): domain Bacteria; kingdom Pseudomonadati; phylum Pseudomonadota; class Alphaproteobacteria; order Sphingomonadales; family Sphingomonadaceae; genus Sphingomonas; species Sphingomonas sp. HMP9. The sequence goes on along the minus strand of NZ_AP022673.1, from coordinate 3,683,141 downwards.
TGACGACGTCGCGCGAGGCGAGGTCCTTGGCCGACGGGGCATAGCGCTCCATGAAGCGCTCGCCCTCGGAGTTGGTCAAATAGCCGCCTTCACCGCGTGCGCCCTCGGTGATGAGCACGCCCGCACCGTAGATGCCGGTCGGGTGGAACTGGACGAACTCCATGTCCTGCAGCGGCAGGCCGGCGCGGAGCACCATCGCGTTGCCGTCGCCGGTGCAGGTGTGCGCCGAGGTCGCCGAATAATAGACGCGGCCGTAACCGCCGGTGGCGAGCACGGTCTGGTGGCTGCGGAAGCGGTGGATCGAACCGTCTTCCATGCACAAAGCGATGACGCCGCGGCAGACACCGTTTTCCATGATCAGGTCGAGCGCGAAATACTCGACGAAGAAGTCCGTGTTGTACTTCAGGCTCTGCTGATACAGCGCGTGGAGCATCGCGTGACCGGTACGATCGGCGGCGGCGGCAGTGCGCTGGACCGGAGGCCCCTCGCCCATGTTCTGCATGTGGCCGCCGAACGGACGCTGATAGATCGTGCCGTTCTCGTTACGGCTGAACGGCATACCGGCATGTTCGAGCTCGTAGACCGCCTGCGGCGCTTCGCGGCAGAGATACTCGATCGCGTCCTGGTCGCCGAGCCAGTCGGAACCCTTGACGGTGTCGAACATGTGCCAGGTCCAGTGATCCGGCGAGTTGTTGCCGAGCGACGCGGCGATGCCGCCCTGGGCTGCGACGGTGTGCGACCGGGTCGGGAAGACCTTGGTGATGCACGCGGTCTTCAGGCCGCTCTCGGCGATGCCCATCGTGGCGCGGAGGCCCGAGCCGCCGGCACCGACGACGACCGCATCATAGGTATGATCGATGATCTTATAGGCAGCAGACATTATGCCGGGGCTCCAGTGAAGGCGACCTTCAGGATCGCGAAGAGGGCGATGCCGCCCAGCGTGAAGGTGAACAGGTTGAGGAGGATCATCGCCACGACACGGCTTTCGCCATGCTGGTAATCCTCGATCACGACCTGAAGACCGAGACGGAAATGATAGAAGACCGATGCGATCAGCAATGCCATTGGCACCGCGACCCAGGCCGATTGCAGCCACAGATGGACCGCAGCGTAATCATAGCCCGGCATCCGCGCGACCGAGATCATCAGCCAGAGCATCAGGAACAGGTTCGAGCCCGCGGTCAGCCGCTGCCGCCACCAGTGAAGCGTGCCGTGCTTGGCGCTGCCAAGGCCGCGGACGCGACCGACTGCCGTACCGCTACCCATTACTTGATCCCCATGTAGAGCCAGAACACGATCGTCAGCGCGACCGAGGCGACCATCGTCGCGATCGCGCCCATCTTGTTCCGCTTCAGTTCGTAGCCCGCGCCGATATCGAGCACCATGTGACGGATGCCGGTCATCATGTGCTGGAACAGCGACAGCGTCAGGCCGACCGCGATGATATAGCCGAGGATGTTGAGGCCGCCCGCGTCGGTGGTGAACACGTCGACGAAAGTGGCATAGGCCTGATCGCCCGACGCGATGGCGGCGAGCCACCAGACGAGCAGCAGGCTGCCGACGGTCGCCATCCCGCTGCCGGTCGCGCGGTGCAGGATCGAGACCAGCATGTGCGGGCCCCATTTATAGACCTGCAGATGGGGAGAAAGCGGGCGTGCCGGGTTGCGCGATGCCAAGGGCGGAGTCCTCGAACCAGAAGATGACGGACCAAAATGATCTTGGTCCACAATATAGAGATCGGGCGACCTATTAGCCACCGCGTGCTGCGATGCAACCCATTGGGGCCGGTCCGGTAACCCATGACACCGGGCGCGACGCGATCGATCACGCACGTCGCGTGCCGTCGATCCCTAACCAGCCTTTAAGACATGGGGTGTAGCGTCGGCCTGGCACATTCGATCCGGAGTCCACCGTCTTGACCACCACCGACCTGCCGGCCCCCGGCGCGATCGCGGCCTCTGTCGACCTGATGGCACGGCTGCGCGTGTTCGACTTCGACGGATCGCTGACCGGCGCGAGCCGCGAAGTCTGGACGGCGCTCGCACCCGAGATCACGCATGTGTCTAAGGCCTATTGGGAACAGTGGCTGCGGTGCTTTTCCGACGAACGGATCTGGGCGCCGCACGAGACCGACCAGATGATCGAAGTCGGCTGCACGTTCCTGCGCAATCGCTTCCTCGACACGAGCGGACGGGCGTGGATCGAGTCGGTCGAACGGTCCGTGGCGGCAGCGTATGTCGCGGACGTCTCGCCGATGGCGCTGCTGTCGATGATCAGCGCCAGCGATCGTGCGGCGCTCGAGGTGCTGATGCGGCGCGTGGACCGGTCCGATCCCAAGCTGCCGGTCTTCATCGACACGCTGATGCGCCTGTCCGCGCTGGAGGGCGAGATCACCGTCGCGATCTATAATTCGTACCGGACGCACTCGGCTCGGATCGCGCGCGATACGCTGGCGGCCGAGTTCCGCGACGGCATAGCGGCGATGGTCGAGACCGCGACGGACGAGGGGCATATGCTGCGCGAACAGGCGCTGCGGAGTTCGGCGTCGACGCGCGCGGTGCTGGGCAAGGCGAGCGAAGTCGCCGCCGCCGCCGAGCAATCCGCCGTGGCGATGCGGGAGGCCGCGCAGACCGCCGCCGGGCTGATCCGCGCGATCGAGGATGCGCGCACCGAAGTGGAGGCCGCCGCCGAGATCGCCAATCGCGCCTCGACTCAGGCCAGCCAGGCAGTCGGCATGTCGGAGACGCTGAGCGATCATGCGAAGTCGATCGAGTCGATCCTCGGCCTGATCCGCGATATTGCCGGGCAGACCAACCTGTTGGCGCTGAACGCCACGATCGAGGCGGCGCGCGCGGGGGATGCCGGGCGCGGCTTCGCCGTCGTGGCGCAGGAGGTGAAGAGTCTGGCCAACCAGACCGCGCGGGCGACCGACGACATCGCCGCGAAGATCGCCGCGATCCAGTCGGCGACGCGCTCGACCGTCGATACCAATGCGTCGATCAAGTCGACGGTGGCCGAAGTGCAGGAGAGCGCCGACCGGATCCGCTATGCGATGGAGGCGCAGGCGCAGACTGTGACCGCGATCACCGCAGCGGTCGACGAGACCGCGCTGGCGGCGGATTCGATGTCGACCACGATCGCGGCGATCCGCGAGGATACCGAAACGGTTGCGACCGAGATCGACGGCGTCGGCCGCGGGTTCGACGTGCTCGACACGCGCCTGGGCAATCTGAAGACCAGCGCGGGCGACTTCGTTGCCAAAGTCGCTGCGTAAGCGCGCGACGGATGACGGGTTTTACGGACGTCCCGGTCATGCCGGCACGAGCGGAGCGATCGTTGCGCGACCGCGTCCGCGACTATGACTGGGACGGGCTGATCGCGCCGGCGTGCGCGACGCTGAGCGCGCTGCTCGACGAGAATGATCATCGGTGGATCGGCGCAATGTTCTGGCAGCACTATCTGTCGCTCGATGCGGTGCGCCATGTCGCATCGCAGATCACGGCGGAGCGGCTGCAGCAGCGGATCACGCAGAGCGCGACCTATGCGCGGATGCGGTATCATTCCCCCTATGACCAGGCGTGGGAAGCGATGGCGATCGGCTATGCCGACGAATCGCGGCGGTCGGGCATACCGCTGCCCGCCTTGCTGTCCGCGGCGGCGTTCGCGCATAGCGCCACGCTCAACCTGATCGTCGATCGGTCCGGCACGGATGCGGCGACGATGCGGATCGTCGCCGACGTGGTGCAGCGGATCGCGCTGATCGAAGCGGATATCATGGTGTCGCATCTCGGCGCGATCGATGCCGCCGCGGCGCAAAGCGAGCGGCGGACGCGCGCGTCGGACTTTCGCGGCAGCATCGCCGCGTCGATCGAGCATACCGCCGCACTGGGTGCGCGGATCCACGTGCAGGCGGCGGGCGCATCGGCATCGACTCGCGGCATCCTCGGCAAGGCGAGCGAGGTCGCGGCGGCGGCGGAGCAATCCGCGCTGGCGATGCGCGACGCGGCGCGGACCTCGGCGGGGCTGATCCGCGCGATCGAGACCGCGCGCAGCGAGGTCGAGGTGGCGGCCGGGATCGCCGATCGCGCCTGTGCGCAGACCGGCGAGGCGGTCGCCATGTCCGAAACGCTCAGCGAGCACGCCAAATCGATCGAATCGATCCTCGGGCTGATCCGCAGTATCGCCGGGCAGACCAACCTGCTCGCGCTGAACGCGACGATCGAGGCGGCGCGAGCGGGCGATGCCGGGCGCGGCTTCGCGGTGGTGGCGCAGGAGGTGAAGTCGCTTGCCAGCCAGACCGCACGCGCGACCGACGACATCGCCGCGAAGATCGCCGCGATCCAGGCGGCAACCGCGGCGACGGTCGCGACCAACGCCGGGATCAAGGCGACCGTGGGCGAGGTGAAGGACAGCGCCGACCGCATCCGGCACGCCATGGAGGCGCAGGCGCACACCGTGACCGCGATTACCGCGGCCGTCGACGAGACCGCGCTGGCGGCGGATGCGATGTCGTCGACGATCGCGACGATCCGCGCGGAGACCGAAGCGGTCGCGACCGAGATCGACCGGCTCGGCCACGCGTTCGGCGAGGTGGACGACCAGCTCGGCGTGCTGCGCGGCGCGGCGGACGGGTTTTCGGCGAGCGTGGCGTGAGGGCCGGACGAGCGTAAGGACAGAGCCCCGCGGAGATGATAACCGCGTCCACGGCCAGGCCCTGACGGACGGTGAAGTCGGTAACGCACGCGCGGAAGACGGGCTCGGGTGACGGATACACCCTACGGCGCTAGAGCCTGCCCATGACCATTCTTCTTACAGGTTCCAGTCGCGGTATCGGCGCGGCTATTCAGGCGGCGCTGACCGATGCGGGCGCTGCCGTGATCGGGCATGGGACCGCGAGCGGCATCGCGGCCGACTTCAGCGACCCTGCGGCGCCGACGGCGTTGTGGCACGCTGCGCTGGAGCAGGCCGGCGGGGCGATCGACGTGCTGATCAACAATGCGGGGGTGTTCGAGGCGAGTCCGTTGGGAGACGACGACTGGACCGCGCAGTGGGAGCGGACGATGCGAATCAACCTGACCGCATCCGCCGAGCTGTGCCGGTTGGCGGTGCTGCACTGGCAGGCGCGGGGCGTAGGTGGCCGGATCGTCAACATTGCCAGCCGCGCGGCGTATCGCGGGGATTCGCCGGCGCACTGGCATTATGCCGCGTCGAAGGCAGGGATGGTGGCGATGACCAAGACGATTGCGCGCGGGTACGCGCGGGAGGGGATCCTCGCCTTTGCGGTGTGTCCGGGATTCACGATGACCGGAATGGCGGAGGACTATCTGGCAAGCCGCGGCGGCGATGCGCTGCTGGCGGACATTCCGCTCGGCAAGGTCGCGGAGCCCGCCGAGATCGCCTCGGTCGCACGCTATTGCGCGCTGGAGGCACCGGCGTCGATGACGGGTTCGGTGATCGACGTGAACGGAGCGAGCTATGTCCGATAGTTGGAAACTCACCCTGCCCTGCACGCGCGCGGAGGCCGAGGCGATCGATGCGAGCGACGACCTGGGTCACGCGATCCCGGGCGACGCCGTGCTGATGACGACCGAGGAGATCGAGGACGACGTCGAATCATGGCGCCTCGACGCGTATTTCGAGCATGAGCCGGCGGCCGACACGGTCGCGGCGGTGCGCGCGCTGGTGCCGAGCGCGGCGGGCGCCGAGATCGCGGTCGAGCGGTTGGGCGATGCCGATTGGGTGACGATGAGCCAAGCGGGGCTCGAGCCTTTGTCGGTCGGGCGGTTCTTCGTGCATACTGGCGCGCATGCGGGCGCGGTGCCGGCGGACAGGCGCGCGTTCCTGATCGAGGCGAGCCGCGCGTTCGGGACGGGGCATCACGAGACGACGAGTGGGTGCCTGGCGATGCTCGATGGGATGGCGGACGCCGGCTTTGCGAACGTCATCGATATCGGGACGGGGACCGGGTTGCTCGCGTTCGCGGCGGCGCATCTTTGGCCCGAGGCGGCGGTGATGGGGACGGATATCGATCCGGTCTCGATCGACGTTACGCGGGAGAACGCTGAGCTCAACGGGGTTTCCGGGATCGAATTGATCGTGGCGGATGGCACGCTCGACGATGCGATCGTGGCGAAGGCGCCGTATGATCTGGTGATCGCGAATATTCTGGCGGGGCCGCTGGTGTCGATGGCGCCGGAAATTGCGTCGATTGCCGATGCGGGGGCGACGGTGGTGCTGGCGGGGTTGCTGGAGACCCAGCGGGCTGGAGTCGTGGCGGCGTATGAGGCTTGCGGGTGTTCGCTCGAGGCGGTCGACCGGCGCGGGGACTGGTCTGTGTTGCGGTTGCGGGCTGGTGACGTGCGGTTCGTGGCGGCGGGGCCGTTCGATCCGAAGGGGCGCGATGGGTGGGCGCTGGATATTTGAGCTTGCCGGCCCGGTAGAAGAATGTTCCCCCGCGAAGGCGGGGGTCCAGTCTGGGCCCCCGCCTTCGCGGGGGAACAGGGTTGGGGTGGCAACGCCCACCCTAAAACTAGCCCCTCCCCGGCGGAGGCCGGGGCCCAATTGGGCGAACTTCCGAGATGGAGCCGCACCGCTATCCCAATTGGGCCCCGGCCTTCGCCGGGGTGGTTTTTGGGTTGCGTTTGGGTGGTATTCAGGCGGCGAGCTTGGCGTTGGCGTAGTCCTGTGTGCCCTTGGTCAGCACCACGTCCTCGGGCTCGATCTGCGCCACCGGGATATCCGGCAGCGCCTTCAGCTCTTCGTACAACGGCGCGAAGTCGGTCTCGACCGTCAGCCGGAGCAGTTCGTCGAAGCTCGGGATCACGAAATAGTTCTGCTGGAAGTCGTCGATCCGGTATTCGGTCCGCATCACGCGCGCGAGGTCAAGCGCGATGCGGTTGGGGCTCGGGTCGTCGAGCGCGAAGCGGGTTTCGGCATAGCTGGAGACGATCCCCGAGCCGTAGATGCGCAGGCCTTCGGGTTCGGCGATCAGGCCGAACTCGACCGTGTACCAATAGAGCCGCCCGAGATATTTCAACGCGTCGAGCCCAAGCGCGCGCTGGCCGCCGCGGCCATAGGCGGCGAGGTAGTCGGCGAAGACGGGGTCGGCGAGCATCGGCACGTGGCCGAACACGTCGTGGAAGACGTCGGGCTCCTGCAGATAATCGAGCTGGTCGGGGCGGCGGATGAAGTTGCCCGCGACGAAACGGCGATTGGCCATGTGGTCGAAGAACACGTCGTCGGGAACGAGCCCCGGCACCGCGACGACCGACCAGCCGGTGAGCTTCATCAGGCGTTCGGACAGCTCCTCGAAATCGGGGATGCCGGGTTTGGAGAGCTTGAGCACGTCGAGCCCGCGCAGCCAGGCGTTCGACGCGCGGCCGGGTAGCAGCTTCGACTGGCGCGCGAACAGCGTGTCCCAGGTCGCGTGGTCCTCCGCGGTATAGGCCGACCAGTTCTGCGGGATCGTCCAGTCGGGGGCGCCTTCGGGCGGGGTGCTCAGTACATGCGTGTCATTGGCCATGCGCTTGGTCTAGCATGACGGAATGAAGACGGAAACGCGCTGCATGCGGTGGATTTTATGGTGCGCCGCAGCAGTGTTCGGGCTGGTTGCGAGCTATGCCGTGGCGGGGCTGATCGGTGGGTCCATCGCTAGCAATCGCGCCTGGCGGGCACCTGCCGAGGGGGTGCATATCTTCGTCGAGAGCAACGGCGTGCACACCGGGATCGTGGTGCCGAAGATCGCGGCGGGGGTCGACTGGCGGACCATCGCGCGCGCGGCGGACCTCAGCGACCCCCGCTATGCCGGGTATGATCACCTGTCGATCGGCTGGGGCGAGAAGACCTTCTATCTCGAGACGCCGACCTGGGCGGACGTGAAGCTGCGGACCGTCGCGGCGGCGGCGACCGGAAGCACGCGGACGCTGATGCATGTCGATCACGTCCCGTTGCCGTCCGCACGCGACGATGTCCGCGAGATCGTCGTGACGCCGCAGCAATATCGCCGGCTGTCCGCCTACATGACCGCGAGCTTCCGGGCCAACGGCGCACATTATGCAGGCTATGGGCCCTATGACGCGTTCTACGACGCAAACGGGCGGTATAGCGCGATCCACACCTGCAACAGCTGGACCGGGGATGCGCTGCGCTATGCCGGCGTGAGGGTCGGCGCGTGGACACCGTTTCCGGTGACGGTGATGACATGGTTCTGACGCCGCCGTCCAAGGCACTCTGGGCAGCCGAACTGCCCCGCGCGGCGTGGACGGTCGCGACGTGGTGGCGGCATCGGCCCGCGCTGGCGGCGGCACCGCGCGGCGATGGCCGCACGGTGATGATAGTGCCCGGGTTGTTCAACACCGATCGATCGACGGCGGTGATGCGCGGCTATCTGAATCGGATCGGCTACCGCACGAGCGGCTGGGGTCTCGGACGTAACCGCGGCGTGCGGACCGTCGGCGTGGAGGCGGAACGTCTGATCGCGCGCGTAGAGTCGCTGGCAGCAGCGGGGCCGGTGACGTTGATCGGGGTAAGTCTCGGCGGGATCATGGCGCGGTTGGTCGCGCACCGGCGGCCCGACCTCGTCCGCGCGGTGATCACGGTCAGTTCGCCCTATGCGGGATCACCCAAGGCCACCAACGTGTGGCGCGCGTTCGAATGGCTGACCGGCGAGAGGCTTGACGATCCGGCGGTCGTCTTGCGGAGCGATGCGATCGCCGGGCCGTTGCCGGTGCCGTCGACCGCGATCTGGAGCCGCTCGGACGGGCTGGTGAACGGGCTGATCTGCCACGACGCGGCAGGACATGCGGTAGAGGTACGGAGCGGGCATCTTGGGGTGCAGCTGAAACCGGAGGTGCTGATCGCGGTGGCAAAGACGCTGGCCGGGTAGCGCGGCCTGAAGGTGCGATGGCTGGACCGGGGGGGTTTCGAGCGCGAAGGTCAGAGTTCGGCCGCGATTTCCGGTTGCGGCGATGGGGTCGTTCTAGGTGCCTGCCCAACCGCCAGCGCGGGAGAACAGAAGATTCAACGCTGAACATTGTACCACCCCGGCGGAGGCCGGGGCCCAATTGGGAAACAGCGGTAACAGCCCGCAGCTCGTCGTCAACAAGGTCCCCCAATTGGGCCCCGGCCTTCGCCGGGGTGGTATTTTACCGATGGGCGCTCGGCTCAATTCCCGGCGCGATACCCCTGGTACTGCGCGCATTCCGAGCGCTGTGGGTCGCGCTTGCAGCGCTTGGCGAGGTCCTTGCGCTGCTTGCCCTCTTCGGCCTCCTGCTTGCGCATCTTCTTGCCGTAGTTGCGGTCCGATTCTTCCTGGCTGGTCGTGGTCCAGTCGACCGCCTTGCCGGCGACCTGGAACGGCGCCTTCACTATCGAGGTGGCGGTGCTGATGCAGCCGCTGACGAGAAACGGCAGTACCGCGATTACGGGGAGGACTTTACGCATCTACTTCACTCCTGCGCGCCCGGTTACAGTGGCTCGATCGCGCGCTTGGGCACCGTATAGCGGAAAGTCGGTGAAGAAACCGTCGATACCTTGGGCAAGGCCGGCGTCGATCTCCGCGGCGATATCGCCGTGTGCGGCCGGGTCGCTGCCGCGGCGAAAGCGTGTGGGTTCGAAGTAGTTTTCGGCGCGGTAGGTCCAGGGATGGACGCGCAGGCCCGCCGCATGCGCGTCGGCGACCAGCGTCGTCGGCGTCGCGTCGGTCCAGAGCATGCCCTTGTTCGGGCCGATGCCGTAGGCGTAGGCGGCGACGGCTTTGAGGCCTTCGGGCGTGATCATCGCCTTGTAGCTGGGCTGTGCGCCGTCGGCAGGACCGCCCTCCCCGTCCATCAGCTGGATCAGGCGGATTTTGGTGATCTTGTGGAGGCGCTGGAGATTGGCGACCTCGAACGACTGGATGAAGACCGGCGCCTTGGCCGAATCCCAGCCCGCTTCGCGGAGTTCGGCGACGAGCTTGGCGTCGGTCGGATGGCCGATGCTCGCGAAATAGGTTGGGTGCTTGGTCTCGGGATAGATGCCGATCGTCCGGCCCGTCTCGGTCGTGCGGCGCTTGGCGAGCGCGATGATCTCCGCGAGCGTCGGGATTGCGAACTGGCCGTCATAGGCGGTGTTCGCGGGCCGCAGCTTGGGCAGGCGTTCCTTTGCGCGCAGGGTTTTCAGTTCGGCGAGCGTGAAGTCCTCGACGAACCAGCCGGTCATCGTCTGGCCGTCGATCGTCTTGGTGGTTTTCCGGGCGGCGAATTCGGGATGGTCGGCGACGTTGGTCGTCTCGGCGATATTGTTCTCGTGGCGCGCGACGAGCACGTCGTCCTTGGTCGGCACCAGGTCGGGCTCGATGAAGTCCGCGCCCTGGTCGATCGCGAGCGAATAGGCGGCCAACGTGTGTTCGGGGCGGAGCCCGCTCGCACCGCGGTGCGCGATGACGATTACGGGCGACAAACGGGGCGAAGCTGGCGTCATCGCGACAGCTTGCCCGCTCGCCGCGACGAGCGCCAGCGCGCCAATGTGTGAGAGCTTGTCGCAATAGGAAACCATCGGTCGCATCGGCGTTCAGTCCTCGTATTCCAAAATTCCCAGCGCATTCAACGAGGGGCACTCCCATGCATTTCACGATCAATGGTCAATCATATGACGCAGAGCCCGATATTCGTACGTCGGTGCTTGATCTATGTCGCGAATATCTCGGGCTGACGGGCTCGAAAAAGGGTTGCGACCATGGCCAGTGCGGGGCGTGCACCGTCCTGATCAACGGGCGCCGCGTCAATTCCTGCCTGACGCTCGCCGTCATGCACCAGGACGACGAGATCACGACGATCGAGGGCATCGGCCAGCCGGGCAACCTGCACCCGTTGCAGGACGCGTTCGTGCGGCATGACGGCTATCAGTGCGGTTATTGCACGCCCGGGCAGATCTGTTCGGCGGTCGGCATGCTCGACGAGGTCAAGAAGGGCTGGGCCAGCCATGCGTCGGGCGACCTGACCGATCCGAAGTTCGACGATGCCGAGATTTCGGAGCGGATGAGCGGCAATCTGTGCCGTTGCGCCGCCTATCCGAACATCGTCGATGCGATCCGCGAAGTCGGCGATACGGCACCCAAGGGGCGCTCCGCCGACGAGAAGGATGCCGCGATGGAAGCGAACGCGCGCGGGGAGCTGGTGGCATGAAGACCTTCGCCTACGAAAAGCCCGCTACGCCCGAGGCTGCCGTCAAAGACATCGATACGCGTGATGCGAAGTTCATCGCGGGCGGGACCAACCTGCTCGACCTGATGAAGCTGCAGGTCGAGACGCCGGACAAGCTAGTCGACATCAGCCGCCTCGATCTCGCGAAGATCGAGGAGCGTGAGGATGGTGGGCTGACGATCGGTGCGCTCGTGCCGAACAGCGATCTGGCCGCCGACCGCCGTATCGTCGCGAAGTACGAAGTGCTGAGCCGCGCGTTGCTGGCGGGTGCGTCTGGGCAGCTGCGCAACAAGGCGTCGACCGGGGGCAATCTGCTCCAGCGGACGCGCTGCTATTATTTCTACGACACCGCCGCCGCATGCAACAAGCGCGAGCCCGGTAGCGGCTGTTCGGCGATCGGCGGCTTCAACCGCATCCTCGCGATCCTCGGGACCAGCGAGCACTGCATCGCGACGCACCCGAGCGACATGGCGGTGGCGATGCGCGCGCTCGACGCGACGATCGTGACGCTCAAGGCGGATGGCGACCGGCGACGGATCTCGATCCACGACTTCTATCGCCTGCCGGGCGATACGCCGCAGATTGAGAATGCGCTCGAGGCGGGTGAGTTGATCACGCATGTCGAGCTGCCAGCGCCGCCGAAGGGCAAGCAGGAATATCGCAAGGTGCGCGACCGTGCGTCCTATGCGTTCGCACTCGTGTCGGTCGCGGCCGTGGTCGACGTGCAGGACGGCGTGATCGCGTCCGCCTCGCTCGCGTTCGGCGGGCTCGGGCCGATGCCGTGGCGCAATCCGGCGGTCGAGGCCGCTTTGGTCGGCAAGGCGCCTACCAACGAGGCGTTCGAGGCTGCGGCCACCGCGCTGCTCGCCGATGCCAAGGGCTATGGCTCGAACGACTTCAAGATCCCCCTCGCCCGTCGCACGCTGATCGCGACGCTGCGCACCGTAACGGGAGCATAAGCATGTTCGGTTTAAGAACCACCAACAGCCTGACGATGGACAAGCCGCATCCGGACAGCCTTCTGGATACCGGCGTCCAGGGCGTCATCGGCAAGCCGCTCGACCGGATCGACGGTCCGCTAAAGGTCACGGGCACCGCGACCTATGCTGCCGAATATCAGTTCGACAATATGGCGTATGGCGTGCTGGTCGGGACGAAGATTTCGGCGGGCAAGGTCGTCTCGATCGATATCGATGCGGTGAAGTCGATGCCTGGCGTGATCGATGTCGTCACCGATTTCGACCAGTTCATCCGTGTGTCCGCGCAGGGCGGCGCGACCGATGCACCGACGCAGGGCGTGAAGGACATCGCGTTCTTCGGCCAGATCGTCGCGATCGTGCTCGCCGAGAGCTTCGAGGTCGCGCGCGATGCGGCGGCGCGGTTGCCGATCGAATATGAGGCGAGCGAGGGGCAGTATGATTTCGAGGCGAACAAGGGCGAGACCCGCAAGCCGGCCGACGACGCGACCCAGGCGCATTTCAAGCAGGGTGATGTCGACACGGCGATGGCCGAAGCGGATGTGACAATCGATTCGACCTATGTCACGCCGAGCCAGAATTCGGCGGCGATGGAGCCGCATGCCTCGACCGCGGTCTGGGACGAGGACGGCTCGCTGTCGCTGTACGGAGCGTACCAGATGCCGACTTCGGATGCGCAGCAGCTCGCAAAATCGCTTGGCGTGGCCGAGAAGAAGGTGCGGATCATCGCGCGCTATATCGGCGGCGGGTTCGGGTCGAAGCTCGGTATCGCGCCCGAGAGCGTGGCGGCGGCGATCGCGGCCAAGCAGCTTGGCCGTCCGGTCAAGGCGGTGATGTCGCGCCCGCAGGTCTTCGAGGCGACCGTACGTCGGTCGAACACCGAACAGCGTGTCCGCCTCGCCGCCAAGGCCGATGGTACGCTGACCGCGATCGGTCACGAGACGCTGACGTCCAACCAGCCGACCGAGGATTATTTCGAGCCGGCCGGGATCGGCACGCACATGATGTACGGGGGCGAGAACCGGCTGATCACGCATGACGTGGTCGACGTGAACTTCGTCGTCTCGGGATCGATGCGCGCGCCGGGCGAAGCGGTCGGGATGCTCGCGCTCGAGGGTGCGATGGACGAGCTGGCCGCGAAGCTCGAGATGGATCCGATCGAGCTGCGCAAGCGCAACGATCCCAAGATCGATCCCGAGAAGGACGTGCCCTATTCGTCGCGCAACCTGACGCGCGCGCTCGACGAGGGTGCAGCCAAGTTCGGCTGGGACCAGCGCAAGAAGGCCGGCACGCGGCGCGAGGGCGAGTGGCTGATCGGCATGGGCGTCGCGGGCGCGGTGCGCGGCAACATGATGCAGGAATCGTCCGCCAAGGTCGAGATCCATCCCGATGGCTCGGCGACCGTGTCGTCGGCGATGACCGATATCGGCACCGGCAGCTACACGATCCTGGCGCAGATCGCGTCGGAGATCCTGGGGATTCCGGTCGAGAACATCACGATGGCGTTGGGCGATACCAACGATCCCCCCGCCGCAGGTTCGGGCGGTTCGTGGGGCGCGACGTCTTCGGGGACCGCGGTGTATCTTGCGTGCGAGATGCTGCGCGGGAAGCTTGCTGAGGCGATGGGCGTCGACGAGGACGGCCTGACGCTGAAGGACGGCAAGGCGATCGGCGACAACCGCTCGACGCCGATCGGCGAGCTGGTCGGCAAGGGTCTCGAGGTGACCGGGCACGTGAAGCCGGGCAAGCAGGAGAAGGAGACGACTCAGGCAGGCTTCGGGGCGCATTTCGCGGAGGTTGCGGTCAACGTGATCACCGGCGAGACGCGCGTGCGGCGTATGCTCGGGTCGTTCGCGGCTGGGCGCGTGCTCAATGCCAAAACGGCACGGTCGCAGTGCCTGGGGGGGATGACGTTCGGGATCGGCGCGGCGCTGACCGAGGACCTGATCCACGATATTCGGACGGGCAAGCTCGTGAACCACGATCTGGCCGAATATCACGTGCCGGTGAACGCCGACATTCCGCAGATGGACGTGCATTTCGTCGACGAGCGCGACATCCATGCGAACCCGATCCACGCCAAGGGGATCGGCGAGCTGGGGATCTCTGGCGCTGGCGCCGCGGTGGCGAACGCGGTGTATAACGCCACCGGGATCCGGGTGCGGGAGTTCCCGATCACGCTCGACAAGCTGCTGGATCAGTTGCCGGCGGTTTGAGGTTGGGCCTGGCCCCCTGCGAACGCGGGGGGCCAGGGTCACGAGCGCTACCGCCTGTGACCCTGGATCCCCGCCTTCGCGGGGAAACGGGATAGGTCGCGGAGCATCGCGAAGGAACTCCACCCCGGCGAAGGCCGGGGCCCAATTGGGGAACTGGAATAACCGGGTGCAGCGTGCTGTTACAAAAGTCTTTCCAATTGGGCCCCGGCCTTCGCCGGGGTGGTGGTTGGTATGGGCCGTACCCATCTCCGATGCCCCACGCGAGGACCGTTGAATGAACGAGCATGTGATGGATACGGCGTTCCGGCCGGCTGCCCTCGACCGCGCCAAGCAGGGCTTGCTCGGGCTGGGGCTCGATCGGATCGAGGGGCCGGCAAAGGTTACGGGCGTTGCGGACTATGCCTATGAGGGCACGCCAGATGGGATCGCTTATGCTGCGATCGTCGGAACGCCCGTTGGTAGCGGGCGTATTTTAAGCATCGACATCAAAGCTGCCGAAGCGCTGCCCGGCGTGATCGCCGTTCTTCACGGTGACCCGCGGATGCCGGCCGGCGAGGCCAACTCGCGCGCGATGCCGCTGTTCGATACTGACACGATCCTCCATCTCGGCCAGCCGGTCGCGATCGTCGTGGCCGAGGATCAGGCTATCGCGCGCGAGGCTGCAGCGCTGGTGGTGGTCGAAACCGAAGCCGGCGAGGGTCGGTTTGACGTCGACGCGCAGCCGGTCGATGCCAAGCCGGAGATCGGTTTCCTCCCTCCGGTCGATATTGGCGATCTGGATGCGGTGATGGCCGGTGCGGCGGTGACGTTCGACCAGATTTACACGACACCAGTGCATTTCCCCGCTGCGCTCGAACCGCATGCGACCACGGCGTGGTGGGAGGACGGCAAGCTGACCGTGCGCACCAGCAATCAGGTGATCGGCGGCGCGCGCAAGACGATCGCCAAGGCGCTCAAGATCGACGCGGACTCGGTACGCGTGCTTGCGCCCTATGTCGGCGGCGGGTTTGGTGGGAAGACCGGCGTCGGTGCCGAGGCGATCCTCGCGGCGATCGCGGCCGAGGTCGTCGGGCGGCCGGTGAAGATCGCGCTGCCCCGCCGCCAGACCGCGTACATGGTCCATCACCGCTCGCACACCACGCAGCGTATCCGGATCGCGGCGGACAAGGATGGCGTGATCCTCGGCATGGGGCATGAAAGCGTCGTCGCGCAGAACGACGATGGCGAATTCCTAGAGCCGGTGCCGTTCGGGACGCTGCCGCTGTACCGGGGCGAGGCGCGGCGGTTCAAGACCGGGCTCGTGCGCGTCGACCTGCCCGCGACGGGCGCGGTGCGTGCGCCGGGCGAGGCTGTCGGCACGTTCGGGGTCGAGTGCGCAATGGATGAGCTGGCCGAGCAGCTCGGGCTCGATCCGGTCGAGTTGCGGCGGCGCAACGAGCCCGAGACCGATCCGGTCAGCGGCAAGCCCTTCTCCACGCGGCGGATGCTCGATTGCTATGACCAGGGTGCCAGGCGGTTCGGCTGGCCCGCCACGCTGCCCGCGCCGGGATCGGTGCGTGAGGGCGAATGGCTGGTCGGGATCGGCATGGCGGCGAGCCTGCGCGGCAACTTCACCGTCGAGGCGCAGGCGCGCGTGCGGCTGGAGGCGGATGGTCGCGCGACGGTTGAATGCGACATGACCGATATCGGCACGGGGACGTACACGATCCTCGCGCAGACCGCGGGCGAGATGCTCGGGTTGCCGGTGGCCGACGTGACTGTGCGGCTGGGCGATACCGATTTCCCGCCGAGCGCGGGCTCGGGTGGGTCGTTCGGCGCGGGCAGTGCCGCGTCCGCGGTGATGCTCGCCTGCGAGGATATCCTAGGCGAACTCGCGCTGCGGATGAATGCGGCGCCCGAAGAACTGAGCCTGCACGACGGCTGCGTCAGCGCGGGCGGGCGACAGGTAGCGCTGGCGGACCTCGTTCGCGGCGAACCGATCGTGGCGATGGGCAAGACCGGGCCGGGCAAGGAGAGCAAGCGGACGAGCCAGGCGAGCCACGGCGCACACTTCGTCGAGGTCGCGGTCAACGCGGTGACGGGCGAGACGCGCGTCCGGCGGATGCTCGGCGTGTTCGATGTCGGCCGCGTGCTCAATCGCAAGACCGCGACGAGCCAGATCACCGGCGGCATGGCGTGGGGGATCGCCTATGCGCTGAGCGAGGAGGCGATCGTCGACACGCGGACGGGCGCGTTCGTGAACCCCGATTTCGGCGAATATCACGTCGCGGTGAACGCCGACATTCCGCAACTCGAGGTGCATTTCATCGAGGAGATCGACGATTCCGCCAATCCGGCGGGCGCGAAGGGGGTCGGCGAGTTGGGTATTTCGGGTGCGGGTGCCGCAGTGGCGAACGCGATCTACAACGCGACCGGGGTGCGGGTGCGCGACTTCCCGGTGACGCTCGACAAGCTGCTAGCGGGCTTGCCGGCCGTATAAAATCGGTTCCCCCGCGCAGGCGGGGGTCCAGGGTTTCAGGCGGAGCGTTGGTGGCTCCTGGGTTCCCGCGTTCGCGGGAAAACGAACGAGGTAGAAGATGGCCGAGAACGATAGCGTGATTGCCGCCGCCAAGGCGTGGAAGGGCGAGACTATGGCAATCGCCACGGTCGTCTCGACCTGGGGCTCGGCGCCGCGGCCCAAGGGGAGCCACATGCTCGTCCACGCCGATGGCCGGTTCGAGGGATCGGTGTCGGGCGGGTGCGTCGAGAGCGATATCCTCGCGACCGCCGCGGAGGTGATCGCGGGCGCGCCGTTCCAGGTGCGCAATTATGGCGTGGCGGATGCGGCGGCGTGGGAAGTCGGGCTGCCGTGCGGCGGCGAGATCGCGGTGATGGTGCAGCCGGTGTCGGCCGAAGGGTTCGATCCCGAACTGTTCGACCGGATCGCCGACGCGCGCGACCAAGGCGATGCGCTGACGGTGACCACCGACCTCAAGACCGGGCACAGCGACGCGCGGCCACTCGAGACGGGGGAGGTGTTCGTCAATCGATACGACCCGCCGCGACGGCTGCTGATCGTGGGCGCGGTACAGATCGCGCAGGCGCTCGCCGGCTTGGCACGCGAGCTCGGGATCGAGACGATCGTGATCGATCCGCGTGCGCGGTTCCTGACCGAGGAGCGCTTCCCCGGGGTCACGCTCGACGATCGCTGGCCCGACGAGGCAATCGCCGCGCTGCGCCCCGGCCCGTCGACCGCGGTCGTGACGCTCAGCCACGATATCAAGATCGACGACCCTGCGCTGATCGCTGCGCTTGCCACGGACGCCGCCTATGTCGGCGCGCTAGGCAGTCGCAAGAGCCATGCGGCACGGCGCGAGCGGCTTGCCAGCGAGGGCGTTACGCCCGAGAATATCGACCGGATCGATGCGCCGGTCGGGCTCGATATCGGCGCGATCGGACCATCCGAGATTGCGCTGTCGGTCGCGGCGGCGATGATAGGAGCGTTCAATGATCGCCGCTGAAAACGTCTTTCTCATCCTTCTCGCGGCGGGTCGCTCGGAGCGGTTCGGCATTCCCAACAAGCTCGAGGTGCCGTTCCTCAACAAGCCGCTGGGCCTGCACGTTGTCACCGCGTTCGAGAACATCCCGTTCAAGCGGCGGCTGGTCGTCACCGACGGCTGCAAGCTCGACTTCCTCAGCCACCATTTCGAGGTCGTGCATAACGACGATCCGTCGTCGGGCATGTCGCAGTCGGTGAAGCTCGGCGTGCAATGCGCCAAGGACGAGGGCGCTGAGGCGGTGCTGATCGCGCTGGCCGACATGCCGCGCGTGACCGCCGCGCACATCTACCGGATGCTCGATGCCGCCGACAGTGCCGACGCGGTGGTGGCGTCGAGCGATGGCGAGAAGCCGTCGCCCCCTGCCCTGTTCGGGCGCGAGCGGTTCGATTTCTTGTTATCGCTCGACGGCGATGCGGGTGCGCGCGATCTGGTGAAGGCGGGG
Organism: Sphingomonas sp. HMP9; assembly: GCF_013374115.1. Lineage (NCBI taxonomy): Bacteria > Pseudomonadati > Pseudomonadota > Alphaproteobacteria > Sphingomonadales > Sphingomonadaceae > Sphingomonas > Sphingomonas sp. HMP9. The sequence goes on along the minus strand of NZ_AP022673.1, from coordinate 3,664,787 downwards.
CGCCACGTCGTGACCGCACCCGCCGAGCTGATCGATATCGACACGCCCGAGGATCTGGAGAGGCTGCAGGCGCTCGTCCACGATCCAAAGGCCGCGATCACTCGTGCCTTAACGCGTCGATAGGGTTCATCGCGGCGGCGCGGCGCGCGGGGAAATAGCCGAACACCACGCCGATCACCGCCGAAATGACGAACGCGAAGATATTGATTTCGGGCACGAACAGCCACTGAACCTTGATCAGCGGGGCGATGATCGCGATCGCGAGCTGGGCGATGACGAGGCCGATGACCCCGCCGAGGCACGACAGCGCGATCGCCTCGACGAGGAACTGCATCAGCACTTCGCGCGCGACCGCGCCGATCGCGAGGCGAATGCCGATCTCGCGCGTGCGTTCGGTCACCGAGACCAGCATGATGTTCATGATGCCGATTCCGCCGACGACGAGGCTGATCCCGGCGACCGCGGCGACGATGCCGGTGAGCAAAGTGGTGGTGCCGGTCAGCGTGTCCGAGATCTGCTTGGTATCGAAGATGTTGAAATTGTTGTCTTGGCCGGCCGCGAGATGGCGGCGCTCGCGCAGCAGGTCGGTCAGCGAGGCCTGGACCTGTTGCGTGTCGTAACCCTGGTCGACGCCGACAAGGATCGCCGCGACGTTCTGGTTGCCGGTGAATCGGCGCTGGACGGTCTTGATCGGCATGACCACGACATCGTCCTGATCGCCGCCGAACCCCGCCTGCCCGCGCGTGCTGAGCGTGCCGATCACGTCGCACGAGATGTCGTTGAGACGGATCCGCCGGCCGATCGGATCGACGCCGCGGAACAAGTTCTGGATGACGGTGTTGCCGATGATGCAGACCGCCTTGCCCGCGGCTTCCTCCTGGGAGGTGAACACGCGGCCGCCCGCGAGCGGCCAGGGCTGGACCTCGAAATAGGCGCCCGTGGTGCCGTTGATCGAGGTCGTCCAGTTCGCGCCGTTGTAGATCGCGGTGGCGCTGCGCTGTTCGGTCGGCGCGACCGCGGTGACGCCGGCGATTTGGCGCGCGATCGGATCGATGTCGTCCATCTTGAGCGGCGGCGGCGGCGGTCCGCCGCCGCCACGGCCGAAGCCCTGGCCGGGACGGATCTGGAGGATGTTGGTGCCGAGCGACGAGATCGACTGCTGGACCGCAGCGGTGGTCGCCTTGCCGAGCGTGACCATCGTCACCACCGCACCGACGCCGATGACGATGCCGAGGATGGTCAGGAACGAGCGCAGCAGGTGGCGGCGGATCGAGCGGAGCGCGAGGACGAGCGTGGTGCCGAACATTAGAGGGCCGCTCCGCTATCGAGGACGCTGCCTTGCTGCTCCCCTTCCGCTTGCGGGAGGGGTCGGGGGAGGGCCTGAAGTACGTACTGGCGTCCGGTCATTGAGGCACGCCCCTCCCCCGACCCCTCCCGCAGGCGGGAGGGGAGACGATGGGCTACGGCGACGGTGGCCATCACGACTCCACCCTCTCGCCTTGGCGGTGCTGGCTTTCGATGCGTTCGACCAGGCCGTCCTTGAAGTGAACCACCGTCCTGGCGAACGCGGCCATGTCAGATTCGTGCGTGACCATCAGCACGGTGATGTTCTTCTCCGCGTTCAGCCGCGTGAGGAGTTGCATGATCTCGATCGAGCGTTCGCTGTCGAGGTTGCCGGTCGGTTCGTCCGCCAGCAGCACGTCGGGGCTGGTCACCAGCGCGCGCGCGATCGCGACGCGCTGTTGCTGGCCGCCGGATAGTTCGGCGGGTGTGTGGTCCCACCAGTCCGCGAGGCCGACCGTGTCGAGACTCGCCATCGCCGCATCGCGCCGCGTGCGCTTGTCGTCGCCGCGGTAGAGCAAGGGCAATTCGACATTCTCAAGCGCGGAGGTGCGCGACAGGAGATTGAAGCCCTGGAACACGAAGCCGAGATAATTGCGGCGCAGCAGCGCGCGCTGGTCGCGGTCGAGTGTCTCGACGTGATGCCCTCGGAAGGTGAACGTCCCCGCGCTCGGCACGTCGAGGCAGCCGAGGATGTTCATCGTCGTCGACTTGCCCGACCCCGACGGCCCCATCACTGCGACGAAATCGCCCGCCTCGATATCGAGGTCGACGCCTTTCAGCGCCTGGAACATCGTCGCGCCCGCGCCGTACGTCTTGGTGACGCCGCGCAGGGAGATGAGCGGAGGCGAAATCAGCGGGGGCGGATTACTGGCCACTGCCCCCACCCTTGCTGGCGCCGCCCGACCGGCGTGCGGGGGTCTTGCTGGTGTCGGTGCCGGTGGCGAGCTGGCCGATGATGATCTGCGCGCCGGGCTGGAGGTTGCCCGACAGGACTTCGGTCATCGTGCCGTTGGTGTCGCCGGTGGTGATCTGCACCGGCTGCGGCGTGCCGTCGGCGCCCTTGATGTAGATCGTCTGCTGCGAACCGCGATCGAGCGTCGCGGTGCGGGTCGCGCCGCCGCGCTTCGGCCGGAAGGTCAGCGAGCCGGCGATGCCGCCGCCCGAATCCTTGGCGCCGTCCGCGCTCGGCTTGAAGCGCAGCGCGGCGTTGGGGACGAGCATGACGTTGCGCTTGTCCGAGGTGACGATGTCCGCGGTCGCGGTCATGCCGGGGCGCAGCGTCAGCGACGGATTGGCGACGGTCAGGTCGGCGGCATAGGACACGACCTGGCCGGTGGAGGTGGTCGTGGTCGTCGTGGACGAGGTCGCCGAGCTGACCGTCAGGTTCGAGCCGAGATCGACGCGCGTGATGGTCGCGGGGAAGGTCTGGCCGGGGAACGCGTCAACGGTGAAGCTGGCCTTCTGGCCGATCTTGACCTCGCCAACGTCCGCCTCGTCGATCGCGACCTCGAGCTTCATCTTGGTGAGGTCTTCGGCGATCACGAACAAGGTCGGCGTGTTGAACGACGCCGCGACGGTCTGGCCGGGATCGATCTGGCGCGCGAGCACGACGCCCGTTACCGGCGAGCGGATGATCGCACGCGCGCGCTGCGTCTGGTTCTGTGCGAGCGCGGCGCGGCTGGCGACGACGTTGGCCTCCGCGACCTTCTGCGCGGCGACCGCGCGCGCGTAGTCGGCGCGACCGGTCTGGAGCTCGGTCTTCGACGGCACGCGGCCACCCGACAGACGCGAGACCTCTTCGAGGCGGTTCAGCTGGGCTTTCGATTCGGCGACGGTGGCCTGTGCCTGCGCGACCTGCGCCTGGTTGGCGGCAAGCTGTGCGCTCGTCTGGCGAATCTGGTCGTCGAGCTGTTCGGGATCGATCAGCGCGAGCGGCTGGCCTGCCGTCACGCGGTCGTTGACGTCGACCACGACCTTGGTGACGAGACCCGACAGCTGCGAGCCGACCGTGACCTGAGTCGTCGGGGCGAGCTTGCCGGTCGCCGAGACGGTGACCGTCAGGTTGCCGCGCGCCGCGGCCTGCGTCGAATATTGCGTCTGCTCCTTTGCGCCGAAGCAGCGCGTGAGCAGCAGGCAGAGCAGGACCACGCCGATCGCGATCGCGACCCACTTTACATAGCGTCTCCAGGGGGCCTGCGGCTTCACGCCGAGGAAGTCGTCGATCGATGCGTCGGCCATCAGCGTGCCTCTGAATTGGTTGGCGCGCTGGCCGCCTGAGACGACGGGGGCGCTTCTGGAATAACGGTCGAATCCCAGCCGCCGCCGAGCGCCGCGTACAGCGCGATCAGCGCGGTCGCGGCGTCGGCGCGCGCCTGCGTCGCACCGTTGCGCGCGGACAGCAGCGCGGTTTCCTGCTGGTTGAGCGTGGTGAAATCGGTGAGCCCGGTGCGGTACTGGCTGCGGCTCAGGATCGCGGAATTGTTCGACGCGTCGAGCGCGATCGCGAACTGGCGCTCGCGTTCCTGCGCGGTCTGCAGCGCGACGACGGCGTTCTCGACATCCTCCAGCGCGGTCAGGACGGTCGATTTGTAGAGTGCAAGCGCGCCGTCAGTGGCGGCTTCGCTAGTGCGGACCTGTGAGCGAAGACGCCCGCCGTTGAAGATCGCCTGCGTCAGGCCGGCGAACAGGCTGCCCGTGATCGCGTCGCCGATGCTGCCGAGCGAGGTCGCGTTGGTGTTGAGGTTGCCGGTGATCGCGAACGCCGGATAGAGCTGCGCCTTCGCGACGCCGATCCGCGCGGTGGCGGCGGCGAGCGCGCGTTCGGCTGAGCGGATGTCGGGACGCTGGCGCAGCGTGTCGCCGGGGATGCCGACGCCGACCGCTGCGGGGCCGGTCGGGATCGCCTTGACCGGCGCCATCAGCGGACGGAGCGCGCCGGGGGCCTCGCCGGTGAGAATGCCGATCCGCGCGACGGCGGCGGCATATTGCTGGTCGAGGCTCGGGATCGTCGCGGCGGTCTGCGCACGCTGGGCGCGGGCCTGTTCGGCGTCGACGCTGGAGACGAGGCCGGCCTGGACGCGGAAGCCGGCGATTTCGAGATTGTCGTCCTGGATCGCAAGCGAGGCGCGGGCATTGGCGAGCTGTTGCTGGTACAGCCGGGCGAGGACATAGTTGCGCGCGACCTCGCTCTCGACCGAGATCAGGACAGTGGCGTAATCATAGCCCGATGCGGCATAGTCCGCGCGGCTCGCCTCGACGGTGCGGCGGATCTCGCCGAACACGCCGACCTGGTAGCTGGCGCTGGCGCCGACGGTGAAGCTGTTGGCGCCGCCGCCGCCGGTATCGACGACGGTGCCGTCGGGCAAAGTGAACGCGCGCCCGCCGCCACGGACGTTCTCGTTGCGCTGATACCCACCCGACCCGCTCAGCGTGGGGAGCAGCGAGGCGCGGTTCTGGATCAGGCTCTCGCGCGCCTGGCGGAGGCGGGCGACGGACTGGGCGAGATCGAGATTGGTGGCGGCGGCCTGCTCGACCAGCTGGCCGAGGACGGGGTCGTCGAACTTCTGCCACCAGCGCGTGAGGTCTTCGGGGCTGGTCGCGGGGGTGACCGAATAGGTATCCGGGACGCCGAGTTCCGCCGCAGCCTTGGGATGATAGTCCGGGCCGACGGTGCAGCCGGCTAGCAGGACGCCCGCGGACAAGACGCCCGCGGACAAGACGCCCGCGGACACGACGGGGGCGAAGAGGAAAACGCGGACGCGGGACATGGACGGCAGGCATGACCAAGGGGCGTTTGCTAGTCCAGCGGTTTTGTGTCGCGAGGTGTCGCAGGTGGGACGGACTGGAGGGGTTGCGGGGCAGCTTCAACTTGCCGCGTCACCTTGGACGTGTTCGGCCGCTATCCCAATGGGACGTGTACGCGCTTTCTTACGTGCGTCACCCCCGCTGCGGTGTTCTCCCGCGAAAGCCGTAGCCCAATTGGGTGAACGGCATTGGCGAGGCGCGGTCCTTGATTACTGCCACCTTTCCAATTGGGCCCCGGCCTTCGCCGGGGTGGTGGGCGGACGGTCCGGGGCGTGTGCGAAACCGTTCGGCTGCGCAGGAGAATGCCGTTCCGCTGCCCATTTGGGACTCGATGCCTCACGCAACATGCGTGACAAACACCCGACCCCTTCCCCAAACGCGCCTCCCCGGCGGAGGCCGGGGTCCAGTTGGGCGAACGGTGATGACGGGCGACTGCGGTCTATCACGGGGGACATGCCAGCTAGGTCCCGGCCTTCGCCGGGGTGGTGGTGGGCGGACGGTCCGGAGCGTGTGCGATACCGTTCGGCTATGCAGGGGAATGCCGTTCCGCTGCCCATTTGGGGACTCGATGCCTCACGCACCATGCGTGACAAACACTCTACCCCTTACCGAAACGCGCCTCCCCGGCGGAGGCCGGGGTCCAGTTGGGCGAACGATGATGACGGGCGACTGCGGTCTATCACGGGGGACATGCCAACTGGGCCCCGGCCTTCGCCGGGGTGGGGTGGCGAGTGGGCGTCGATCATGGTCTCGTGCTGTTCCCTCGTGAACGCGGGGGAGAGCATGAGGGGCGGTGGGGCTGCCCAAACGTCCCGGTCCTAGAATCGAACCGGACCCGTTCCAATTTTGCAGTGCAGCGGAACGTAGCGGCGGCGCTATGGGTTCAGCCATGATGCTAGCCGAACGCCAGCCCGCGACTGATGACCTCGCGCCGCCCCTTGTCGTGCCCGACGCAGTGAGCCTGTTCTTCGATTTCGACGGGACGCTGGTCGACCTTGCGGCGACGCCGGATGCGGTAGTCGTCGACCAGATCCTGCTCGATACTCTGGAAACGCTCGCGGACCGCTTCCCCGGGCGCGTCGCGATCATCAGCGGCCGATCCATCGCGCAGCTCGACGCGATGCTCGGCCGCCACGCGCACCTGTTCGCAGTCGCAGGCAGTCACGGCGCGGAGACGCGTACGCCGGATGACGGGCATATTGCCGCCGAACGCCCCGCCTCGCTCGAAGCCGCAGCCGACGCGTTCCGACGCTTCGCCGACGCCAACGACCTCGTCTACGAAGCCAAGAGCCTTGGTGCCGGGCTGCATTATCGGATGGCGCCGGCGTTCGAACCGCAAGCCGTCCGCCTCGCCGAAGACCTCGCCGCCGCCCATGGGCTCACGCTCCAGCGCGGCAAGATGATGGTCGAACTGCGCAGCCCCGGCGACAAGGGCGCAGCACTGCGCGACCTGATCGCCGCGCCGGCGATGGCAGGCAGCGTGCCGTATTTCTTTGGCGACGACGTCACCGACGAGGACGGGTTCGAGGCCGCGCGCGATCTGGGCGGGGCGGGTGTGCTGATCGGCGCGAAACGCCCTACCGCTGCCACCTACCGCCTCAACGACGTTGCCGCACTTCGCGACTGGATTGCTGCCATATTGGAAACACGATGACTGCACCTATTCAAACCGCCGACATGAACCTGTGGCCGATCGGCAATTGCCAGGTTTCCGCGCTGATCGACAAGACCGGCACGTTCGTCTGGGGCTGCGTCCCCCGCGTCGATGGCGACCCGGCGTTCTGCGCCTTGCTAGGCGGCGATGCGCCCAAGACCGGGTTCTGGGCGATCGAGCTCGAAGGCAGCGCGAAGACCACGCAGGCCTATATCCGCAACACGCCGATCCTGGTCACGCGCCATGAGGACGAGGCGGGCAATGCGGTCGAGGTGATCGACTTCTGCCCGCGGTTCGTGCGCGAAGGCCGCACCTATCGACCGACGAGTTTCGTGCGGATCATCAAGCCGGTCGCCGGCTCGCCGCGCATCCGGATCCGGATGCGCGTCGCGACGAACTGGGGAAAGCCGACCGAGCATACGCAAGGGTCGAACCACATCCGCTTCCTGATGGACGATCAGACGCTGCGGCTGACGACCGATGCGCCGGTCGGGCATATCGTCGGCGAGAACTGGTTCCGGCTCGAACGCCAGATGCACCTGTTCCTCGGGCCCGACGAGAGTTTCGCGGGGGTGCTGCACGAGGCCGCCGAGGCGATGCTGATGCGCACGAAGGACGAGTGGCGCCACTGGGTTCGTGGGCTCGCGACGCCGGTCGAGTGGCAGGACGTCGTCATCCGCGCGGCGATCACGCTGAAGCTGTGCCAGCACGAGGAGACCGGCGCGATCGTCGCCGCGCTCACCACCTCGATCCCCGAGCATGAGGGATCGGAGCGTAACTGGGATTATCGCTACTGCTGGATCCGCGACGCCTATTATACGGTGCAGGCGCTCAACCGGCTTGGCGCGCTCGACGTGCTGGAGGGGTATCTCGAATATTTGCGCAACATCGTCGATGCATCGAAGGGCGGCCATGTCCAGCCGCTCTACGGGGTCGGTGGCGAAGCGACCCTGATCGAGCGCACCGAGACCACCCTGCCCGGCTATCGCGGCATGGGCCCGGTCCGCGTCGGGAACCAGGCGTACGAGCAGATCCAGCACGACGCTTATGGCCAGATCATCCTGTCCGACGTCCAGGCGTTCTTCGACCAGCGGCTGTTCCGCATGTCGAGCGAGGAGGATTTCAAGAGCCTGGAGCTGGTCGGCGACCGTGCGTGGGAAACCTATGACAAGCCCGATGCGGGGCTGTGGGAGCTGCGCACCAAGGCGCATGTCCACACCTATTCGGCGGCGATGTGCTGGGCGGCGTGCGACCGGCTCGCCAACGCGGCGGGCGTGCTCGGGCTGGAAGGTCGCCGGACGTTCTGGAACGCGCGCGCGGACACGATCCGCACCAAGATCGAGACGTCGGCCTGGCGCGAGGATACGCAGCGTATCTCTGCGACGTTCGGCGGCGACGATCTCGACGCGAGCCTGATCCAGCTGCTCGACCTGCGCTTTTTCGCGCCCGATGATCCGCGCTTCCAGTCGACGCTGAAGGCGGTCGAGGAAGGCCTGCGGCGCGGCAGCCACATGCTGCGCTATGCGACCGAGGACGATTTCGGCCTGCCGCATACCGCGTTCAACGTCTGCACGTTCTGGCTGATCGAGGCGCTGCATGCGACCGGCCGCACCGCCGATGCGTGCGCGCTGTTCGCCGAGATGGTTGCGCGCCGTACCCCTGCAGGGCTGTTGTCGGAGGATATCGATCCTGCGACCGGCGAGCTGTGGGGGAATTATCCGCAAACCTATTCGCTGGTGGGGCTGATCAACTGTGCCGTCCTGCTCAGCAAGCCCTGGAGTGCCGTACGATGAGCCGCCTCGTCGTCATCTCGAATCGTGTCCAGTCGGTCGACGCCCCGTCGGGCAACCAGGGCGGCCTCGCGGTCGCGTTACTCGCGGCGCTGCGCGAAAAGGGCGGCGTGTGGTTCGGATGGTCGGGTGCGACCACCGAGACCTTCACCGGCCATATCAATTTCCAGCAGGGCAAGGGCGTCACCACCGCGACGATCGACCTGGAGGAACAGGATTTCGACGAATATTATAACGGCTATGCGAACCGCACGCTGTGGCCGCTGTTCCATTACCGGATCGACCTGACCGAGTTCGAGCGCGATTTCTCCAGCGGTTATGCGCGGGTGAACAAGCGGTTCGCGGAGACGGTGTTGCCGTTGATCGAGCCCGACGATCTCGTCTGGGTACATGATTACCACCACGTCCCGCTCGGCCAGGAACTGCGCAAGCTTGGCGTCGAGAACAAGATCGGCTTCTTCCTCCACATCCCGTGGCCGCCGATGGCGATGCTGTTGTCGCTGCCGAGCCACCGCGCGCTGGTCGAATCGATGTTCGCGTACGACGTGATCGGCTTCCAGACGCAGGACTGGCTCGACAGCTTCCTGCACTATGTCACCAGCCAGCTCGACGGCGTGGTCGGCAAGGATGGCTGGGTGACGGTCGGCGATCGCACGATCAAGGCGATCACCACGCCGATCGGGATCGAGACCGCGGATTTCGAGAAGTCCGCGAACAGCGACACCGCGCGCCATGCCAAGGAACGCATGTACATGTCCGCGACCGGGCGCAGCCTGATCGTGGGCGTCGACCGGCTCGATTATTCGAAGGGCTTGGCCGAGCGGTTCGCGGGGTATGAGCGCTTCCTGAGCGCCAATCCCGACCGCGCGGGGCTGGTCTACATGCTCCAGATCGCGCCGCCGAGCCGCGAAAAGGTCGATACGTATCAGGAGATCCGCGCGAACCTCGATTCGATGTCGGGGCGGATCAACGGCGAATATTCGGATATCGACTGGACACCGATCCGCTACGTCAACCGCGGCTTCCCGCGCGACGTGCTGGCGGGAATCTACCGCGCCGCCCGCGTAGGGCTGGTGACGCCACTCAGGGACGGCATGAACCTGGTCGCGAAGGAATATGTCGCGGCGCAGGACCCGGAGGATCCGGGCGTTCTGATCCTGTCGCACTTCGCGGGCGCCGCCACGCAATTGAAAGACGCGGTGCTGGTCAATCCGTACAGCCCCGAAGAGATGTCCGACGCGATCGGCAAGGCGCTGGCGATGCCGCTTGCCGAGCGCAAGGCGCGCTGGGAAAAACTGATCGACAATGTGCGGAAGGAAGACGTGATGTGGTGGTGCGAGCTGTTCATCACCGCGTTGGAGGCGGTACCGGAGAACGCGGTGGCCTAAGGGTCCGCTCGCCGACCCAAGTCCGTCATCCTGACGAAAGTCAGGATCCAGAGTAACGGGCGGCGTCCTTGCGGCTCTGGATCCTGACTTTCGTCAGGATGACGGTAAAGTATCAGGATGACGGCGCTAGTTGGGACGGGCACTCACCGGATCCGCCGCCATCAACAGGCGTCCGCGCGGCAGTGCCTCCGGCATCTCGTCGCGAATATACCGCAGCAGCGCTTCGCGCACATCACACCGCAGATCGAACGCGATCGCCGCGTCCTTGGCGGTCATCAGCCCACGCAGTTCGATGCAGTCCGTCTTAACGTCGGTGACCTGAAGATTGTAGAATCGCTTGTCCCACCGCGGGTTCGACGTGATGATCTCCCCCAGTTTCTCGCGCAGCCGCGGCACGTCGGCGGACGGATCGAGATACCAGAACACCGAGCCCATCAACTGGCTCGTCTCGCGCGTCCAGTTCTGGAAACTCTGTTCGAGGAACTTCGAGACCGGCACGACGAGACGGCGCTCGTCCCAGATCTTGATGACCACGAAGGTCAGGTTGATCTGCTCGACGCGGCCCCATTCGCCGTCGACGATCAGCACGTCGTCGAGCCGGATCGGCTCGGTGAACGCCATCTGCACGCCAGCGATCAGGTTCTTCAGCGCAGGCTGCGCGGCGGCACCGACGACGAGGCCGGCGATACCCGCCGACGCCATCAGCGTGACGCCGATCGACCGGATGCCGGGCACGCTCAGCAGCATCAGGCAGACGCTGATGAAGATGATGAAGAACGTGCCGATCCGCCCGAGAATAGCAGCGCGCGTGCGTTTGCGGCGAGCGCGCAAATTGTCCTCGACCGAGACATCGGCGCGGATCTCGATCACGTCCTGGAACGCACGGAGTGCCGCGACCGCGAGCCACCCGAGCAACGCGGGGACGAGGAAGCCGAGCAACTGCTTCCACAGATCCTCGATGTCGTTGTCCATCGGCAGGATCCGCGCGACGAACGCGACGGACACCGAGACGAACACCGCGCGCAACGGGCGGCGGACGCGGGCAAGCACGAGGCCGTCGGTCTTGGCGGTCGAGCGGCGCTGGGCGTGGCTACCGATCCGCATCGTCAGCCAATGCGCGAGCAGCGCGACGAGGACGGCGGCCGAGACGACCGCGACACTCTCCAGCCAGACCCATTCGGGGGGTATGTGGAGCGATCTGAACATGCGCATGGAAGCGCAACGGCGGAACGTCGCCGATGTTCCGCTGCACTGCAGCATAAACAGTTTGGCGCGTTACCGGCTTTCTTCCTGCCACACTTATTGCGTACAGCCGTGACCCATGAAGGCCATCATCCTTGCCGCGGGCCACGGATCGCGGCTCCTGCCGTTGACGCTGACGACGCCGAAATGCCTCGTGCAGGTCGGAGGCCGCGCAATCCTCGATCATCAGCTCGATGCGATGGCAGAAGCCGGCTTCGATGGCGCGGTGATCGTCGGTGGCTATCGGATCGATCAGGTCGCGGCGCATCTGGCGGCGCGCGATGGCGGCGTGCCCACCGAACTCGTCTTCAACCCGTTCTGGTCGATCGCCAACAGCATCGGCAGCGTCTGGGCGGCGCGCGCGTATCTCGAAGCACCGTTTGCGTTGATGAACGGCGACACGCTGTTCGATGCGCCGATCCTGCGCGCTGCTGTCGCCGATCCGGTCCGCGGCGTTACGCTGGTGATCGAGCCGCTGGACGAGCCGGGCCTCGACGACATGCTGGTCGAGGCGAAGGGTGACCGCGTCGTCGCGGTCGGCAAGCATCTGGTCGGGCATCAGGCCACCGACCGATCGCTCGGGTTGATCGTCTCGACCGGCGGCGGCGCATATGCAGAGGCGTTGCGCGCGGTGATCGGCGAGGACGAGGGCATCCATGCCTATCATCACGCCGTCGTCCGCCGTCTCGCGGAGACCGTCGGCGTCCGCGCGGTTCGGATCGCGGGCGATGTCCGCTGGCAGGAAATCGACCGCCCGGAGGACATCGCACTCTGGCAACATGACCATCGCGCGCTCGCGGACGGCCTTTCGCGATCGTGACACGGAAGGTCGCGTTCCTGTTTCTCGGCGAGACGCTGCTGATCCCGCATCTCTATCCGATCGTCGAGGCGCTGGTCGCGATCGCGCCGGACCTGCCGGTGGAGCTGTGGGTGAGCACCTCGATGCACGAGGCTTTGCTGGGCGCCTGGGTTCGCGATGCGGAGATGACGACGGTCCGCATCCGACGCGCACCCGGCTTCCGCAGCGTTGCCGGCTATGCCGACGGCCGCAATCCCCCCCTGCCCGCCAAGCTGCCGATGCTGATTCGCCTCGCGCCGTATCTTGCGCGGACCGCGGTGGTCGTCTGCGCCGAACAGACGAGCCTGTGGCTGCCGGCGATGCTGCCGCTGCGGACGCGGTTCATCGACACCTTCCACGGGGCGGGATCGATGATGGCGCGCGGACATTGGCGGCGGCGCGCGGGATGGCGGACGCTGGTTGCAGCCGAACGCGATCGTGGTGCGCTGATCGAAGGCGGAGACGACCCTGCGCGGATCATCACGACCGGCTATGTGAAGGCGGGCTTTCGCCAGCGGACCCCGCCTGCCCGGCTGTTCGCGGATGCCAAGCCGATCATCGTCTACAACCCGCATTGGCAGGCCCATCGTTCGTCCTGGTGGCGCTGGGGGCCGGAGATCGTCGAGCGCATCCTGGCGGACGGTCGCTTCAACCTGATCTTCGCCCCGCACCAGCGACTCGTGGAGCGCGCGCCCGCCGTGTCCGCGTTCGTCGCCAGCCTCGAGGGCCGTAGCGGCGTGCACTGCGATCTCGACAGCTTCGCGATGGTCGACGGCAGCTATACCGCCGCCGCCGACCTGTATCTCGGCGATACGTCGAGCCAGGTCGTCGAATATCTGATGCGGCCGCGACCCTGCGTGTTCCTGAATGCGCTCGACGCCGACTGGCAGGGCGACGCATCCTACGCGATGTGGGAGGCAGGCGAGGTGGTGGAGACGCTTGCGACGCTGATCCCTGCGATCGAGCGCGCGCCGACCCGGCATGCCGACTACATTCCGTTCCAGGACCGATTCGTCCGCGAAGCCCTGGGCGACGTGTCCGGTGACGCCCCGGATCGTGCCGCGCGCGTGGTGGTCGCGGCACTGCGACGCTGACCCGGACACGCCGGCGTTCGCAATTCGTGCACGATCGGCTATCGGCAGCGCATGCAAGACACGCCAGCTATCGTTCCGGTGCGCAGCAACGCCACCTTGTTATGGGGCATGACCAATGCCGAACGCGTCCGCCGGATCGGCGTCGCGCAGGGGCTGGCCACCGATACGGACGATGCCGGCCCGGCGATCCTGGCCAATCTGGCGTATGCGTTCGATCCGATGTGGATCGCGTATCTGAAGACGCGGCCCGGCACGGTCGTCACGCGGACCGGCGTCCCCGTTCTGGCGCATGTTCGCGATCGCGACGAACGCGCACGCATGACCGCCGCGATGCTGGGTGAGGCGCCGCTGGTGACGGGACTGACGGTGATCGCCGCGGAGGCCGAGGAGGGCATCCTCAACGAGGCGTTGCGCAAGCGCGAGCGCCCGTTTGCTGAGTTGCTGACCCCGGCCGCCGTCCCGGCGATCGAGCGCGCGAGCTATGTCGGCGCGTACAAGGGCGTCACCGACCTGCTGACCAAGTATCTTTGGCCGGAATGGGCGCTCGCGATCACGCGGGTCTGCGCGCGTGCCGGGATCACCCCGAACCAGGTGACCGCACTCGGCTCGGTACTGTGCATCGTCGCGACGGTGGCGTTCTGGCATGGCTGGTTCTGGACCGGGCTCGCGACGGGCCTGTTCTTCATGGTGCTGGACACCGTCGACGGAAAGCTGGCGCGGTGCACGATCACCGCGTCGAAGCTGGGGAACGCATGGGACCACGGCGTCGACCTCGTCCATCCGCCCTTCTGGTGGTGGGCCTGGGCGGCAGGCTGCGCACCCTATGGTCGACCGCTCGAGGACGGCATGTTCTGGGCCGTGATCGGGACGATGCTGTTCGGGTACATCGCACAACGCCTGATCGAGGGCGCGTTCATCGTTCGGTTCGGCATGCACATTCATGTGTGGGAGCGGTTCGACAGCTGGTTCCGGCTGATCACGGCACGCCGCAATCCGAACATGGTGGTCCTGTTCGCCGGATTGCTCGTCACGCGGCCGGACTGGGGAATCATCGGGGTGGCGGCCTGGACCGCGATCTCGCTGGTGGTGCACATGGTGCGACTGCTGCAGGCGGTCGCGCGCAAGGCCAAGGGCGAGGCGCTGGTAAGCTGGCTGGCCTAGGCGCCGCCGTGTCGCGTACGGCACGCGCCATCGACCACGAGATACGCGCGCGGGACGAACGCCTCTATCGCGTCGCAAATGTCATGTGCGCGCCGTGCTTAGGCCATCTTTTCCGCGCCTAGGTCGGCGCATGAAGCGTGTAGTTTTCCTGAGGGCAGGCGCGGCGGCGCTGCTTGCCACCCTGCCGGCCTATGCCGCCGAAAAATGCGAAGGCGCGCCCGGTAACGGCAACGCCAAGCTGATCGTCGAGGCGACGGCGCTGCGCAACGCGGTCGGCGAAGTCGCATTTACCGTCTATCCTGACGATAAAAGACGGTTCTTGGCCAAGGGCGGCAAGCTGGCGCGCGCGCGCGTGTCCTCCGCCAGCCCGCGCGCGTGCTTCTGGCTGAAGCCCGGACATTACGGGATCGCGCAATATCACGACGAGAATGGCGACCACGATTTCAACCGGACGCTGTTCGCGCCGAAAGAAGGCTTTGGCTTTTCCAACGACGCCCCGACCTCGATCGGGCTGCCCGCGTTCGAGGCGGTTCGCACTGTATTGCCGCCGTCGGGAACGGTCATCCGCATGAGGATGCGGTACCGCCGATGATCCGAAATCCGCTGTTCGAAGCGGAACGGAAATCTTTCTGACACAAATTTGTAGCGGTTATCTGCCGCGACGGGTATCTTATATCGTGGCCGATGCTGTTTCGAACTTTAACGCCTTTGCTGGGCATCCCCTTTCGCCGCCGGCGCCGCCGGCCTGGCTGCCCGAAGGCGTGAGCGACTTGGCTGGGTTCGAAAAGGCTGGCGTCAGCCCGCGTGATGCGGCCGCGCGGATACGTACCGGGATCATCTGCAATCCCAAGAGCCACCGCAACCGCAGTAGCGTCGAGGCGACCAAGCCGTTCCTGTCGGGAACCGTGCTGGCGGTAACCCCGCGCACGCAGGCCGAGCTTGCCGAAGTGCTGACCGATTTCGCGCGCCACAATATCGAATTGCTGGTGATCGACGGCGGCGACGGCACGATCCGCGACGTGATGACGGCCGCAGCGCGCGTCTGGACTGGCGCCGCGCCGCGAGTCGCGATCGTGCCATCGGGAAAGACCAACGCACTCGCGCTCGATCTCGGCATCCCCGACGACTGGACGCTGGACCAGGCGCTCAGCGCGGCACGGGACGGCAACGTCAAGATCCGCCATCCGATCGAGGTCGTGCGCAAGGACACCGGCACGCGCCTGCACGGCTTCCTGCTCGGCGCGGGCGCGTTCGTCGATGCTACCGCGCTGGCGCAGCGGACGCACCGCGCTGGTGCCTTCAATGGTGTCGCGGTCGGGCTGGCGCTGTGCTGGGCGATCCTTCAGACCTTGTTCGGCGGTGCGAACAGTTCGTGGCGCGCAGGCAACCGGATGCGGATCCGCTTCGAATCCCGCGGTAACGAGGGCGTTCATGCCGCCGGCGAGAATACCGACAGCGACCGCGCACGCTATATCCTGCTGGCCTCGACGTTGAAGCGGATGCCGATCGGCATTCGACCGTTCGGCACGCCGCGCGCCGGGTTGAAGACCCTGCTGGTTGATGCGCCTCCACGCTGGCTGGCCGCCGCGACCCCGCTGATCGTCGCGGGCTCGCCTGCCGCGTGGCTCGATCGCGCCGGGTATCACCGGATCGATTCACCCAGCTTCGATCTGGCGATGGACTCGGGCTTCATTCTCGACGGCGAAGTCTATCCCGGTGGCGACCTCACCGTCCGTGAGGCGCGCGCACTGCGTTTCGTCGTTCCGTGATCACGCTCGGCGACGTCGTCCGCCGCCAGTTGCACGTCCCGACCATCCCCGCCGTCCGCCACGTCGCGGCGATACTGGCGGAGGGTGCGGCTGGGACCGTTGCGGTGCTGTTCTACGGGTCGAACCTCCGCACCGGGCTGACCGAAGGCGTGCTCGATTTCTACGTGCTGACCGAAGGCGTGCCCGAGCGCGGCTTGTGGCCGACCGTCAGCTACCGCGAGTTCGATCTGCGCGGCGAGACGGTGCGCGCGAAGATCGCGACGATGCGGGTGGCGACGTTTGCGAAGGCGGCTGCCGCGCAGACGCTCGACACGACGATCTGGACACGCTTCGTCCAACCCTCCGCGCTCGTCTGGGTGCGAGATTCGGCGACCTCGAACACGGTGGCCGTGGCGATCGGCGATGCGGCGAAGTCCGCCGCGCGCTTTGCCGTCGCGCTCGGCCCGGAAACGGGTACGGCCGACGACTATTGGCGGGCGCTGTTCCGCCAGACCTATGCCGCCGAACTCCGCGTCGAGCGCAAGGGCCGCGAAGGCCAGATCCTCGGCTTCGATCCGGGTCGCTACGCCGAACTCCTGCCGCTCGCCTGGACCGCCGACGGGATCGCTTACCGCGACGAGGCAGGCACGCTGAAGCCCGACCTGCCTGCGGCGCGACGGCGTTCCTTGCTGCGCGCGTGGAGCCGTCGTCGGCGTGCCGGCAAGCCGCTCAACGTCGCGAGGCTGGTCCGGGCTGCGTTCACCTTCGAAGGTGCGGCACGCTACGGCATCTGGAAGGTGGAACGGCATACGGGCATCGCGGTTCCGCTGACCCCGTGGCGCGAGAAGCATCCGATCCTGGCCGCGCCGGGCGTGTTCTGGCGGGTGTGGCGTGCCCGCGCGCAAACCGGGCCGAAAGCGGTATGAGCGCGGCTGCTGGACAAGGCTTCGGCGCGCTGATCCTCGCCGGCTCGCGCGGCGGCGTCGATCCGGTCGCGGCCTATGCGGGCGTGTCGCACAAAGCACTGATCCTGCTCGACGGCCAGACGTTGCTGGCCCGGGTCGCACAGGCGTTGCGGGACGCAGGCGCGCGCACGATCGCCGTATCGGTCTCTGACGACGCGGTCCGCGCCGCGGCCACCGCGCTCGGCCTCACCGTGCTCGACGCAGCCTCCGGTCCCAGCCGCAGCGTTCGCGACGGCATCGAAGCGCTCGGCACGCCCTTGCTGGTCACGACCGCCGACCACGCGCTGCTCGAGCCCGAATGGGTGTCCCGCTTTCTCGCCGACGTCCCCCCGCACGCCGATGTCGGCGCCTTGCTGGCGCGAAAGGACGTGATCGAGGCGGCTGCCCCCGGCACGCGCCGCACCTATCTCCGGTTCGCCGATGGCGGATGGTCGGGCTGCAACCTGTTCTACTTCGCCACCCCCCGCTCGGTCGCCGCGCTCGATCTCTGGGCAAGGGTTGAGGCGGATCGCAAGCGGCCGTGGCGGATCGTCCGTCGGCTGGGGATCGGCACGCTGCTCCGATACCTGTCGGGTCGCCTGACGCTGGTCGATGCGATCGCGCACCTCGGTCGCCGCGCTGGCCTGGACGCGGCGGCGGTCGCGAGCCCGTTCGGCCTGGCCGCGGTGGACGTCGACAAACCCGCCGATCTCGATCTGGTTCGGACACTGGTCGCAAACGGCTGATCCACAAGGGCGGCAGCCGGATCGGCGCAGCCGCGGGGGTCGATTCCGCGAAGAAATCCGTCTGCCCAGCCCGTTCGCCCCTGTCCCGAAAGGCCGGTTTGGTGCAAAGCGCGGCGCATGCATACGCTTGCCCCCCAACCCGCCCCGCCCGCCATGAACATGCCCTCGATCGGTATCTATGGTAGCGCTGGACGCATGGGCCGTGCGATCATCGACGCGATCGAGGCGGCCGGTGCGATGCATGCCGGCGGCATCGATGCGCGTGAGGACCCGAACCCGATCGCCCGGATCGCCGACGTGCTGGTCGATTTCTCGACCGCCTCCGCCGTCGAAGCCCATCTGGCGGCGGCCCGTGCCGCCGGTACCGCTATCGTGATCGGCACGACCGGCCTGTCGCCGCAGCACCAGTCGATGATCGACGATGCCGCGACGGACATTGCGATCCTCCAGACCGGCAACACCTCGCTCGGTGTCACGCTGCTCGGCATCCTCGTCCGCGAAGCCGCCGCGCGCCTCGGCTCCGACTGGGACGTCGAGATCGTCGAGATGCATCACCGGCACAAGGTCGACGCACCGTCGGGCACCGCGCTGCTGCTCGGCGACGCTGCCGCCAAGGGGCGCGGATCGTCGCTCGCCGAACTGCGCGTCGACAGCCGCGCAGGGCTGGTCGGCGCGCGGACCGAGGGGACGATCGGCTTCGCATCGCTGCGCGGTGGCTCGGTGGTCGGCGACCACAGCGTGATCTTCGCAGGCGAAGGCGAACGGATCGAACTCAACCACCGCGGCGACGATCGCTCGATCTTCGCACGCGGTGCGGTGCGCGCGGCGATCTGGCTCGCGGGGCAGCCGGCCGGACGGTACCGGATGGGCGACGTGCTCGGGCTGTGAAGAAGGCCGACGTCATCGCGTTCTACGCGCGCCTGGCCGAGGCGGACCCGCACCCCGAGACCGAACTCGAATTCGTCAATCCCTACACCCTGGTCGTCGCGGTCGCCTTGTCGGCGCAGGCCACCGACGTCGGCGTCAACAAGGCGACGCGCGCGCTGTTCCGCGCGGTGGACACGCCCGAAAAGATGGTCGCGCTGGGGCTCGACGACCTCAAGCGCCACATCAGGACGATCGGGCTCTACAACACCAAGGCAAAGAACGTCATCGCGCTCTCGCAGATGCTGATCGACGAATATGGCGGCGAGGTTCCCAACGACCGCGCCGCGCTCGAACGCCTGCCCGGCGTCGGTCGCAAGACCGCCAATGTCGTGCTGAACGTCGCGTTCGGCGCGGAGACGTTCGCCGTCGACACGCATATCTTCCGCGTCGGCAACCGCACCGGCCTGGCGCACGGCAAGACCCCGCTCGCGGTCGAACTGAAGCTCGACAAGGCCACCCCGCAGCCGTTCCGCCTGCACGCGCATCACTGGCTGATCCTGCACGGTCGCTATGTCTGCAAGGCACGGACGCCCGAATGCTGGCGCTGCATCGTCAGCGATCTCTGCGCGTTCAAGCCCAAGACCCCGCCGCCGAAGGGACGATCGGGTCCACATACTCCGCCGGAGGCAGACGCAGAGTCGGCAATCGTTGATACGTGATGGCCGCACGATCGAATTAGTGACGACCGGACCCGGCCCGAGTTGCGGCCCGAGGTGCCGCCTCGGCACGTTCCCGCCGGTGACCCGACCAAGTAAGCGCGTCCCCTGCGCGAAAACGTCTGGCGCACCCCGCCTCGCTTTGCTAGGCGGACCGTCCGGCACCCGTAGCTCAGCTGGATAGAGCGCTGCCCTCCGAAGGCAGAGGCCACTGGTTCGAATCCAGTCGGGTGCACCAAAATTCAATTGTCATCCCATGATTTTTGCCACGCTGGCGACAGTTCAAGGCTATCGCACCGCGGAACTTGATAATCGCGCTTGGCGAAGCGATCATGGAGGAATTCGGCAAGCGCTATGCGCGGTGCAACGTCGCGATGCTCTATCGTCCGCCGATCCCCGTGTTGTGATCGGCCAGCGATAAGCGCCGGTTATGCCTTTGCGGGCAGAGCGTCGCGTCACTACGCCGGCGGCCTATCGCTGGGCTAGACACTGGATCACACGTTGACGCAGTGCAGCATTTTACCTAACAGCCGGCGCTTCCGATAACGCTAAGCCCGACCAGGCGCAGCCTCGCTCAGCGCTGGAGGCGCCGCGTACCGATGACCATGACTTTCGCCGATCTTTCGCTGGCGCCATCCCTGCTGCAGGCGCTCTCCGAGGAGGGCTATACCAACCCGACGCCGATCCAGGCACGCTCGATCCCGATGCTGCTCGAAGGTCGCGACATGCTCGGCATGGCGCAGACCGGTACCGGCAAGACCGCAGCCTTCGCGCTGCCGCTGCTGCACCGCCTTGCCGCGAACCCGCGCCCGGCGCCCAAGGGCGGCGCCCGCATCCTGGTCCTCGCGCCGACGCGTGAACTCGTCTCGCAGATCGCCGCCGGGTTCGAAAGCTTCGGCCGCCACCAGAAGCCACGCGTCATGACGATCTTCGGTGGCGTCAGCCAGTTCCACCAGGTCAAGGCGCTCGAAGCGGGTGTCGACATCATCGTCGCGGCCCCCGGACGTCTGCTGGACCTGATCGAGCAGGGCCTGTGCGACCTGTCGCAGCTCGAGGCGCTGGTGCTCGACGAGGCGGATCAGATGCTCGACATGGGCTTTGCCAAGCCGATCGAGCAGATCGTCGCGACGCTCCCGAAGGATCGGCACACGCTGCTGTTTTCGGCGACGATGCCGAAGTCGATCGCCACGCTGGCGGACAGCCTGCTGCGCGATCCGGCCAAGGTCGAGATCGCCCCACCGTCCACCACCGTCGATCGGATCGACCAGTCGGTGATGTTCCTCGACGCCGCCGACAAGAAGGCAGCGCTGCTGGCCTTGCTCCGGACGCCGGATATGGGCCAGGCGGTCGTCTTCACGCTGCAGAAGAACATCGCCAACGATGTCTGCGCGTTTATCGGCGAGGCAGGCATCACGGCCGAGGCGCTGCACGGCAACAAGTCGCAGGGACAGCGCGAGCGTGCACTCGACGCCTTCCGCGCCGGCACCGTCCAGGTCCTCGTCGCGACGGATATCGCGGCGCGCGGCATCGATGTCGACACGGTGACGCATGTGTTCAATCATGATTTGCCGAGCCTGCCCGAAAGCTATGTCCACCGGATCGGCCGGACCGGTCGCGCCGGGCGCAGCGGCTTCGCCATCACCTTGTGCGATGCCGAGCAGCGCGCCTGGCTGCACGATGTCGAGCGCGAGATCGGTCGCACGCTGACCGTTCAGGACGACCACGAATGGCACTGCGAAGTCGCGCGACACTCGACCAAGCGCGCGCCCGTGCTCGGCGGTGGCCCGGTCAAGCAGGTCAAGGCGCCCAAGGAGCGCGTCCGCAAGGTTTGGACCGAGGAAGAGAAACTCGCTGCACGATTGGCGGCAAAGGCCGCCTGAGGATCGGCCCGGGGCGACGGCGCGCTTGAGGCCTGCTCGATATGGCTTCAAGCGTTGCCGCACGCGGGTGAGTGAGCGCGTTGCGATCGGGTAATGCGCGCGACCTCGCTCACTCTATCGATGCCCAACCGGATCTTTGTCACGGTCGCGTCCACGGGCTCTGATCGAAGAGCGCCGGCCTTAAGACTCTGCCAAATCAGCCCGGCGCGCAGCGCGGGCGTGCTCACGCGTGAAATCGCCGACGCCGCGGTCCGTGTGACACAGTCGATCCCAATGCCGGAAATACAGGCCGTAATTGCAGCCATAGAGTTCGTGATGGCGCTGATGATGGCTGGCCGTGATCAGCCACCCGCCCAGCGGGCCCGTCCACATG
This sequence comes from Sphingomonas sp. HMP9, assembly GCF_013374115.1. NCBI lineage: Bacteria > Pseudomonadati > Pseudomonadota > Alphaproteobacteria > Sphingomonadales > Sphingomonadaceae > Sphingomonas > Sphingomonas sp. HMP9. The sequence continues at coordinate 3,643,198 of NZ_AP022673.1, read as the reverse complement.
AAGCGCGGGAAGATCTCCCATCCCATATGATTGGTGACCCCCATTACCGTCATGATCGTCAGCACGACGCCCAGACCGGCGATATGGATCGGAACGGCGAAGACCAGCAGGGGAATGACCACCGCGCCGGTCAACGCCTCGATCGGATGGAACGCCATCGCCGCCCATGCCGTCGGAGGACGGCTGGCATGATGCAGCGCATGCGCCAGCTTGAACGGTTTGGGTCGATGCATCCAGCGGTGCGTCCAGTAGAACCAGGCATCGTGCAGCAGCAGATACAGGAACACCGAAACCGGCAAATACCAGAGCGGATAGGCATGGATGTCGGCATAGACCTGTGTCCAGCCATGATGCTGCCACCCCCAGGCGACGACGCCGGCCGGGATGCCATAGAGCGCTGCTGACGCGAGGCTCCAGATGATCTCGCGACGGACCTGCGGGTCCAGCCCGAGATACAGTCCCGGATGCTTGCGTACCGTGATCCAGGCGAACGCGCCCGAAACCAGGAGATAGCGAACGCCGACGATGACGGTCATCGCGACCGCGGACAGAATGATGGCGAGCGTCATGCGGGATCCTCGGCGACACTGCGATCGGCCGCCTTGCGATCGATGGCACGCACGGCGAGGGCACGTCGTCGCGAGGGAAGCCCCCACCACGGCGTTCCGGGCGACAGATGGTGCTCGTGATGATAGCCGCCAAAATGGAAGCAGGTCAGCAGTGACAATACCGGACCTATTTCGAGGCTGTGCGCGCGGTGGGAATCCGCGAAGGGCGCCTCGCGCTCCCGGTGCGGCAACCACGTCCCGAAAACGAACAGCTGCGCCACGGCGCCCAAGGCCGGCAGTGCCCAGAAGATGACGATGTTGACGAGTGGCGCGCCAAGCAGCATCGTGTAGATCAGCGCCATCACGGTGATCCGGACGATCTGTCCGTGGGAATAATAGGTCTTGAAGAACTGCAGGAACCAACCGAGCAGGCTGGGATCGCCGCCATGGAAATCCGGGTCGCCGGCGCGCCCCGTTTCCTTGTGATGCAGATGATGCTGCGGCAGCAGTGCGGCATAGGACAGGCAGGCATAGAGAGAGAGACAGGTCGCTCCGATCGCTCGGTTCAGCCGTGGGTGATCAGGCGCCAGCGCACCATGCATCGAATCGTGCGCGACGATGAACAGCCCCGTGCTCAGCCACGTCTGGACGATGACCATCATGATGGCCAAGGGAAGTGTATCGAGGCTCCAACGCCAGAAAAAGATGCCGGTGACGTGGATCGCAAGCCACGCCAGGACGATCGCGGCCGACAGCGCCACGCCGATCCGCGTCTGGCGCGTGAGAGCCTCCGATCGGGGGACCGTCACGCTCACTTGCGCGCATCTGCCGACATGAGGTTTCCGGTTTCATCGGGACGTACCGCACGCCGCTGCGGATTAGCGTTCGCCCGCAACTGCGCCTTCAGCACCGCGGGCTTGCGTGCGAACAGGAAGCCGTGGCTGACGGTACCGTCCTTGCCTTCGACCGCATGGTGCAGGCGATGCGCTTGCAACAGGCGCTTGAAATATCCTCGCTTGGGCACCCAGCGGAAGCCGCCACGTTGGTGCACGAGCATGTCGTGAACGAACGCATAGATGCCGCCGTACACGGTGATGCCCAGCGCCGCCCACCACAGCGGTGCCCACCAGAGCCCGACGACGAACATCACCATCGGCACGATGGCGAAGACGACCGCATACAGATCGTTCTTTTCGAACCAGCCGTCATGATCCTCGTGATGCGACTTGTGCCAGCCCCACCCCCAGCCGTGCATGACGTAGCGATGCGCCGCCCAAGCGAAGCACTCCATGAACAAAACCATGAAGACGACGATTGCGAGTTTCTCGAACCAGGTCACGTAGCGCGATCGCACGAAGTGACGATGATCGGGTGCAACGAATTCAACATCCTGCATATATAACCCTTACCAGCGGCCGATGCGAGGGCGCTCCGCTGCAAAATCTCGGCCGATAAAGGTTACGGTCGTGCCGTTTTCGTGCCGCATCGCCTTTGGGCCGCTCAGTGTTTGATGTGTCCCGCCACCGGCCGAGACGCGCCGCGGGACATTTGCAAGGAGATGCACAACTAAAACGCGCCAAAACCATCACCTTGGGCACCGCGGGGTGGTACGCTGCGTTCGACCGCAATGATCGCCCCAGTGCTCCGCGCCGACCACCGAGACACGCCGTCATGGCTGTTGCTCGCAGCCATGCTGCTGAGTTTTCTCGCGGCCCAATATCATCACCGTTTCACGGTCGATCCGATCCGCGCGGCGCCTGCGATCGCGTCGCTGATGACGCTCGGCGGCGCGCTGGCGATCGGTCGGTACACCGCGCGTCCCCGCCTGGCAGCCGGTGCGACCGCCTTTCTTCAGATGACGCTCTTCACGCTGTTCGGAGTCGTGCTGGCCTATGCGCTAGCCGCGAATTCCGGACCTTTGTGGGATGCCCGCCTGGCGGCTGCCGATCGCGCGATCGGCTTCGACTGGCCGGTCGTGCTCGCCTTGCTGGACACATGCCCTCCGGTGATCTGGCTACTGGGGCTCGCCTATCACAGCCTCACCGTGCAGATGATCGTCGTCATCGTGGCGTTGAGCGGCATGGGGAGATTCAACACGCTCAGGACGATGGTGTGTGCCGCGATCCTGTCCGGCTTCTTCACGATATTAATTTCGGGCCTGACCCCGGCGATGGGCAATCTCTTCGACCCAGCCCGCTACGTGCATCTTTGGCCGTCCATAGCATGGTTGGAACAAGGGCTGATATCCGGGCTTCGAGACGGATCGCTACGCGTGCTCGATCTCACCATGCTCATGGGAATCGTGAGCTTTCCCAGTTTCCATGCGACGCTCGCCGCCATCTTCATATGGGCGTTCGGCGCGTTGCCGCGTCTTGCGCTGCCGGGGCGGGCATGGGCGATCCTCACGATCGTCGCGACGCCGGTCTTTGGCGGTCACTACGGCGTCGACGTCATCATGGGGATCATCCTAGCCCCGCCTGCCATCATCGCAGCGCGCCACCTCACGCGGCGCAGGCAGCCGTCCCATCCGACGGGGTCGGCCATGCCGGCCTGACGTCGCTATCGTCGTACAGCGCCGCATCGACCAGCGCCGCCGCCTCGACCGCGCCCCCTGCCCCAGCCATATCCGTCGCCAGCAGCCGCGCCGCATGTCTGTATTGCGGATCGTCCAGCACAAGCCGCAACGCCGGTTCGAGGCCACCCCTGCCCGCATCGGCTGCAGAGACGATGCGGGCAGCGCCGATCCGTTTCAGGCGCGCCGCGGTTGCCGGTTGCTCGAACGCCAATGGCACGGCGACGATCGGAACGCCGGCAGCCAGCGCGTCCAGCACCGTGTTGAACCCGCCATGCAGGATCGCGGCGGAACAGAACGGCAGGATGCGGGTCTGACACCAGAATGCCCGTACCAGCGGGTTTCCGGGGAGCGAATTAGCCTCGCGGTCGCTCAGCCCGCCACCATGCGCCACCACCGCACGCGCACCGACCGCCGCACAGGCCGCCGTCATCGCCGCGAACAGCGATCGGCGCGCCCCCTGCAACGATCCGAGCGAGCAGAATATGAGAGGGCGGCCGTCACTCTCTGGAAGGTGTTGCTCGCGCTCGTCCAGCCGCCACGGCCCACCGTACCGAAAGCTTTCGGGTAACGCCAAGCGTGGGAAATCCAGGCCCGCCGGGCATTGCGCGATCTGCAGGCGGTCAGACCATAGCTGCCGGGGGTCGGGATCAAGCCCCCAATGACGGGCATAGGTCGACACCATCGTCGTAATCGGCCGCATCAACAGGTCGCTGACCGCATACCCGCCGCTGTTGCGATTCCGCCCCACGGCGTCTGGACGATATGTCCAGCCGAGAAAAGGCGGCGGTACCGTTGGCTCCCTGAGCAAGGGCAGACCCGTAACGGCGGTCACGAACGGCAAACGGAGATGTCGTGCCACCAGCGCACCAGCCGGCTCGACCGAGTCCGCGAGCACCGCATCGACGCCCAGCCTGGTTAGCGCCGCTGGAAGAGCCTTCAGCAGCAATTCCGTCATCGATGCGGTCCCGCGGATCATCCTGGGTAGTCCGATAGGTCCCGATGGCTGTGCCAGTTTACGGTAATAGTCTGCCAACAAGCCCTGGCGGTCCGCGGGGTGGTCGAGCGCCGCAAAACCCACGCCGCAATCGGGTACCAGCGCGGCGACGTCAGCCATGTGAATGACCGTGACTCTACGGCCCGATTCGACGAGCGCTGTTCCCAACGCTGCGAGCGGATTAATGTGCCCCGCGGTCGGCGGCGCGATGATGGCGATGTGCCGCCCTTTGACAGTCAATTCCGTGGAGCTTTCGTCGCCATCTTGTTCGATCGGTTACTATAGGCATGCGGTAGTGTAGCGATAGCTGCATTCGGTGGCTGGATCGCACCCTGCCTTACCCGCTCGGCCTGCCTCACCCTTTCATGCTGCAGCTTCACAACATGACCGATCTTCTCGGCAGTAAATTACGTTGGAGAAGTTACCTTGATGGTCGACCTCAGCGGTGCTGCACTTGAGGGGCTTGATCAGCTTCGCACCACGCCGGGTGGGAAGATCCGCATCAACGCCGTCGTCGATGCGGTAACGCTAGTCCTTGGCCCCGTGCTCGCCGAGCTGTCTCGCCGCCACCCCGATATCGAGGTCGACCTCGTGTCCAGAAACCGTATCGTCGATGTCGTCGGTGAAGGGTTCGACGCAGGCATGCGCTATGGCGGCACCGTTCCCGAAGACATGATCGCGCAGCGTCTTTCCGCCGACCTCAGATGGGTCGTCGCGGCATCCCCGCGTTATCTGGACGAACATGGTACGCCGACCCATCCGGATGAGTTGAAGCACCACCGCTGCTTCGGGGTTCGGCTCGGTGACGACAGTATCTACCGCTGGGAGTTCGAGCGGCCGGACGGTGACTTCGATGTGCCCATCAAAAGCGCGATGACCGCCGACGACAGCCGATCGACCCTCGCAATGGCCCTCAACGGTGCAGGTCTGACGTTCGGGCTTGAGCCACTGTTTGCAAAGCATGTCGCCGATGGCAACCTGCGTCTGGTACTAACCGACTGGGCAACGACGGGGCCCGGCTTCTACCTCATAAAGCGACATTGGCGGACTGTTTTTGGCTTCCCAACTTCGGCCATCCGTTCAGGGTCAACTTCGCGATCGACGCAGAATGACTGCCGTCCGGTCGATGCAGTGCATCACAGCCAGCGAGCGCTTGGCAGAGAGTCCGGCTGGCGGCGGCGGCATTCGACATCGTCGAAGACGGACACCCAGATTTCATCGGTGAACCGTTGAACGCCTTCACATCGCTCCCTTCGCGTAGCACAAGCACCGCATGCACTACGATGATGCTGACACCGTGCACTACCGCCTACGTCGCCAGAGCCGAACTCCGGCGTGGCTAGCCTTGTCGTGGCGCGCGCTGGTCGCCCTGGGGCTGATCGGGATCGCGCTGGCGGTCCACTGGTTCGATCGGGACGGCCTGCGCCAGAACTCGGGCGCGCCGGTGACGTTCGCGGACATCCTGTATTTTACGATGATCACCGTGACGACGGTCGGATACGGCGACATCGTGCCGGTGACGCAGCAGGCGCGGATGTTCGATACCTTCGTGGTCACGCCGATCCGGCTGTTCGTATGGCTCATCTTTCTGGGGACGGCGTATGATTTCCTGCTCAAGGGCGTTTGGGAGAAATGGCGTATGTCGGTGATCCAGCGGCACCTCGAGGGCCATGTCGTGGTCGCGGGTTTCGGGACGAGCGGGTCCGAGGCGGTCAGCGAACTCGTCCGGCGCGGCGCGGATCCGGGGATGATCGTCGTGGTCGACGCGAATGCCGCTGCGCTGCGCACGGCTGAGGCTTGCGGAACGACCGTGATGGAAGGCAACGCGACGCGTAATGCCGCGCTGGAGGCTGCCCGGATCGCGAGTGCACGGGCGCTGATCGTCTCCGCAGGGCGCGACGACACCTCGATCCTGATCGTGCTGACGGCGCGCCGGATTGCGCCCGACCTGCCGATCAGCGTGGTCATCCGGTCCGAGGACAACGAAGCGATCGCGCATCAGGCGGGCGCTACCGTGGTCATCAATCCGGCCAGTTTCGCCGGGCTCCTGCTCGCGGGTTCGACGCATGGTCCGCACATTGCGGATTACATGGCCGACCTTGCCGCGACGGGCGGCCGGGTGGCGCTGCGCGAGCGCACAGTGACCGCGGACGAGGTCGGCAAGCCGCTCGCCGGGATTGCGACCGGCCTCGGCCACCGCATCTATCGTGGGCACCAGGACTTCGGCTTCTGGGAACCCGAAGCACAGCGCCTGGAAGCGGACGACCTGATCGTCGAAGTGGTCCCCCGCAACGCCCCCACATCCGCCCCGACCATGGATCGATAAGACTTCCGCTTCGTCTGACCACGGCAACACCTGCGCGCTTCAAGAAGGACCGACGGCATGGCAGGCGATTATCTGGCGAGCCGCGGTATCTATATCCTGCGCCAGGTCACCAAGCGCATCTGGTTTCGCGCGTCGCTGTTCAGCGTCGCGGCAATCGTGACGGCTTTGGTCGCCGCCTGGATAGCGCCCCTCATTCCCTACGAACTCAGCCTGCGGGTGGGCGGCAAGGCGGTCGACAACATTCTGACGATCCTGGCATCGAGCATGCTGGCCGTCACCACCTTCGCGCTGTCCGCCTCGGTTACTGCCTACGGATCCGCGACAAGCGCTGTGACGCCGCGCGCGACCCAGTTGCTGGTCGACGATCGCTTCACGCAGAACGCGCTGTCGACGTTCGTCGGCGCGTTCCTGTTCAGCATCGTCGGCATCATCGCACTGACGACCGGCCTGTACGGCGCGCAAGGACGCGTCGTGCTTTTCTTCGCAACGATCGTGATCGTCGCGATAATCGCCATCACGCTGTTGCGCTGGATCCAACACCTCTCGAGTTTCGGCCGGGTTCGCGATACGATCGAGCGGGTCGAAACGGTCGCGCGCCGGGCAATGCAGGCCTGGGCAGAAGCACCGCATCTCGGCGCGCAAGCACCCGTCGCCATCCCGCCCGAAACGTCGCCGGTATATCCGGCGGAAATCGGCTATGTCGCGCACATCGACGTGGCCGGGCTCGCGCGGATCGCAGACCGGCATACGCTGACGATCCACATCGCCGAACTCCCGGGCGCGTTCGTCTTCACCGAACGGCCCTTGGCGCACGTCGCCGGTGTGATCGACGACAAGGTTCGAGCGGCCATCGAAAAGACGTTCTCGATTCTAACCGACAGGGAATTCGAACAGGATCCCCGCTTTGGTCTGATCGTCCTGTCCGAGATCGCGTCCCGCGCCTTGTCCCCCGCTGTCAACGATCCGGGAACCGCCATTCGCGTATTGGGCGCGGGGCAGCGGGTCCTGTCCGATTTGGTCGATACCAAACGGCGAGCAAAGGTGGAGCATCTTCGCGTGCACGCGCCTGCCCTTGAGGTCGATGATATGTTCGACGACTTCTTTCGCCCGATCGCACGGGACGGGGCGTCGATCATCGAGGTGCAGTTGCGTCTGCTGGCGACCCTGAACGGTCTCGCAACCCATGCCCCGGGCGTGTTGGGCGAAACCGCTCGCCGCAATGCAGACGCGGCAAGACTTCGCGCGGCAGAGGCCCTTGCCTTCGATGGCGACCGGCAGGCCATGCGCAAGAGCGCACGCTAGCCAAATCGGGTTGTTCGATCAGGACCGAAATGCCATAGCATCGGATGGGTGTTCGTTAATGCTGCGGACAGGTTTGTGCGTTGGTCGGGCCGCCAGCGAAAAATCTGCGTCCGGAGACTACATTATGGGCCTGATACGCCGCGTAAACCCAAGTGCCATACGCCGCTTTCTCGAAAGTCAGTCCTCCGCAGGTCTGGTATTGATGGCGGCGGCAGCGTCTGCGCTCGTCATCGCCAACTCCCCGCTCGGGCCGGACTACGAAACCATCCTTCACGCGTATGTAGGGCCGCTGTCGGTCGCGCATTGGATCAACGACGCGCTGATGGCGATCTTTTTCCTGCTCGTCGGTTTGGAGATCAAGCGCGAAGTCCTCGACGGCCAGCTTTCGTCCTGGCCCAGGCGTGTACTGCCGGGGATCGCGGCGGCTGGCGGCATGATGGTACCCGCCCTGGTGTATCTCGCCCTGAACACGGGTCCCACTGCTGCCGGTTGGGCTATTCCCGCGGCCACGGACATAGCGTTCGCGCTCGGCGTGATCGCGCTGCTCGGCAACCGCGTTCCTGCGTCGCTGAGAATATTTCTGGCTGCGCTGGCAATCCTCGACGACCTCGGCGCAGTAATGATCATCGCGATCTTTTATACAGCGAAGCTATCGATACCAGACCTGGCAGGAGCGGCCGCCGCGGTCATGGTCCTGATCGGCTTCAATCGCTTCGGTGTACGCCGCCTGACGCCCTATCTGCTGGTGGGTGCGATCCTTTGGGTGCTCGTGTTCCGTTCGGGTATCCACGCCACGCTTGCCGGGGTGATCCTCGCCTTCACCATCCCCATGCAGTGCACACCCAGTCGCCCAGACTGGGATTCGGACAGCCCGTTGCACACGCTCGAGCATGCCCTGCACCTTCCGGTCGGCTTCCTCGTCGTGCCGATCTTCGGGTTGGCCAATGCCGGCGTAGCCGTCCTCACCCTGCCCGCCGAGGCACTGGTTGCGCCCGTCACGCTTGGCGTTGCGCTTGGGCTGTTGCTCGGCAAAGTCACAGGCGTATTCGGCTTTTCCATGCTGGCCGTTCGTTTCGGTCTGGCGGATATGCCGGCTCACGCAGGGAAGCGGCAGTTGCTCGGTCTCGCATTGTTGTGCGGGATCGGCTTTACCATGAGCATCTTCATCACCTTGCTCGCGTTCCCCGGCAACCAGATTTTGCAGGCGGAGGCAAAGCTCGGCGTGCTTGCCGGTTCCTTCCTCTCGGGACTGCTTGGCTACGCTTTGCTTCGCAGCGTGAGCTCCGCCCCGGAACAGGCAGACGCGCTACCCTGAACCGACCCAGAGAACGCGCGCCTACCAAACCGTCAAGTTTGGGACAGGGGCTGACCGGAGCGCCGAGTCTGCTAACAGACTCGCCGGGCGTCGTAATACTCCGGCGAACGGCGCTGAATAGCGCGCAGTGGAGGATCGATTGAAACACGACGCTTGGTGGCAGCCCTTTCTGGATCGATGGACGGCATTGCCATTCCACGACCTGATCGCGGCCGTCGCGATCCTGAGCGTTGCGCTGCTGCTGGGCGTCGCCGCGGGGCGTCTTGCCTGCCGATACCTCATTCCTGCCTTGGCGCCGAGGCATGCCAGCGTGATATCGCCGCGACTGATGGCGCTGACACGGTCCGGCGTGACGGCATTGGTGCTGACCGCCTTCCTCGGCATCCGCGGACTGGACCCCGGCGCAGATCTCGTCTTGGCCGCCGGCCTCGGCATCGCGGTTGCGGCGCTAGCCTATGAGATTGCCCGATCGCTTGGTCTGCAAAGCAGGGCGGCGTCGCTGATCGCGCTCGCGCTACTCGTTATCGTGCTCGCAAGCCGACTGGGCGGCCTTACCCCGCTGATCGAAGGGCTGGATCGCGCCAGCATGGGCTTCGGGACCCGCCGCATCTCGCTGCTCGACATCGTCAACGCGGTCGGCTTGTCGCTCGTGCTGTTCCTCGCCGCCCGCGCGCTGCTCGCCTCGATCCTGCGGTGGATCGGACAGTCCCGCCTCCTCGATGCAGCGCAGCGCGTGCTGTTCCAGAAGCTTGCCCAGATCGCGGTCGTCACGGTCGCGATCTTCGTCGGGATCGACCTTCTCGGTATCGACCTTACGGCGCTGGCCGTGTTCTCGGGTGCGTTCGGTCTGGCGATCGGCTTCGGGTTGCAGAAGACGCTCGGCAATCTGATCGCTGGCCTGATCCTGCTGCTCGACCGATCGATCAAGCCCGGCGACGTCATCGCGGTCGGGGATACCTTCGGCTGGGTCAACAAGATCGGTGTCCGCGCGGTGTCGGTGCTGACGCGGGACGGCAAGGAGCATCTGATCCCGAACGAACGACTGATGACCGACGAAGTCGAGAACTGGTCCTTCTCGAGCCGTGACGTGAGGGTTCATGTCGGGTTTCGGGTGTCGTTCGATTGTGATCTGCGGCTGGCGCAACGGCTCGCCGTCGAGGCCGCGACCATCTCGCCGCGCGTGCTCACCGAACCCGCCCCGGTCTGCTGGATCAAGGAATTCGGCGACAATGGCGTCGAGTTCGATCTGCGGATCTGGATCGACAGCCCCGAGGCAGGCGTCGGCAATGTCACCAGCGACGTGTTTTTCCGGATCTGGGATCTGTTCAAGGAACACGGCGTCACGATGCCGGTGCCCCAGCGCGATCTGCGCTTTCACCCTATGCCGGGGCAGCAAACGGCGCCGTCAACGGAACCGCTCCAAGAATAGCGGGTCCGCCTGTCGTCGCAACCCAGCAACCCCGGCCATGCCCGCTTTGTCCCCTCAGTTGCACTTCGGCAAAGCACCCAGGCCGCCCGTCCCTGGCGAAAGGCGCGCCGGCCAAGTCACCCGGTAGGTGACCCGGAAACCGTCGTGATCCGACAGTTGGGGGCTGTCGGCCGAACCGTCGAAGACCGCTTCGACGCGGATCGGGGTCACCACGACGGTCGAGCCGCTCTCGAAAAGCTGGAGATCCTGGGTGTCCATCCAGGGCTCGTCGCCGTCCCATGAGATGCGCGTATCGCAGGGCAGCGGATTGGCCGTGCACCATTCCTGCACGATCTCGAACGGCTCCGTCACATTCCGGAACCGTTCGAACCGGATGGCCGAATCCTTCATGTTGAAGTCACCACCAAGGATGGTCGGAACATTCTGGTCGCCCACCGCCGAGATGAAGGCGCCGAGTTCTTCGACCTGCAGACGATGCGCGCGGGCATGACGCCGGGGCGACACGCGCGACGAGCGTTGCGAGTTGAGGTGGGTGTTGAAGAGGTTGATCGCGCCGGGAACGCCGGGGATCGCCACCCGCGCGTACAGCACACCCTTGTTGCTGAGGCAGTCCAGACCGGCGCACCGCCGGCGCCCGAACGGCTCCGATCGCGTCTCCAGAATCGGATACCGGCTCAGGATGGCCAGGCCCGAGCCGACCATGTGCAGGCCCAGTTCGCCCTTCTTCCATCGGTACGGCCCCGGCATCCGATCCGCGCTCGGCAAGCTCTTGGATTGCGTGCGCGACGGCCCCGAAACCATGTTGGGATAGCCGATGCCCGTGACGGCACGGACCGCGGCCTTGCTGAACATCTCCTGCACCATGACGATATCCGGCGCGTCGCCCCGCGCCTCCATCCGCCTGAGAGCGGCGCTTATCTGCTCGAGCGCCGGACCACGCTTCCCGCGTGCCGGCCAACCCAGACCCTCGATATTGAACGTCAAGACATCGAATGTCGTGCTGGCACGAACGCCGTCTGTTGAGACCGACACCGGCTCCCCCGAAGACGGCACGCATTTTTGCATCAGCGCCGGCGGCAGCGTCGCGCACCCCGTCGAGCACGCCAGCAGACCGATTGCTGCCAGATATTTCACCCGAATTCGACCAAGACGACGGAGCACATCACAGCCAACGACCGGCACCGGATGTCGGTTGCCCGCAGATCGTTCCCGCAAGCCGCCGCTCGGTATGGCGTTATCGGATATTGGTCTCGGCGATTGAGCAGGATCACGTAAGTCGCAGACGATCCTCGAGGATCAGCCGTTCGTGCGCCAGCGCTGCCTGGCTGACCATGGTGTTGAACAACACGCCCCGATCGGCCCTGATCGGATCGCGGCCATCGGGACGCGCGAACGCCACGACAGCCAGCGTGCCGAGCGACGTGCGCAAAGGTTCGAGCCGCCATTCCGCGGACGCGACCGCAGTCGTTCCGCGCCCCGCGGCCTCTCCCCGTTCCCAGCACCATTCGAGCGCCGCCTGATCGATCGGTCCCCACACCAAAGGCTCCATCGTCGCACCGACACGCTCCAGCTTGCCGCCGTTTTCGCGAAAGACCGCCACCTCGGCTTTCAACACGCCGGCAAACTCCTCGCAGATCGCGCCAGCGGTTTCTTCCCAGTTCGCCGCGCGGGCGAGGATCTGCGAGAAGGTTGCGATCCGCGCATTTTCCTTCGCGCTGCGATCGCTGAGCGCTACCCGGTCGCGAAGCGCTTGGGTCACGAGGCTCGTATAGACCGCAACAGCGAGCAGCGCGACCAGCGTTACCACCATGATCGGCGCCGCCGGCTCCAGATGAAACCGTGGCTGGAGCAGGAAAAAATCAAAACCGAGCACCGAGGCGACCGTCGCGGTCAGTGCCGGAGCCAACCCGAAGCGTGCGGCGGCGGCGATCACCGGAAACAGGAACAACAGGTTCAGCGGCCGTCCGCCGAGGAGCATGCTGACCAGCTCGGCAAGGCCAAGCGTGATCGCCACGAGACCCAGCGCCCAGAGATGCTGCCGCAGGTCGGGCTTTGGCTTTGGGGCAGCGTCCGGCACATCGGCGCTCTTCGTCGGCAAGACCGCAACGGGAGCGATGTGGAGGCTGAGCGCTGGAAATCGCTTTTGGACGGAGGCCATCACCGATCGCCGGAGCCAGCGATCGGGCCTTGCCGCAGACGGGGTTCCGATCACCAGATGGTCCGCTGGCATGGCCGTGAGATGCGCGACAAGGCCGCTGACGACGTCATCGTCGGGTTCGTTGCTAACCGTGGCACCATGACGAACCGCAAAGGACAGCGCGTCTGCCGCCCGCCGTGCAACCGCCGGATCGCGGGCCGACTTGGGCGTCTCGATAAAGACGGCGTGCCAACTCGCGTCCAGCGCGGTGGCCAGATCGGCTGCGATCTCCACCACGCGCTGTCCGCTCCCCGACCCGCTGACCGCGGCCAAGATACGGGTCTCGGGACTCTTCTCGACTTCGGAGACGGCGGTTCGCGCGTTCGGACCGGTCTCTTCGGCGCCGCTCATGCGGCAGCGGGCTTCGCGATGATTGTCATCGGCGTCACGTCCGGCTCGCCGATGCCCAGGTCGCGATCGTGTCCTGCGTCGAAGGATTCCCGATTCTGACATCGTCGAAGCTCACGGCAACCAGGCAAATCGGACGTTGCTCCTTGCCGGCGGGCTGACGACACCGAACCGTCGATCCATCGGGGAAACGGGCGACGCGCCCGCGAAGCCGGACCCACAATCCCTGATCGATCTTCAGATCGTTCTCGCCGATCCGGCTTACGCTTTCATAAGGCTTGCCGCCTCGTCTGGCGTTTTTCGAGCCCTCGTCGGTAAAAATCTGCGCGAGCCCAAGCGTCTGACCGGGAAGCGTCACGGCGTCGATGCCGAGCGGAACGGTCGTGGGCGACCCAGCTTCACACGTGCCTCGCGACGACCACGGCCTCGCAATCCAGAAGCCCTCGATAGCCTCTTCGCTTGCGGCCGCCGGCGTGGTGCCAGCGCTTTCCGATGACGGCTTGCCCAGCCATTCGCCCGGATCGAACACGGCAGGTGTGACGGAAATCTTGAGCGACGACGATTCGGAATCATACCGCCATCTGAACGGCTCACGGCTGTTTTCAGCGGCCGGGCCGTCGCAACCGAACGGCAGGTCGACCTCGAATTGCGCGCCCTCCGCGGCACCCACTCGCTCGGGCATCTTCGCGCCCGAAGAGGTCGCATCCGCAGCGGCGTTGGCGATCTCGATGATATCGGCGCGAGCAAGAACGCGGGCGACAGGCGACTCGGGCACGACCACGGGTGCTGAGACCGGCGCCGCCGCCGGGGTTACGGCTAACGGCGGAGGAGACGGCGCGGTGCTGCGCCCGAACAGGAATCCGCCACCGCCCAAGAGAATAATCGCGGCGGCCGAGCCGGCGACGACAAGGCGACTGGTGCGGGGGGATGGCTCATGCATAAGCGAACTGTAGCAAAATTCTCGCGATGCTCCATACCGCGTGGCATGGGAGTCCGAATGAGAAGCGTCGTTTTCTGGTTGCCGATGAGGCGTTTATGACATTCGACCAGATCATTACACTAATCGTGCTGGGTTGCGTGGTGGCCGCGCTGATCTGGGACAAGGTTCGCGCCGACGTCGTCGCTCTCGCAGGGGCAGCCATATTGCTGATGACCGGCGTGGTTCGACCGGTCGATGTCCAGGGTGCCTTCGCCAGCCCCGCGATCATCGCGCTCGCCTCGCTTTTCGTCATTTCCTACGCGCTAGAACTGTCCGGATTGCTCGATCGCGCGATCGAGGCCGCCGTCGCAATGTGCCGCCGCCTCGGCGGGACGGGGGTCTGGCTGTTGCTGGGGATCGCCGGGCTCTTTTCCAGCGTGTTGAATAGCACCCCGATCGTCGTGCTGACCGCCCCCGTCGTCAAGGACGTCGCCGCGAGCTTGCAGCTATCGGCCAAGCGCTATCTGATGCCGTTGTCGTACATCACCATCCTCGGCGGGTGCTGCACGTTGCTCGGAACGTCGACCAACCTGCTGGTCGACGACATGGCGCGGATTGCCGGGCAAAGCCGCTTCGGCATCTTCGAGATCACGCCGGTAGGCTTGCCCGTCGCCTTGGTCGGCGGTCTCTATCTGCTGCTGTTCAGCGGCAAGTTGATGGGAACGCGGATGCTCGATCCCGACGATGGGCGTCCGGAGGCGACCATCGCCGTCGCCGGCGGACAGGTCGGGGATGCCGAAGTGTTCGCCGAACGCCGTCCGTTGCAGCCGGTAAAGGCGGCCATCGCGCTGGCGACGTTCGTGGGCGCGATCCTGCTGGCCGCGCTCAACGTCGCGCCGATCGCCGCGACGGCGTTCGCGGGCGCGGTGCTGCTGATCCTCCTGCGCGTCATCTCGGCCGACCAAGCCTATGGGGGCCTTCGTCCGCAGATCCTGATCCTGATTGCCGGGATGGTGGTGCTCGGCATCGCGATGGCGCAAAGCGGGTTGGCAAGCGCCGCTACGACCACGCTGATATCGTCGCTTGAAGGGGTCAGTCCGCTGACCGCCCTCATCGTGCTCTACGGCCTGACGATGGTGCTGACGGAGTTGCTGTCGAACGCAACCGTCGCGGTACTGGTCACGCCGGTCGCGGTAGCGTTGGCCGAAAGCCTCGGGGTCAGCCCGCGTCCCTTCATCGTCGTGGTCATGATCGCCGGCAGCGCCTCGTTCGCGACCCCGTTCGGCTACCAGACCAACGTCATCGTCTATCAACTCGGCCGCTATCGCTACACCGACTTCCTGCGCGTGGGACTCCCGCTAAACCTGATCACCGCGGTCGTCGCGATCACCGCGACGCACACCTTTTTCCCGTTCTGATCCTGCCAGGGCGCAATGCGCCATTGTCGTCGACGCAGCCGATTGACCGCACGGCTTAAGACAAACGATCGCTCCGGTGCCATAAGGGACAGGATGATTGACATACGCCGGTGCAACTCGACGCTGCCGGCTCAAGATTCGACGACGGTGCGAGAATGTGATGTTGCGTAATTTCCTGATACGCCGAGCAGCGGTTTTAATGCTCGGTGCAAGTGTCGGCGTGGCTGGATGTGTTCCAGCCGGAGCGCCACCCCGCCTTTCCGCACCCGGCAGACCGACTCCGTCTGCGCCGACGCGATTGTCCGTCGCGACATCCCCGGCGCTGCCCGGCAAGCGTCGTGATCAACCGCCCGCGGACCTCCTCAACGCGATGCAAGCGCTAGGCGCCGGATTTCAGGGCAAGGTCGGCATCGCGATACGCGATGTCACGGAAGGGTGGGTTGTCGGCTACAACGCCGACACCTTGTTGCCACAGCAGAGCGTCAGCAAGCTATGGGTCGCGATCGCAGTGATGGACGCGGTCGATCGTGGAACGCTCTCGCTGTCCGACGTCGTCACGGTTCGCCGATCGGACTTGACGGTCTTCCACCAGCCTATCCGTCCGCTGGTGGGCGTCGATGGATATCGGACCACGGTCGCTGCGCTGTTGGAAGGCGCGATGACGCGCAGCGACAACACTTGCAACGACGTGTTGCTGTGGAAAGTCGGCGGTCCACCGGCAATCCGCCGAATGCTCGCGCAAAAGGGCATCGCTGGCGTCGGTTTCGGCCCCGGTGAGCGGATTTTGCAGGCTAAAACCGCAGGTCTGGACTGGAAACCGGAATGGGTCGGCGGCTGGGGGTTCCTCCAGGCGCGGGCGACGATGAGCTTCGAGGATCGCAACAAGGCGCTGACCCGATATCTCGCCGCGCCTTATGACGGCGCGTCGGCGAACGGCATCACGCTTGGGCTCTCCCGTCTTCAGCGTGGCGAACTGCTCAGCAACCGCTCGACCGTGCACCTCCTGACGCTGATGGCCGCGAGCAAGACGGGCCCGTTGCGATTGAAATCCGGACTTCGCCCCGGCTGGACCTTTGCGCACAAGACGGGGACCGGACAGGATCTCGGCAATTTGTCGACCGGGTATAATGATGTCGGATTGCTGAAGGCGCCGGACGGCCACACCTATGCGGTAGCAGTCATGATCGGCAGCACGCGCCGTCCCATCGTTGCGCGGATGCAAATCATGGGGAATGTGACGCGGGCATTGATTGGTTCCCTGGAGTAAGATGCAAGGCCGCCCTCTCACTGTTGGCCAGTGGCCGCCTACTCCTGCCAAACTGTATGCCGTTTTGCTGAACTAGTATTGGCGATGTGGCCTACCAACAGAACTTGAGGCCTGCACCGAACCTGAATTAACCGAAATCTCTGTCCGGTACGGGATGGTGCTTCATGCAGCCCTAATCAGACAATCAGCTTCATTCTTTCGCCACCGCAGATCACAAAGATAAACCAACACTTCATCTTATTCATGTACCTTTGAGTACGACCCGACGCGATGGAGGCGAGCGATGGGACATTCTTCGCTGGATCCCGCTTTCCAGCAACTGCGCCCCTGGAACGAGGGCTGCGTGCTTGGCGCCAAACTGGCGCTGAAGGCCCAGCAAGTTTGGGCCATACGTTTTTGGCGCGATCAGCACCGACGTCTGCGCGACCGGGCCCTGTTCGACTTCGCGATAGATAGTACGCTTCGCGGGTGTGACGTGGTCAAAGTCAGGATCGGCGATCTTGTCGCCGGTGGACGCGTCCGCAACCGTGCTATCGTCGTACAACAGAAAACGAAGCGGCCTGTGCACTCCGAACGGGTGGAGCCTGCCAGGAAGACGCTCCTAGCTTGGCTAGAGCGCGACATCCTAAAAAAAGCGGCGGCCTACTTCGCCAGGGACTCGATAGGAGGTTCGAGTTCATCGCGAAGCACCGAGGGATCTGGCCGGTGTCGTGGATCTGAGAAGCGCTCGGTGGTTCGCGAAGCGGCTTTCAAGCCTGGCTAGTTCGGGCGCCCAGCAAGCGCGCCCGTAGCGATGAGGAGTTCGGCGCCAGAGTCCGCGCGAGCTTCATCTCCAGCTATCGCACCTACGGCGCGCGGCGCGTCTGGCACGACGTTCTGGCCAAAGGCCTTTCATGTGGTCTGCATCGCATCGAACGGCTGATGCGTGTCCATGGCCTGAGGGCCCGTCCGCGACGTCGTGGCCTGCCCAAGGACGACGCCTGCGGTCGGTCATCGCCGACAACATCCTCGACCGCCAGTTCACCGCCGAGGCGCCTAACCAGAGGTGGATCGCCGACTTCACCTACATCTGGACCGCCGAAGGGTGGCTCTACATCGCTGTCGTCATCGACCTGTTCTCGCGCTGCGTGGTCTGATGGTCCCCTTCGACTTCGCTCAGGACACGGATGAGCGACACCATGACCGCTCAGCTCGTGACCGATGCGCTGATGATGGCGATCTGGCGACGCGGAAAGCCCGACGCACTGCTGCACCACTCGGACCAGAGCAGCCAATATACGAGTGAGCAGTTCCAGCGACTGATGGCCAACAATGGCGTTACCTGCTCGATGAGCCGGTCGGGCAACGTCTGGGACAACGCGGCAATGGAGAGCTTCTTCTCGTCGATGAAGACCGAACGGATCGGCCGGAAGACATATCGAACGCGCAATCACGCGAAGGCGGACGTGCTCGATTATATCGAGCGCTTGTACAACCCGACACGCCGGCACTCGACGCTGGGCTATCTCAGCCCCATGGACTTCGAGCGGCAAGCGCATGTAGCCTAACTTCGTGTCCATGGGACCGGCAGTAGCTCAAGCCGGTTGGAACGCAGGAAGCGCGCACTTGCCGCCATCGATGGTGAGACCGGTCAGAATGTCGTTGCGGCCCTCGCGGATATTGCGCCGGATTTTGCAACCTATCTGATCGAGTTTCCATTCGGCGACATCTACTCGCGGCCCGGCCTGGGCCCGCGTGATCGGGAGATCGCGACGATCGCCGCACTGGCAGTCATGGGAAACGCCGCTCAACAGTTCAAAGTGCACATTGAGGCGGGATTGAACGTCGGTCTGACCCGCGACGAAATTACGGAAATCCTGATGCAGATGGCGGTCTATGCCGGGTTCCCTGCCGCACTCAACGGATTTTTTTCAGCCAAGGAAGTGTTCGCGGCCAGAGCCGGCATTGCCGACTAGCTCTTCGACGATGCGCCGACCCTAGAGATGACGGAAAACCCTGTCGCCATCACGGATGCGTGACAAACAGGTATTTTGCGTCGCCTGCGCGGCCTATCAAAGCGTAGGGCAACCGCCGGATGTGTTAGAGTGGTGACCAATCCCGGGATGAGATCAATCGTCGCCGATCAGGAGTCTACGGCACATGCGCCAAATCGAGTTGCGCGGCGAGCTTGCGTCGATGCTATCGCTATGTGCTGGAGCGGAAACGCAGAAAGACCCCACGAGAAGGACCGAGGAGGCGTTGTGTAAGGTTGGTTGCGGGGACAGGATTTGAACCTGTGACCTTCAGGTTATGAGCCTGACGAGCTACCGGGCTGCTCCACCCCGCGACATTCGCGTTAGCGAAGGGGTATGAGACGTGTGTGAATGGGTTTTGATATTGTGTTGTGCGTTGCATGTCGCACGGGCTTCAATGCCTGGCGACGACCTACTCTTCCATCGCTTGAGCGATAGTACCATTGGCGCAGTCGGGTTTCACGGCCGAGTTCGGAATGGGATCGGGTGGGACACCGACGCTATAGCCACCAGGCAATGAAGCCGGTGCGACATGCGTGACTGTGAATATCTGGGTCCCTCGGGTTTCGCATTACTGCAAAGCCTGAGGGTTTTAAAATCGATACCGTGCATTTTGTAGACCAACTTCTCGGAACACCGAGTGCTGGTGTATTGGTATTTGGACCAATCCCTCGACGGCGAGGGGATTGGCAATCTGGCGTCGTCTTAATCATCCGCACGCATCAGACGCGTTGGGCTAGGCCCAGTGTTGTCATTGATGGTGTGAGACTCTCAAGCGCGAATAGAGCAATTAGTATCGGTTAGCTCCATGCGTTACCGCACTTCTACATCCGATCTATCAACGTCGTGGTCTCCGACGGCTCTATGAAATCTTATCTCGAGGGAGGCTTCCCGCTTAGATGCTTTCAGCGGTTATCCCGTCCATACATAGCTACCCAGCTGCGCTCCTGGCGGAACGACTGGTACACCAGAGGTATGTTCAACCCGGTCCTCTCGTACTAGGGTCAACTCCTCTCAAATTTCGACGCCCACGGCAGATAGGGACCAAACTGTCTCGCGACGTTCTGAACCCAGCTCACGTACCACTTTAATTGGCGAACAGCCAAACCCTTGGGACCTGCTCCAGCCCCAGGATGTGATGAGCCGACATCGAGGTGCCAAACAACCCCGTCGATATGAGCTCTTGGGGGTTATCAGCCTGTTATCCCCGGCGTACCTTTTATCCGTTGAGCGATGGCCCTTCCACGAGGGACCACCGGATCACTATGACCGACTTTCGTCTCTGCTCGACTTGTCAGTCTCGCAGTCAGGCGGGCTTATGCCATTGCACTCTAACAGACGGTTTCCGACCGTCCTGAGCCCACCATTGCGCGCCTCCGTTACTCTTTAGGAGGCGACCGCCCCAGTCAAACTACCCGCCACAGAGGGTCCCTGTTCCGGCTTACGGAACGAGGTTAGACATCAGAAACAAACAGGGTGGTATTTCACCTATGGCTCCACATCAGCTGGCGCCGATGCTTCAAAGCCTCCCACCTATGCTACACAGTTTCTTCCTAATGCCACTCTGAAGCTGCAGTAAAGGTGCACGGGGTCTTTCCGTCTAACCGCGGGTACTCCGCATCTTCACGGAGAATTCAATTTCGCTGAGCATGTCCTGGAGACAGTGGGGAAGTCGTTACGCCATTCGTGCAGGTCGGAACTTACCCGACAAGGAATTTCGCTACCTTAGGACCGTTATAGTTACGGCCGCCGTTTACCTGGGCTTCATTTCAGAGCTTGCACCCCTCCACTTAACCTTCAGGCACCGGGCAGGCGTCAGGCCCTATACGTCGTCTTGAAGCCGACTTAGCAGAGCCCTGTGTTTTTGCTAAACAGTCGCTACCCCCTGGCCTGTGCCCCCTCAAAGTGCTTGCGCATAGTGAGGGCCTCCTTCTTCCGAAGGTACGGAGGCAATTTGCCGAGTTCCTTCAGGACACTTCTCTCAAGCGCCTTGGTATACTCTACCTGACCACCTGTGTCGGTTTCGGGTACGGTCTATACGGTGGGGC